>NZ_FWWY01000001.1:520641-849766 GCF_900176145.1 Sulfobacillus thermosulfidooxidans DSM 9293 | reverse complement strand
TGAGCCACCTCATCACCCAAGAAAAAAATCGCGCGTTGGTGCAATTGTTCTGTGTCTGGGGGCAGTATGCCCATACGGATGAGCCGTTTTTCTCGAACGTCTTTGGGGTAGCGTCGCAAACCGTGTTGGAACGCTACACGCCCGATACGCTGGCAACCATCCCGCTGGCGGATCTGGTGGCGGAAATCGCGGCGGCCGGTCGCCAACGGCTGAAAGCGCCCGATGACATTGCGCAGACCTTGCACCGCTTGGCGCGGCGTGCCTTTCGGTTGCATCCGGACGAGCAGGATGCACGGCACCAAAGCTTGGTCCTGCATTTGGACACCATCCGGGCCTTGGAACATCAACAACAGGCGCTGGACAAAGTGATTGCCCGTGACATGCAGGCGTTTCGCCAAACCCTGACCACGATTCCGGGGATTGGTCCGGTCTATGGCGCGGGCCTCTTGGCCGAAATCGGTCCCATCGAACGATTTCCGTCGGAAAATGCCTTGGCCAAATATGCGGGGCTGACCTGGCGCCCGCATCAATCGGGGAATTTTGATGCCGACATCCGTCCGCTGACGCGGACGGGGAACGTCTATTTGCGGTACTACTTCATCGAAGCGGCGGAGAGGGTCCGGGTGCGGGACCCGCAGTTCAAAACCTTTTACGAGAAGAAGTACCACGAAGCCACGCACCACGCACATAAGCGGGCGTTGGTCTTGACGGCACGCAAGCTTTGGTCGGCGTGGTCTACGGGATGCTGACCCGGGGCCAAATCTACGACGAAAGGAAGTTGATGCCGCACTAAAGGGATTGACAACTGATTTGCCATTATCTACCACCTCCTTTTAGGCAGGTTTATGTTGCCCTGGCCCTGTTCGTCGTTGTCCTAAGCTGATCGGTTCTTGACATTTAACCGCGGGACTTATGATGGATCAGACCTCTCTAGTAAACCAGAGAGCCATCAGGATCGCTAGTTTCAATTTCCACGAAAAATGGGGCATTCTCAGGAAATGACCAGCTTCTTTCACGCGTGTGATACAATGGCGGCCTATCCGGGGACCGACAAGCATCTCATGCTTCCCATTCTGTTCCGGCTGTTATATGGATCGGGATTGCGCGTGACCGAAGCCTGTCAGCTTCGGTTCTCCGATGTGGATTTTGTGCGGGATACCCTCCTGATCCGTGAGAGCAAAGGGGGGAATGACCGACTGGTCCCGGTCTCTCCGTCCCTCCGGGACGGCCTACAACGATGGCGAGCGCATCTCCAAACACGCCACCCCGTCCCGATGTGGTTTTTTGAAACGAGGAATGGGCAGCCACCAAGCCGTCATTGGATTTATCGCCAGTTCCGGCAGTGCTTGCAGCGTGCGGGCATACCGCATGCAGGGCGGGGGGCGGGACCGCGCGTTCACGACATGAGACACTCGTTTTGTGTACGGACCCTGAAGCATCTCGTGGACGAAGGGCTCGATGTGTATACGGCACTTCCGATCTTAGCCGCTTATGTCGGCCATGCCTCACCAGCGGCCACGGAGGGGTATGTACGGCTAACAGCCGACTTGTATCCTGAAATTATCACGGCGGTCGTTCAAGTGACCGGGGCAACGATTCCGGAGGTGACTGATGGCCAAACCGACTGATTTTGCCTACCGCGTGTCGCAGTACTTGGCCACGTACCTCCCAGGAGTGCGAGGGTTGAGCGGAAATACGATACTGTCCTACCGGGATATGTTTAAATTGCTCATCGAGTTTTTTGACACCCAGTGTGCGACGCCCCCAGACAAAATCCGCTTACAGGATTTAACTCGCCCGACGATCGAGCAGTTCCTGGATTGGCTCGAAACGCACCGTCACTGCAGCGTCTCGACGCGAAATGTCCGCTTGGCAGCCCTGTACGCCTTTGCGCAGTATCTCCAACGAGAGCAGCCGGAGTTCATGATGCAGGCCCAGCAATTGCGGGCGATTCCGCTCAAAAAAACGACCTCCGGGCGGATGGAGTATTTAACCGTCGAACAGATGAAGTTTCTCCTGAGTCTTCCCAATTTGGCCGCCCTGCGTGGGCGGCGAGACGCCGTGTTATTGAGCCTTCTGTATGATACAGGCGCCCGGGTCCAGGAACTCTGCGACGTCGTCGCAGGGGATATCAAATCGGGGACCGTATCGACAATTCGGCTCACCGGTAAGGGGCAGAAAAGTCGCATTGTGCCGTTGATGCCACCCATGGCTCGTCTTCTGGAGCAATATCGGCAAGAACGCGGGTTGACCCATCCCAAATCTGATGCGTATCCCCTGTTTCAAAACCGTGCGGGAAGCAAGCTGTCCCGCGAAGGCGTATCCTATATCGTGGCTAAGTATGTTCAAGAAGCGGCCCGCGTTTCGCCAGGCACTCTTCCTGAAACGGTGTCGCCCCATTGTTTTCGCCATTCGAAGGCCATGCATTTGCTCCAGGCCGGAGTTAATCTCGTGTATATCCGGGATCTCCTCGGCCATGTCGACCTCAAGACAACCGAAATTTACGCTCGAGTCGACAGTGAAATGAAGCGAAAGGTCTTGGAAAGCCATAGCGTCGGTGTCGTCTCTGAAACGTTGCCCCCATGGCAGGCGAACACCGAGTTACTCACGTGGCTGAAAGGACTCGGGTCCTAGTCACCTGAAATGGAAAGTGAAAGACGGGAAAGTGGCCTCATTCAGCCATTTCTTCCGTCAGCTTTCCATTACGGCTAGCTTGTCATTACGTCGATAATGTGTAGTTCCGCATTATCGACGGTATTTTGTTGAGGCCCTGCACACGTTGCCGCCGGCGGCCCGCGACGGCCCCAGCGCCATTCGGGACGGACTCGAATTCTGCAACGCGATCTTCCGCATCGAACGGGATCTGCGGGATGTCTCCGCGGCGGATCGGCACACCGCGCGGCACGCGCGGAGTCGCCCGGTTTTGGCTCGCTTTGCGCAATGGTTACGTCGGCAAAAACGGCACACCCTGCCCCACAGTCCCTTGGGCAAGGCGGTGACCTATTGCCTGAATCAATGGAAACCGCTGACGCGATTTCTCGAGGATGGACGGCTCGAGGTGGACAACAACCGCAGTGAACGGGCCATCAAACCCTTTGTGACGGGCCGCAAAAACTGGCTCTTTGCCAACACGCCGCGCGGAGCGCAAGCCAGCGCGATCACCTTGAGTCTCATTCAAACCGCCAAAGAAAACGGCTTGGAACCGCGTGCTTATCTCCAATATCTCTTCGAACAATTGCCGCAACGCGACCTCTCGAACGCCGCCAGCTGGGCCGACTGCCTGCCCTGGTCGCCGACGCTCCCGGCCCACGTCAGAACTCCTGCCAATCCGGCAACCCCTTAAGAATTCAGAACACACGAGAATCCCCACCGCAAGGTGGGGATTATTTGACGCTTACGTAGAGACCTCGATAATCTCCTCATGATTGTCTCAAACAATCGATATCCTTCTTGATTCTCCAAGCGTCCGATCTTTGGAACACCTATACCGAAAAATCACTGGCCTGAGGAATACATAAGCTTGCCAATCAAAAGATAAGGATACGTCTGACAACCGGCGAAGGTCGTTAGATGAAACAGATTGAGACCTTTTCTGATATTGTCGCGCCATTATGGTGGCATTACGCTCAAGAACGAAATATTCAAGTAAAGGTATTGAGCGATTCAGTCCGTCTATTGTGATTGATAACTTGCATGACGGGGGAACCAAGAAGGGAGAATAAATTATGTCAAAAAGCTGGGGCAGATGGATTAAGAATTTTGGCCTTTTAGCCACCGTGATGTTCATGGATGTATCTTTGATGCCGGGAGTGGCAACATTTGCAGCGAGTTCACCCAGTGCAACCATAAAACTTAAGGGACCAAGTACGACCATTATGGCGGGACAAAGTCCTACATTTACCGTGGAAAGTTCAGGTGATACTTCAGGATGGGAATATCAATTTTGGATTGATTCTTCTCAAGGATGGAAAATGGTGCAAAACTACTCAACGAATAATCACTACACAATACAAGACATTATGCCCGGGAGTTATGAAATCGTCGCGTATGCTATGTCTTCGTCTGCCGTAAAAGCGCAAGCATGGAGAAGTGCGGTTGCCACCACGCAATTTATTAATGTCGGTAGTCATGTGAGCCTCAAGCCCATGTCCATGATGAATAATATGGAGTCTATGGAACCTATGGTTCAGGCGGTGGCAAGGAATCTGATGAATCCCGTCTATCAATTTTGGTGGCAGGGACCAAATGGGCATTGGACCTCAAGTGGAAATTATTCTACGATGTCGATGATTACCGTCCCATATTATCCCGTATCACCCGCTCATGCTGGGACATACCATGTTATGGTTTATGCAAAAGACGGAAATGCGCCCGCGACGCCAGCGAATGAGATTTGGAGCTCCGAGATGAGTGTGAATGTAATGCCCACGGTAGACTTTCAGTTAAGTCCCTCACTAATATCCATCAATGCTGGTAGTTCCGCCTCACTAACATTATCTCAGGTTTATCCGAATGGCGATCCGGCTATGGGAATGTCTTTAGATAATTTGGACTCGATTTTCACTATCACGAACGCGCATGGTCAGCCGGCCTCAGGTTTTACTATTTCAGGATTTGGGGTCACTAACCAACAGTTCGTTCATGGCCAATATACTTTTAACAATGCACCGACTCTGCAATCTGGTACGGTGATGATCACAGCAGGAGCCAATGTTTCTCCGGGAATTTATCAAATTACCGCATCTGATCCGGATCATATGGATGTGACATCGTTGCCTGTTCACCTTTTGGTTAATCCCTGACACGACAGCGTTATGCCAAGAAAATATAGTATGGTGTCATTGCGAATTTACCAAGCAGCTTGGTTACGTATTGTATTCTTGTAAGCAAGGATCCGGGTGTAGCGAGACGGGGTTGTCAAATACCATCGTTAGCGCCTCACCCGTTCGCCTTTGAGATGATGAGTAAAACTAGTTACGGGAATTGGGGTTAAGGGGTTTTGTGGAAATTGTCCCGGATTAGATTCATCTGATATCAAGGGGGAATTCGCTGTGGAAACATATTATAGAGCACGGGCCCCGGAATATGAGAAGGTCTATAAAAGAAGCGAGCAAGTCTGTGAGCATGAGTTACTCGAACTCCGGGACGCTATGACGAGATTATTCTCGGATAAATCGATTTTGGAAGTGGCCTGTGGCACCGGTTATTGGACACAATTTCTCGCTCAGGTCGCCAGTCATATCGTTGCTGTGGATAAATCTCAAGAAATGCTACAAATTGCCAAAAACAAAAACCTTGATGCCCGCACCGTCAGATTCTGCCTCGGGGATGCTTATAATCTGAATAATCTACCGGGAGACTTTGATGGTGGCGTGGCAAATTTTTGGCTTTCTCACGTGCCCAAATGCCGCATTCATGAATTTCTCGACCATTGGCATGCCCGTCTTGGACGAGACGCTATAGTCTTTATGGCTGATAATGTTTATATGGACGGCGTAGGAGGCGAACTGATTTCTAAAGCTTCGGATAAGAACACATACAAAATGCGTACGTTGGAAGACGGGCGAACCTATGAAGTTCTAAAAAATTATTACAGCCAAGACGAACTGAGATCATTATTCTATCCATATGCTGACGGCCTGCAGATTCACGTTGGTCAATGCTACTGGTGGTTAAGTTATCGTGTTAAAGGAGAACGGAGGGCTTGATAAATGGTGTCTTGCTCTTCAATGAGCAACAATTAAGGGCGATCCGTTATCGTTTTTTTGATGATGGTTGCTAGGTGAGATAACAACACCACGATTTTTCTCAAAGGCTTATGTTTGGTTTATTTGGATAGTTGGAATCAGTGAGTTTCGCTGGATAATTTTTGTGAAATTATCTGTGGCGTAATTTTGCGGGAAGTGGGAACAAATAAGACTACGGTGAACATGAAAAAGTTAAATTTGGATCTAGACAAGATTATACGCTTGGTGTTATTATATCAAAGCTGTCCGACAGGGCAGCACGGCCACGAGGTCAAGACCTCGGGCAGTCGGTCCTTGAAAACTATATCGTCATGTTGAAGTGAAAGTTATCGAATCACGTCAGAAGACAGAAATGAGTCATGGAGAGTTTGATCCTGGCTCAGGACGAACGCTGGCGGCGTGCGTAATACATGCAAGTCGAGCGGACCTTCGGGTCAGCGGCGGACGGGTGAGGAACACGTGAGTGATCGGGCTGTGAGTGGGGGATATCGGGCCGAAAGGCGCGGCAATCCCGCATACGTTCCGGGGAACCGGAAGAAAGCTTGGCAACAGGCGCTCACAGGGGAGCTCGCGGCCCATTAGCTAGTTGGGGGGGTAATGGCCTCCCAAGGCGACGATGGGTAGCCGGCCTGAGAGGGTGAACGGCCACACTGGGACTGAGACACGGCCCAGACTCCTACGGGAGGCAGCAGTAGGGAATCTTCCACAATGGGCGCAAGCCTGATGGAGCAACGCCGCGTGAGTGAAGACGGCCTTCGGGTTGTAAAGCTCTGTCTGTCGGGACGAAGACCGGCCCGGAAGGGCCGGGGAGCCGGTACCGACGGAGGAAGCCCCTGCAAACTACGTGCCAGCAGCCGCGGTAAGACGTAGGGGGCAAGCGTTGTCCGGAATTACTGGGCGTAAAGGGCGTGTAGGCGGTGCGATACGTAGCGGTTTTAAGCCTCCGGCTCACCCGGAGGAGGGCGGCTAAACGGTCGCGCTAGAGGGCAGGAGAGGTGCGTGGAATTCCTGGTGGAGCGGTGAAATGCGTAGAGATCAGGAAGAACACCCGTGGCGAAGGCGGCGCACTGGCCTGGCCCTGACGCTGAGGCGCGACAGCGTGGGGAGCGAACGGGATTAGATACCCCGGTAGTCCACGCCGTAAACGATGGGTACTAGGTGTCGCCCGGGTCCACCGGGCGGTGCCGGAGCTAACGCACTAAGTACCCCGCCTGGGGAGTACGGCCGCAAGGTTGAAACTCAAAGGAATTGACGGGGGCCCGCACAAGCAGTGGAGCATGTGGTTTAATTCGACGCAACGCGCAGAACCTTACCAGGACTGGACACGCTCGTGAGCGCCGCGAAAGCGGCGGGCCCTTCGGGGAGCGAGCGCAGGTGCTGCATGGTTGTCGTCAGCTCGTGTCGTGAGATGTTGGGTTAAGTCCCGCAACGAGCGCAACCCTTGTCGTGTGTTGCCAGCGGTTCGGCCGGGCACTCACACGAGACTGCCGGTGACAAACCGGAGGAAGGTGGGGATGACGTCAAATCCGCATGGCCTTGATGTTCTGGGCTACACACGTGCTACAATGGTCCCGACAACGGGATGCGACGGCGCGAGCCGGAGCCAATCCTTCAAACGGGATCTCAGTTCGGATTGCAGGCTGCAACTCGCCTGCATGAAGCCGGAATTGCTAGTAATCGCCCATCAGCATGGGGCGTGAATTCGTTCCCGGGCCTTGTACACACCGCCCGTCACACCACGAGAGTCGGCCACACCCGAAGCCGGGCGATCCAACCGCAGATGCGGAGGGTCCCGTCGACGGTGGGGTCGGTGATTGGGGTGAAGTCGTAACAAGGTAGCCGTATCGGAAGGTGCGGCTGGATCACCTCCTTTCTAGGGAGCTTCACATGACGATATGGTTTCCGAGGACCGACGGCGGCGCAGAGCGCCGCGGCCGGCGGACCTTGACAACTTTACAGGAGAAAGAGACAACCAGCACACGGGGGATGCCTCGGGTGCGGATGGGGCGAAGAAGGTCGTGGCACGCCACGAAAGGCCTCGGGGAGCGGCGTCGCACGCAACGATCCGAGGGTCACCGAATGGGGAAACCCCCAGACCGGCAGGTCTGGACGGTTCGCCACAGGGCGAAACCGAGTCCAAAGCGGGGAACTGAAACATCTCAGTACCTGCGTCGAGAAAGCGTCAGCGAATCCCGTAGTAGCGGCGAGCGAACCGGGACGAGTCCAAACGTTCGAGGCGTGACCGGACATACCGGCGCCTCGGGCGGGTTGCGGGCCTGTCTTGTCGGCGTATGTCGACCGACACCGGCTCTGCGCCGTCGATCCGAAGCTGTTGGAATGCAGCGCCCTAGCGGGTGAGAGCCCCGTCGGAGCAGACGCGCGCAGACCGGGACAGGTTCCAGAGTACCACGGTCCTCGTGGAAGACCGTGGGAAGCCGGGCGGCCCACCGCCCAAGACTCCCGACCATCCGTCACCGATAGCGCAGAGTACCGTGAGGGAACGGTGAAAAGCCCCCCGGGAGGGGAGTGAAAGAGATCCTGAAACCGTGTGCTGTCAAGCCGTCAGAGTGGGGTTCGCCTCATGATGGCGTGCCTATTGAAGAATGAACCGGCGAGTGACCGGCAGGCCGCGAGGTTAACGACCGGGAGGTCGGGAGCCGGAGCGCAAGCGAGTCTGAAGAGGGCGGCCAGTGGCCGCCGGTCGACCCGAAACCGTGTGATCTAGCCGGCGCCAGGCTGCAATCCCCTTAAGCCGGGATGAAGGGCCGCACCCGTGTCCGTTGAAAAGGGCTGGGATGAGCGGCGGCTAGGGGTGAAATGCCAATCGAACACGGAGATAGCTGGTTCTCCCCGAAATCGCTTGAGGGCGAGCCTCCCCGACCAATACCGACGGGGTAGCGCTCTGTGAATGGAAGGGGTCCGTGAAGGATTACTGCCTGTTCGCAAACGACAAAGTCGTCGGTAGGCGGGAGAGAGTCAGACGTTGGGGGATAAGCTCCAAGGTCAAAAGGGTAAGAGCCCAGATCGTCCGCTAAGGTCCCCAAATGACCACTGAGTGGCAAAGGTCGTCGCGTGATCGAGACAGCCAGGAGGTTGGCTTAGAAGCAGCCATCCTTGAAAGAGTGCGTAATAGCTCACTGGTCGCAGTCGCGCGGCGCCGAGAATGTGCGGGGCTAAGTGGTCTACCGAAGCGGCGAATCGGCCTCCTTAGGAGGCCGGTGGTAGGGGAGCGTCCGCCGGGGGGCGAAGCGTGCGGGGAACCGTGCGTGGACCGCGGCGGAGTGCGAATGCCGGTATGAGTAGCGAAAAGGCCCGTGAGAATCGGGCCCGCCGAAAGCCGCAGGGTTCCGGAGGCAGGATCGTCCGCTCCGGGTTAGTCGGGCCTAAGGCGAGGCCGTTGAGGCGTAGTCGATGGAGACACGGTGGAGATTCCGTGACCAGCCGATCACGGCGAAGGGAGCAGGACGTGGTCCGCGGGGGTCTGCGCCCCGTTGGTCGTGGGCGTCCCGCAAGGGGGACGGAACCGCAAGTACGGAAGAGAGCTCGGCGGACCACCGAGAAAAGTGCAACTGGAGTGATCGGGTGTCCGTACCCGAAACCGACACAGGTAGGCGAGGCGAGGAGCCTCAGGCGCGCGAGTGACCTCTCGTTAAGGAACTCGGCAAATTACCCCCGTAACTTCGGGAGAAGGGGGCCCGGCCGCAGCCGCGGCCGGGGGCACTACAGCGGCCCAAGCGACTGTTTACCAAAAACACAGGTCCCTGCGAAGTCGTAAGACGCCGTATAGGGGCTGACGCCTGCCCGGTGCTGGAAGGTTAAGGTGAGGGGTGCAAGCTCCGACCCGAAGCCCCAGTCAACGGCGGCCGTAACTATAACGGTCCTAAGGTAGCGAAATTCCTTGTCGGGTAAGTTCCGACCCGCACGAAAGGCGTAACGACTTGGGCACTGTCTCAACGAGAGACTCGGTGAAATTGCAAGTCCTGTGAAGATGCAGGATACTTACGACTGGACAGAAAGACCCCGTGGAGCTTTACTGTAGCCTGCCATGGAACGCGCGCGACGTGTGTACAGGATAGGTGGGAGGCGGAGAAGCCGCCGCGTTAGCGGCGGGGGAGCCATCCTTGGGATACCACCCTCACGGCGTGCACGATCTAACCGCCGCCGGCACCCGGCGCGGGACAGTGGCAGGGGGGCAGTTTGACTGGGGCGGTCGCCTCCTAAAGCGTAACGGAGGCGCCCCATGGTTCCCTCAGCACGGTTGGACAGCGTGCAGGGCGTGCAAAGGCACAAGGGAGCTTGACTGCGAGCGTGACAACGCGAGCAGAGCCGAAAGGCGGGCTTAGTGATCCGGTGGCACCGCGTGGCAGGGCCATCGCGCAACGGATAAAAGCTACCCCGGGGATAACAGGCTGATCTTCCCCAAGAGTCCATATCGACGGGAAGGTTTGGCACCTCGATGTCGGCTCATCGCATCCTGGGGCTGAAGTCGGTCCCAAGGGTTTGGCTGTTCGCCAATTAAAGCGGTACGTGAGCTGGGTTCAGAACGTCGTGAGACAGTTCGGTCCCTCTCCGTCGTAAGCGGTGGATACTTGAGGGGCGCGACTCCTAGTACGAGAGGACCGGAGTGGACGAACCGCTGGTGTGCCCAGTTGTGTTGCCCAATGCAGCGCTGGGAAGCTAGGTTCGGAGCGGAGAAGCGCTGACCGCATCTAAGCGCGAAACCGACCCCAAGATGAGGTATCCGAGGCGGCCTATGGGCCGCCACGAGACCCCCACACGACCAGTGGGTAGATAGGTGGTCCGTGGACACCCGGTAACGGGCGGAGCGAGACCATACTAATCGGTCGAGATCTTTCTCCTGTGAAGTTGTGAGGGTCTGGTGAGTCCTCCTTAGTTTGTCGGTGCTTTAGGTCGCGTGTGTTGACCCGTTCCCATCTCGCACACGGTCGTCCCCCACGCGGCCGCTGGTGGTACTGGATCCGTCGGGATCTGGGAGGCCCAGTGGTGCCGACAGATATTTTTTGCGCCCCTCATTACTGTGAGGGGCTTTTAAATTTCAGTTTTTCTTATTTGAAACACCTCAAACAATATGATTTGATTAGATAGGTAATAGACTTACCATCGACAGGCAATTTATATAGGTTTGAGGATTTTTTGCGATATCCGCATAGAATACCGAAAAGCGACAATGAAATCATGTCAGAGGCACACATCGACTATTCGATTTTTTCCTCGTGGCTGAATCCAATTCATGATAGATTCATGATACATGGGGACAATCATTGTAGGCAGAAAAACGGGGGAATCATTCTAATGGACCAGCAGCTGAGCATAACCGAATCCGGTTGGGTATTTGGCCCTGCTGTGAAGGGAATTCGCATGGACTCCCGATTGGTTCAGCCAGGGGATGTTTTTATTGCGGTTTCAGGATCCTTGCTGGATGGGCATGAATTTATTCAGCAAGCCATTGACAAGGGTGCAGTGGCAATCGTTGGTGAAAAACCAATGGGAAGGTTGCCGGTTCCATATATTCAAGTCCAATCGAGCCGGGAAGCGGCAGCTGATATAGCGACATCTTTTTATAAGCACCCTTCGAAAGATCTCGTCACGGTGGCGGTAACGGGAACGAATGGGAAAACTTCTGTTGTGTATTGGCTCAGTGCTATTTTGAATGCCGCGAACATCAAAACGGGGCTTGTTTCTAGTGTAGTAAATGATATAGTTTGCCGGAAACAGCCAGCGTCTTTAACGACTCCAGAAAGCCCTGACTTACAGGCATACTTAGATCAGATTCGTAACTGTGGTGGAAAGGCTGCAGTGGTTGAGGTGTCATCCCATGGTATCGTGCAACAAAGGGTGCGCGGAACAATTTTTCAATTAGCCATTTTGACCAACATTACACGGGAACATTTGGATTTTCACGGCACGATGGAACGGTATGTTGATGCCAAGGCCACATTATTTCGTATGTTGCCTTCAAATAGTCTAGGTGCTGTGCTTAATGCAGATGATCAGCACTTTGAAACAGTGGCCAAAGCCAGTCGAGCACCCGTGACGAGTTACGGGATTAAAGCAGGGGACATTCGGGGCCAAGTTCTCCAAGAAACCGCGTGGTCTACAGATATTCGCGTGAGTGGTCTCAATCTAGACTTTATAACCCGTATAAACCATCCGGGACGCTATAACGTGTATAACGTGTTGGCCGTCACCGCAGCCGCAATCAGACTCGGCGTCACTCAAGAGATTTTGCAAAGAGAAATTCCTAATCTGCCGTCAGTACCAGGACGTATGCAAATCACTGGAGGACAAAGGGGCCCCATGGCCGTGGTGGATTACGCTCATACGCCAGATGGTCTCTATCAATCTTTATTGACTGTCCGCAAATTTACCGAGGGTAAGGTCTGGTTGATTTTTGGAGCTCGAGGAGGCAGAGACCGGGGGAAAAGACCGGAGATGGGACGTATTGCTGCACAATATGCCGATTATGTCATTGTAACAGCAGACAGTCCCAATTTTGAGGATCCCCAAAAGATTGCGGACGCGCTCATTGAAGGGATTCGGCAAGTTGACGATACAAAACTAAAACTGGTCGAACTAAATCGCGCATTGGCGATTCATTATGCTGTGCGTCATGCAGAAAAAAATGACGTGATTTTGATAACAGGGCGAGGTCCGGAAACGATTCAGCACTTTGGAAATGAAGATGTACGGCTTGTCGACGCCGAAGTGGTTGAAGAGGCCCTCCAAGAACGCTGGCGTCAGGAGGGAAGCCATGTCCCCGGAATTAGTTAGTGTCGTGATTCCGGCGTATAATGCGGAATCCACTATTGTAGAGGCTTTAGAATCCGTTTATCAACAATCGCATAAGAATTTAGAAGTTATCGTGGTAGACGATGGGTCCACAGATTTGACGCGTCAGATTATTGAAAGGCAATTTCCCCAGGTCATTTTACGGGCGAATCACAATCAAGGGCCTTCACAAGCGCGGAACATGGGAATTGATATGGCGCACGGGGAGTGGATCGCGTTTTTAGACGCTGATGACGTATGGCATCCCGAGAAGATTGCTCAACAACTCGATGTGGCTCATACGGACCCGGAAATAGGGCTGGTTGCTAGTGATTGGATTCGTGATGCCCATTTTATGGACGTGCCTCGAGCTTTGCCGGTTTCGGAAGTGCGTTACCATGATTTATTGATTTTAAATCGGTTTCAAACCTCTACCGTTTTAGTCAAGCGATCCATTGTTCAATCATTACAAGGATTTGACCGCCGTGTTGATGGGGCCGAAGACTGGGATTTGTGGCTGCGCGTTGCTCAGGTAGCACGGGTAGTCAAAATCGATTGGCCTCTGGTTATGTACCGTGATGTTCCTACGGGTTACAGTAAAGATGTTTGGCGAGTATATGTTACGATGTTGCCGATGTTAGATAAGCATCGAGAAGAAGTGCAAGTGAGTCATCATGAATTTCGTGTGATTGAGGCATGGCATCATCTTCGGTTTTTTGTTGCATTTATTCTTATGAAACAATATGATAAGGCTTTTCGTGCGGTAAAACCGGCTTTTTCGCTGCGTCTCCTTAGTGGACTCTTCCCGGCGTTGTATCGTTATCTATTTCCATTTTTGTGGACACGAATTAAGAAAAAATCTGCTTAAAACACTAGACATTTTACGGTGAAGCGACTATAATTGATTTTGCTGTCCGACAGGGCAGCACGGCCACGAGGCCAAGACCTCGGGCAGTCGGTCCTTGAAAACTATATCGTCATGTTGAAGTGAAAGTTATCGAATCACGTCAGAAGACAGAAATGAGTCATGGAGAGTTTGATCCTGGCTCAGGACGAACGCTGGCGGCGTGCGTAATACATGCAAGTCGAGCGGACCTTCGGGTCAGCGGCGGACGGGTGAGGAACACGTGAGTGATCGGGCTGTGAGTGGGGGATATCGGGCCGAAAGGCGCGGCAATCCCGCATACGTTCCGGGGAACCGGAAGAAAGCTTGGCAACAGGCGCTCACAGGGGAGCTCGCGGCCCATTAGCTAGTTGGGGGGGTAATGGCCTCCCAAGGCGACGATGGGTAGCCGGCCTGAGAGGGTGAACGGCCACACTGGGACTGAGACACGGCCCAGACTCCTACGGGAGGCAGCAGTAGGGAATCTTCCACAATGGGCGCAAGCCTGATGGAGCAACGCCGCGTGAGTGAAGACGGCCTTCGGGTTGTAAAGCTCTGTCTGTC
Organism: Sulfobacillus thermosulfidooxidans DSM 9293; assembly: GCF_900176145.1. Classification (NCBI taxonomy): domain Bacteria; kingdom Bacillati; phylum Bacillota; class Clostridia; order Eubacteriales; family Clostridiales Family XVII. Incertae Sedis; genus Sulfobacillus; species Sulfobacillus thermosulfidooxidans. Next base: position 835,783 of record NZ_FWWY01000001.1, on the reverse strand, counting down.
GGGACGAAGACCGGCCCGGAAGGGCCGGGGAGCCGGTACCGACGGAGGAAGCCCCTGCAAACTACGTGCCAGCAGCCGCGGTAAGACGTAGGGGGCAAGCGTTGTCCGGAATTACTGGGCGTAAAGGGCGTGTAGGCGGTGCGATACGTAGCGGTTTTAAGCCTCCGGCTCACCCGGAGGAGGGCGGCTAAACGGTCGCGCTAGAGGGCAGGAGAGGTGCGTGGAATTCCTGGTGGAGCGGTGAAATGCGTAGAGATCAGGAAGAACACCCGTGGCGAAGGCGGCGCACTGGCCTGGCCCTGACGCTGAGGCGCGACAGCGTGGGGAGCGAACGGGATTAGATACCCCGGTAGTCCACGCCGTAAACGATGGGTACTAGGTGTCGCCCGGGTCCACCGGGCGGTGCCGGAGCTAACGCACTAAGTACCCCGCCTGGGGAGTACGGCCGCAAGGTTGAAACTCAAAGGAATTGACGGGGGCCCGCACAAGCAGTGGAGCATGTGGTTTAATTCGACGCAACGCGCAGAACCTTACCAGGACTGGACACGCTCGTGAGCGCCGCGAAAGCGGCGGGCCCTTCGGGGAGCGAGCGCAGGTGCTGCATGGTTGTCGTCAGCTCGTGTCGTGAGATGTTGGGTTAAGTCCCGCAACGAGCGCAACCCTTGTCGTGTGTTGCCAGCGGTTCGGCCGGGCACTCACACGAGACTGCCGGTGACAAACCGGAGGAAGGTGGGGATGACGTCAAATCCGCATGGCCTTGATGTTCTGGGCTACACACGTGCTACAATGGTCCCGACAACGGGATGCGACGGCGCGAGCCGGAGCCAATCCTTCAAACGGGATCTCAGTTCGGATTGCAGGCTGCAACTCGCCTGCATGAAGCCGGAATTGCTAGTAATCGCCCATCAGCATGGGGCGGTGAATTCGTTCCCGGGCCTTGTACACACCGCCCGTCACACCACGAGAGTCGGCCACACCCGAAGCCGGGCGATCCAACCGCAGATGCGGAGGGTCCCGTCGACGGTGGGGTCGGTGATTGGGGTGAAGTCGTAACAAGGTAGCCGTATCGGAAGGTGCGGCTGGATCACCTCCTTTCTAGGGAGCTTCACATGACGATATGGTTTCCGAGGACCGACGGCGGCGCAGAGCGCCGCGGCCGGCGGACCTTGACAACTTTACAGGAGAAAGAGACAACCAGCACACGGGGGATGCCTCGGGTGCGGATGGGGCGAAGAAGGTCGTGGCACGCCACGAAAGGCCTCGGGGAGCGGCGTCGCACGCAACGATCCGAGGGTCACCGAATGGGGAAACCCCCAGACCGGCAGGTCTGGACGGTTCGCCACAGGGCGAAACCGAGTCCAAAGCGGGGAACTGAAACATCTCAGTACCTGCGTCGAGAAAGCGTCAGCGAATCCCGTAGTAGCGGCGAGCGAACCGGGACGAGTCCAAACGTTCGAGGCGTGACCGGACATACCGGCGCCTCGGGCGGGTTGCGGGCCTGTCTTGTCGGCGTATGTCGACCGACACCGGCTCTGCGCCGTCGATCCGAAGCTGTTGGAATGCAGCGCCCTAGCGGGTGAGAGCCCCGTCGGAGCAGACGCGCGCAGACCGGGACAGGTTCCAGAGTACCACGGTCCTCGTGGAAGACCGTGGGAAGCCGGGCGGCCCACCGCCCAAGACTCCCGACCATCCGTCACCGATAGCGCAGAGTACCGTGAGGGAACGGTGAAAAGCCCCCCGGGAGGGGAGTGAAAGAGATCCTGAAACCGTGTGCTGTCAAGCCGTCAGAGTGGGGTTCGCCTCATGATGGCGTGCCTATTGAAGAATGAACCGGCGAGTGACCGGCAGGCCGCGAGGTTAACGACCGGGAGGTCGGGAGCCGGAGCGCAAGCGAGTCTGAAGAGGGCGGCCAGTGGCCGCCGGTCGACCCGAAACCGTGTGATCTAGCCGGCGCCAGGCTGCAATCCCCTTAAGCCGGGATGAAGGGCCGCACCCGTGTCCGTTGAAAAGGGCTGGGACGAGCGGCGGCTAGGGGTGAAATGCCAATCGAACACGGAGATAGCTGGTTCTCCCCGAAATCGCTTGAGGGCGAGCCTCCCCGACCAATACCGACGGGGTAGCGCTCTGTGAATGGAAGGGGTCCGTGAAGGATTACTGCCTGTTCGCAAACGACAAAGTCGTCGGTAGGCGGGAGAGAGTCAGACGTTGGGGGATAAGCTCCAAGGTCAAAAGGGTAAGAGCCCAGATCGTCCGCTAAGGTCCCCAAATGACCACTGAGTGGCAAAGGTCGTCGCGTGATCGAGACAGCCAGGAGGTTGGCTTAGAAGCAGCCATCCTTGAAAGAGTGCGTAATAGCTCACTGGTCGCAGTCGCGCGGCGCCGAGAATGTGCGGGGCTAAGTGGTCTACCGAAGCGGCGAATCGGCCTCCTTAGGAGGCCGGTGGTAGGGGAGCGTCCGCCGGGGGGCGAAGCGTGCGGGGAACCGTGCGTGGACCGCGGCGGAGTGCGAATGCCGGTATGAGTAGCGAAAAGGCCCGTGAGAATCGGGCCCGCCGAAAGCCGCAGGGTTCCGGAGGCAGGATCGTCCGCTCCGGGTTAGTCGGGCCTAAGGCGAGGCCGTTGAGGCGTAGTCGATGGAGACACGGTGGAGATTCCGTGACCAGCCGATCACAGCGAAGGGAGCAGGACGTGGTCCGCGGGGGTCTGCGCCCCGTTGGTCGTGGGCGTCCCGCAAGGGGGACGGAACCGCAAGTACGGAAGAGAGCTCGGCGGACCACCGAGAAAAGTGCAACTGGAGTGATCGGGTGTCCGTACCCGAAACCGACACAGGTAGGCGAGGCGAGGAGCCTCAGGCGCGCGAGTGACCTCTCGTTAAGGAACTCGGCAAATTACCCCCGTAACTTCGGGAGAAGGGGGCCCGGCCGCAGCCGCGGCCGGGGGCACTACAGCGGCCCAAGCGACTGTTTACCAAAAACACAGGTCCCTGCGAAGTCGTAAGACGCCGTATAGGGGCTGACGCCTGCCCGGTGCTGGAAGGTTAAGGTGAGGGGTGCAAGCTCCGACCCGAAGCCCCAGTCAACGGCGGCCGTAACTATAACGGTCCTAAGGTAGCGAAATTCCTTGTCGGGTAAGTTCCGACCCGCACGAAAGGCGTAACGACTTGGGCACTGTCTCAACGAGAGACTCGGTGAAATTGCAAGTCCTGTGAAGATGCAGGATACTTACGACTGGACAGAAAGACCCCGTGGAGCTTTACTGTAGCCTGCCATGGAACGCGCGCGACGTGTGTACAGGATAGGTGGGAGGCGGAGAAGCCGCCGCGTTAGCGGCGGGGGAGCCATCCTTGGGATACCACCCTCACGGCGTGCACGATCTAACCGCCGCCGGCACCCGGCGCGGGACAGTGGCAGGGGGGCAGTTTGACTGGGGCGGTCGCCTCCTAAAGCGTAACGGAGGCGCCCCATGGTTCCCTCAGCACGGTTGGACAGCGTGCAGGGCGTGCAAAGGCACAAGGGAGCTTGACTGCGAGCGTGACAACGCGAGCAGAGCCGAAAGGCGGGCTTAGTGATCCGGTGGCACCGCGTGGCAGGGCCATCGCGCAACGGATAAAAGCTACCCCGGGGATAACAGGCTGATCTTCCCCAAGAGTCCATATCGACGGGAAGGTTTGGCACCTCGATGTCGGCTCATCGCATCCTGGGGCTGAAGTCGGTCCCAAGGGTTTGGCTGTTCGCCAATTAAAGCGGTACGTGAGCTGGGTTCAGAACGTCGTGAGACAGTTCGGTCCCTCTCCGTCGTAAGCGGTGGATACTTGAGGGGCGCGACTCCTAGTACGAGAGGACCGGAGTGGACGAACCGCTGGTGTGCCCAGTTGTGTTGCCCAATGCAGCGCTGGGAAGCTAGGTTCGGAGCGGAGAAGCGCTGACCGCATCTAAGCGCGAAACCGACCCCAAGATGAGGTATCCGAGGCGGCCTATGGGCCGCCACGAGACCCCCACACGACCAGTGGGTAGATAGGTGGTCCGTGGACACCCGGTAACGGGCGGAGCGAGACCATACTAATCGGTCGAGATCTTTCTCCTGTGAAGTTGTGAGGGTCTGTGGAGCCCCGAAGTTTGTCGGTGCTTTAGGTCGCGTGTGTTGACCCGTTCCCATCTCGCACACGGTCGTCCCCCACGCGGCCGCTGGTGGTACTGGATCCGTCGGGATCTGGGAGGCCCAGTGGTGCCGACAGATATTTTTTGTAGCTCTCTTCTGGAAACAGGGAGAGCTTTTTTGTATACCTTGAGCCAATAAGAGATAAGTTGGGTATATGGTACAATGAGCACAAGGTAAAGAGGGAGAGGAATTTTATGGCAACTGTGAGTTTCTGGGGTGGTGTCGGCATTACCGGGTCTAGTAAAGTCTTAATCGAAGATCAGGGTTGGCGGGTCCTTTTAGACATGGGATTAGATCGACCTCAAACTGATCTCTATCATCATCCCGTTAGTCCACGACCGGGACAAGAATTACATGACCGGTTAAAAGTCGGAGATGCTCCCTGGATTCCTCATTTGTTTCGCAAAGATGCGGTTGCCGGGACAGGTTTGGCGGGAAATAGTGACGGTAAAACGGCCGTGTTTATTACCCATTCGCACGTTGACCATATTGGCTTAACGGGATGGATTGATCCCGATATTCCAATTTATGCTGCTCCGGAAACGGCTCGCGTTCGGCATGCCTTAACGGTTGTTGGTGAAGCGGCGAAAAAGGATCCTAGTTTTGAATTAATTTTTGCTGAACAAGTGATGTTAGAAGGTGCTCCCCCTCATATTATTCCAACGGCAGAAGCTCAACCCGTGGAATTCGGCCCTTTTCAGATAACACGATATCTTGTTGACCATGATGTTCCGGGGGCATCGGGATATATCGTTGAGACAGCGAGTGGACGCGTCGCCTATACAGGGGATATTCGTTTGCATGGGCGTCATCCAGAATGGGTGAAACGATTTGCTCAAGCCGCATATGGGTCAGAAGTCTTAGTCATTGAAGGCACAACATTGGGAAACAAGACACGGGATACCGAACATCCCGCCACTGAAGAGCAAGTGGATAAGACATTCACGGATATTGTTGAACATACCCGGGGATTAATGCTGATCACCTTACGCCCACGCAATATTGAACGGATTGAATCGTTCATGCGCATCGCAGAAAAATTTGGTCGCCAGATTTTATGGTCCAAAGAATTTGCTACCTTTTTAGAAGCCTACGGGCTTAAGGTATGGCGCATGGATTATAGTCCGGCACAGCTAAAAAAAATCCAAGCGCATCCTGAACGCTATATCATTCAGATGTGGCCACGAGATATTCCATGGGTCATGGATTTACCGGTCGGCAAAGAGAGTGTATTTATCCAGGCCGATGGCGATCCTAAGTTAACGTCACCTGCAGGACGTTCTTTACAACATTGGTTACAACGCTATCATATCCCTCTTCGAACATTGGGCACCCGGGGTCATGGAAGCCCTGAAGCAATCCACAAAATCGTTGAGTGGATCCGACCCAAAATCGTTTATCCTTTACACACGCATGCACCTGAACTTTTGTTACCAGAACCTCCGACCATCCGCATTGTGCCAGAATACGGGCGTCGTTACCCTATCGGTTAAGGGGATATCAAAAAGGGTCGTGGTTTTGAGCCACGGCCCTTTTTTGTGCGCGACAGGCTAATGCAAGTTCTGGATGATATTCATCACGACGACGACAATCATAAATAGAACGTAAAGACGTAGTCCCCAAATCGTGCCTTTTAAGGCGGGAGACAGAGGGAGCAATCCTAATTCTTCAATGTGCTGTCGCGCCTTGTTGTGGTCTTCCAATAACGTATCAATCGGTAACGCGTCTTTTGTCTCTGAGGACCATTGTGCGGAATTCATCAGTAATCTCCTCCTTATATCTTCACATGGCTATGTCAATGACATAGGGGATTGTTATTTCCTTATGAGCGTGGGTTAAAACCATTGCGGAAAAATAACAGAGATGGCATAAATCATGCCCGCAAGCGAGACGAAAATACCAACCGCTAACCCTAAAGCATTAAGCCACCATGTGCTCCGGTGAGCACCCATAATGTCTTTATCGTTGGCCAAGATTAGTAAGAATCCGATGGCGGGAGGCATGGTCAGCACCGCGATAACATTGACCATAATCACAACCATTTCTAAGGGAAAACCGGGAATTAACACCAGTGATCCGGCCAAAGCCGCCACCCCAATTAACACGAGATAAAACCCTTTAGCTTCATGAAAGGAACGGTTGAGACTATGGGCTTGACGGGCGACTTCGCCGAAGGCATAGGCCGATGAAGTCGAAATGGTGGTGGCTGCAACTAAGCCCGCTTCGAGAACACCTAAGGCAAAGAGGGAGCCCCCAATGTGGCCGACATATGGGGTTAAGGCTTGCGCGAACTGGGCGGCACCAAATTGACTGGCATTCATGTGATGAATAAATAATGGGGTCGTGGCAATGATACAGGCGATAGCTGCTAAGGCCGCGAATAACGCGCCTAACGCGGTATCAATGCGTCCGTGGCGAATATCGGCGACGGTGAGTCCCTTGTCACTGACGGCTCCTTGTTGAAAAAAGAGCATCCAAGGTGTGATCGTGGCCCCGATATCCGAAAGCAAAATCACTAAGGTATTGGTATTAAAACCCCCAACCAAAGGATGCCAGGTTAAAAACGATCGACCGACCTGACCCCAATTGGGATGGCTTAAGATAGCCACCGGGATAAATACCAAATTGAAGAGGGCAAGGATCAGCACAAAACGCTCCCACGACCAGTAGCGCCGTACAATCACGGCCGTACTGACCACAGCAATGCCGCATAAGACCGCAACCCAGGCCGGTATCCCAAAATATCCGGCACCCGCGACAATCCCGACAAATTCTGTTACTAACGTGAGAAAATTTGTAAAGAGCAGGTCAATCATGGCAAAATTGCCCCAGAAACGCCCAAAGCGACGGTAAATGAGCTCGGCGTGCCCTGCCTGACTGGCTGCACCAAGACGGACCGTGATTTCTTGGGCCACAAATGCCATGGCAAAGGTTAAAAGAACGAACGGGAGAAAAAAACCTATACCAAATTGAGAACCCGTCGCGGCATAAGATAGCATGCTGGGGGCATCATTTTCGCCTAGCATCACGAGAATTCCCGGGCCAATGAGGAGCCATAATAGGCGAGCTGGCCTGTGCTGAAGGCGAGCTTGATGAACGGCTAAACGATCAAGGGCCCGGTGCTGGTGTTCATGAGAGACAGACGGGGAAAAATTGTCGGGAGTCATTCGCGCATCACCTCAAGTTTCTTAGTAGATGTTTTCTTTGTTAGCCTTAGGCAATATCACACTATGGAAGAAACTAAGAAGAGGTGAAAGCGATTTCCAGATTTTCTTGTTCTCAGAAGTGTTGCCAAGAATTTGGGTGTGGTATTATGTCCGTACGTGACATGCTAAGCTGGTGCTTGACAAACCTGATATACTACAATTAAAGAGCAATAAAAGGCAAAGTCAATCAAGAGGGGAGTCAAATGGCTAGCATTAGTGATGAGATTGAGGCATATATTCGCCATCTTTTAGCACAATCAGAAGATGGTGTGATTGAAATTCAACGAGCTGATTTGGCAGGGCGCTTTGATTGTGTGCCGTCACAAATTACGTATGTATTGATGACGCGTTTTACCCCTGAACGTGGCTATCTGGTTGAAGGGCGACGGGGAGGGGGAGGAGGCATAAAGGTTCTGCAACTCGTAACCGAGTCTCAAGAAATCATTGAGGCGATCTCAGGACTAGAAAGCATTGATCAAACGCGCGCACTAAGTATTATTGAACGGCTTTACGAGGCAGAACATATTACAGACCGGGAGCGAGCGCTACTTTCCGCAGCCATGCGTCGCGATGTCTTGAATATTGGGCTTCCGGAAAGAGACCGTCTAAGGGCCAGGATTCTCCAGGCAATGTTGACGATGCTGCTCCGCCCGAAGGAGGCAAATTAATATGGAACAAAATTCAGAGCCTCGTCAGGACCGGGTGCAATTGTGTCAACGGTGTGAAAGCCGCCCGGCTTCGGTGCACATGAGTACCGTCGTGAATGGCGAAAAATTTGATCGATTTCTTTGTGAGGATTGTGCCCGGCAAGAGGGCGCCTATCACTTTATGCTGGTGCCCCAGTTCACAATCCAACACGTACTCGGGGGATTGATAGGTGCCACTCCCACGGGCCAACGCCGTCAAGCCGTGGTCGATAAGACGTGTTCTGTGTGTGGCTATTCATATCAACAATTTGCCGAAACTGGACGGCTTGGTTGTGACCACTGTTATGAGGCATTTCATGAGGAATTAGAACCGTTAGTCAAACGCTTACATGGCAGTGTTGAGCATCACGGTAAGGTACCTAAGCGAGGCGGTCAAGATATCCTACAACAGCGAACATTAGAAGAATTACGTAGCAAGATGCGAGAGGCCATTGCCCGGGAAGCGTTTGAAGAGGCAGCCAAATGGCGAGACGAGATTCGTGCTTTGGAACAGCAGCATGCCTCTGGGGGGTCAAATCATGGAGCCCTTTAGCGCATGGATGCAGGCGAAAGGGCCCGATGCTGATATTGTCCTCTCAAGCCGCATTCGTTTGGCACGTAATCTGAAGGATATGGTATTTCCTAATCGGTTGACGGATGATGTCGCCGAAAAAATGCTCCATCAAGTCGAGCAAGCCGTGAATGATTTAAGTAGGACGTGGCAAATGCATTTCGAGCGGCTGGATCATCTCAGTCCAATTGACCGGCAGGTTTTGGTGGAAAAGCACTTGATCAGCCCCGCATTTATCGAAGAACCTGTTAAGTACCGTGCAATCGCCATTGATGAGCGGGAAAGTATTAGTATTATGGTGAATGAGGAAGATCATTTGCGCATTCAAATCCTGTTATCCGGTTTGCAGCTCGAAGAAGCCTGGACCGTGGCGAATCAATTGGATGATGCGCTAGAACGTCGTTTGGATTACGCTTATGATAGTCATTCTGGTTACTTAACGGCCTGCCCGACGAATATCGGAACGGCAATGCGTGCTTCGGTTATGGTGCATTTACCAGCTCTCGTCTTAACGCGTCAAGCTTCTCAAGTCTTTACGACATTAGCTCAAATTGGCATGGTGGTTCGCGGGTTGTACGGGGAAGGTTCCGATGCCATTGGGAACATTTTTCAAATCTCCAACCAGGTCTCATTAGGATTGAGTGAGGAAGAATTTATTCATAACTTGGCAACGGTGACGCAGCAAATTGTGGGACGTGAACGTCATGCGCGTCAATATTTGCAGCACAATGCAGGAGTGATGCTGGCGGACCGCGTGGAAAGGGCATGGGGGCTTTTGACACATGCTCATATTATGACCTCGGAAGAAGCGCTCCGCTTATTATCTGAGGTGAAATTGGGACAAGATTTGGGCTTATTGCCCAAAACAAAAAGCACATTTACGCAGTTGACGTTGTTTACCCGACCGGGATTTTTGCAATCACAAGCCGGTCATGAATTAAACGCCCAGGAGCGTGATCAGATTCGGGCTCAATTTTTACGTGAAAGATTGCGTGAGGAAGTCCAGTCTGTCTAAGCGCTTTCCGTGGGAGGATAGGTAGAGGGGATACAGGTTTTAATGGGGAAGGAGAATGCTGATGTTTGGACAATTTACAGAAAAAGCTCGTCGCGTGGTGATTCATGCGCAAGATGAAGCGCGACGGATGGGCCACAATTTTGTGGGGACGGAACATCTACTTTTGGGTCTCATACGGGAAACCAATTCCTTACCGGCCAAAGTCCTTCAGTCGATAGGGTTGGACTTGGAAACCGTCCGTGCGGAAGTCTTAAAAGCCACCGGACGGGGACCGGCTATTGGCCCCAATGAGGAAGTAACCTTTACGCCACGGGCCAAAAAAGTGGTATTGGAATTAGCCGGGCAAGAAGCGCGGGCTCTAAATCAAAACTATATTGGACCCGAACATCTCTTGCTGGGTTTGATTCGCGAAGGTGAAGGGGTTGCAGCGCAAGTATTATTAGCGGCAGGAGCCGATTTAAATAAAGTGCGTCATCAATTATTGCATAATGCCGCTGGCGGACAAGTTCCCGCTGGAGGAGCTCCCGAACAGCCGCAAGCGGTCAATACCCCGACATTGGATCTCTATGGTCGGGACTTAACCCAAATGGCCCGGGAAGGGAAATTGGATCCGGTTATTGGCCGCGACAAAGAAGCTGAACGGGTGATTCAAATTCTTAGTCGGCGAACCAAGAACAATCCCGTCCTCATTGGAGAACCCGGTGTTGGAAAAACGGCCGTAGTAGAAGGTTTAGCCGAGCGCATTGTGGAAAACAAAGTCCCTGAGATTTTAAAGGACCGCCGTGTCGTGGCGCTGGATTTAGGAGCGATGTTGGCAGGTTCCAAGTATCGAGGAGAATTTGAGGATCGGCTTAAACGAGCGATGAACGAAATACGCGAAGCCAAGAACGTGATTTTGTTCATTGATGAGATGCATACGATTGTGGGCGCTGGAGCAGCCGAAGGCGCGATTGATGCGGCCAACATTTTAAAACCGGCGTTAGCCCGTGGTGAGTTACAGGCCATTGGAGCCACGACGCTAGATGAATATCGCAAATATGTGGAACGGGATCCGGCTCTAGAACGACGATTTCAGCCGATTATGGTGGAAGAGCCGTCAGCGGATGAAGCCTTGCAAATTCTCAAAGGACTCCGTGACCGTTATGAAGCGCATCACCGTGTCAATATTACCGATGAGGCCTTAGAAGCCGCTGTGCGCTTGTCCGACCGTTATGTCTCGGATCGCTTTTTACCGGACAAAGCCATTGACTTAATTGACGAAGCGGCGTCACGGGTCCGGCTCAAAAGCTATGTGGCGCCACCCGATCTGAAAGATCTCGCTGAAAAGTTGGAGGAGATTCGCAAGGAAAAGGAAGCAGCGGTTCAAGCCCAGGAATTTGAAAAAGCGGCTCAAATGCGTGATGAAGAACAAAAGCTGCGAGAAGAGCTTGACCGAGAAACCCAGGAGTGGCATAGCCGTCAAGGGAAAGAAGCGATTAATGTTACCCCGGAGGATATTGCCCATATTGTCTCGTCGTGGACTGGAATTCCGGTAGAAAAACTCAAGGGAGAAGAATCGGAGCGGCTCCTTAAATTAGAGGACGAATTACATGCCCGGGTGGTAGGACAAGACGAAGCGGTGAAAGCCGTGAGTCGTGCCATTCGCCGAGCTCGAGCAGGGTTGAAAAATCCTCGACGTCCCATTGGATCGTTCTTATTCCTCGGCCCAACCGGAGTCGGAAAATCGGAATTGGCCAAAGCCTTGGCGTCCTCACTATTTGGTGATGAAGAGGCGATGGTGACCATCGATATGTCCGAATACATGGAACGTCATGCGGTTTCTCGGTTAATGGGGGCTCCTCCTGGGTATGTGGGTTACGAAGAAGGGGGTCAGCTGACGGAAGCTGTGCGTCGTCACCCGTATTCCGTCGTCTTGTTGGATGAGATTGAAAAGGCACATCCGGAAGTCTTCAACATTTTGTTGCAGGTCCTCGAAGAAGGCCGTTTAACCGAGGCGAAAGGACGTACGGTCGATTTCCGCAATACGGTAATTATCATGACGTCCAATGTTGGTGCGGATTTGATTAAGCGTCAGAACACGATTGGATTCCGCCGAGAATCGGACGACAGTCATTACCGGGAAATGAAAGACCGGTTAATGGATGAAGTCAAGCATACCTTTCGGCCGGAATTTATCAACCGGGTCGATGAAATTATTGTCTTCCATGAATTGTCGGCTGAACAATTGGCAGAAATTGTTGGCATCATGCTCAAAGAAGTGGAAGACCGGATTCGCCAAAACGGTTATGAGCTGTCCGTGACCGATGCCGCCAAGCTGGTGATTGCGAAATCCGGTTATGATCCGGTCTTTGGTGCCCGCCCACTTCGCCGGGCTATCCAGCGACTTGTCGAAGACCAATTAGCTGAGGATATCTTAGCAGGGAAGTTTGCCGAAGGAGCCCATATTTTAGTCGATGCGGAAGATGGGCAATTGACATTTTCCCAGATACCGGAAAATGACCCGGTGATGAAGCAATCATGACGTCTTCAGACTGTTATTAGGAGGTGGACGGGATTCGGGAACAGACGCGCTATGTATGTCAAGTATGTGCAACGACTTCTGCCCGGTGGTTAGGCCGTTGTCCCGGCTGTGGGGGATATAACACGATGGAACAAGAGATTGTCACCAAAAATTCTAAACCGTCGGCCCTTACTGCTGGGGACGGCCCCATCCCTATCGGGGCCGTGCAGTCTGAGCATGTTGAACGGATCTCTACGGGCATTGCTGAAGTCGATCGGGTGTTAGGGGGAGGCATGGTTCCCAACGGATATTTCTTGCTCGGGGGCGATCCTGGCATTGGTAAATCGACCTTGTTGCTTCAAATCGCCTCATTTGTGAGTCGCACGGGACCGGTCCTCTATATTACGGCAGAAGAATCTCAAGGTCAGACCCGCATTCGTGCCCAGCGTCTGGGGGATTTGCCTGATCGTCTTTATATTATGGCCGAAGGGAATATCGAGCGTATCGAACAGGCAATCCGGGCGCAGAAATGGCAATTGGTGGTCGTAGATTCGTTACAAACCGTTTATGATCCCGAGATCGAGTCCGCTCCTGGCAGTGTGGGACAAGTTCGGGGGATTGCCGCTCGCTTAATGCGATTGGCTAAAGAAGTCTGTCCCATTTTCTTAGTGGGACATGTGAATAAAGAAGGGTCAAAGCGGCCCGCGGCTTAAGGAAACTTAGGTCGAGTTACTGAGCTATATGCATGAAACATCGGGAGTGACGCGCGAGAGCCCGTCACAGCGATCAACGTGCAGGAAACAAAGAAAGCGGCGAATACTTTGGATCCTCAGAGACAATATGCTCAGCTCCTCACGTTATGGGCACAAGGTAATAAGATTCTTCGGCGTCAAACTAATGGCCAACCAGATGCCAGAGTGCTGCAAAGTTGGAAACTTGGGCAGAGTATGGCGAGCCATGGTATCGAGGTTCTTCCCCTGAGGCTCGAACCCGCTATTTTCTTATTGGCTCCTACACCAACGGATGCATTATGGTGTGTTTTGGTGGATAGAGATTATGGGATGCATAATTCTCAATTGTTTCGACGTATGCTGTGGTTGGACCATAAAGAAAAACCGGCCCTGCATGCGGGTCCCATTTGGTCTATATCTGAAAATTTGGCCAAAAAGTTGGGCGTGATGCAGTGGAAGATCTTATGCCAGTGGATGGATAGAGCGTGCGATGATGTGGAATGGCCAGAAAATTGGCAAGCCATTACGGTATTGGCCGGATTATCACACCAACCGCAATTAATTGGGCAGGCACCGGCTCAAGACTGGTTCGGTTTGTCGCAACTCTGGCGGCATCAAGGGACATGGCAACGGGTTCACCTGCAAAAAGATTACCCGTGGCTTCAATACGATCCGGTGCCGAAAAAATATCTCTGGCCGTGCTCCTAACGAAGGATGAAGACAGTGTCCAATTGCGCTAGCAGGTCCCCGCGTGGTCGAACATTTGGTGGATGTCGTGTTAATGTTCGAAGGCGACCGTCAACAAATGTTTCGGGTCCTTCGGGGCATCAAAAATCGTTTCGGATCTACGAGTGAACTGGGATTGTTTGCGATGGAAGGTGAGGGATTGGTCGGGGTTGAAGATCCTTCCCGATTACTGCTGGAAGAGAGACCCGTAGACCGCCCTGGGTCCATCGTAGTGGCGGCATTTGAAGGAACACGACCGCTTATGGTGGAAGTGCAAGCTTTGTTGGTGAGAAGTTTTGGGACCCCTAGGCGAGTTGTATCGGGCATGGATCCTCACCGCGTGGCCCTCGTCCTAGCAGTGATCGAACGGCATTTAGGGATAAAGATGTCGGAAATGGATGCCTATTTTAAGGTAACGGGCGGCATATCGCTAGATGACCCGGCGCTGGATTTGGGTGTGCTGGTGGCGGCGTTGTCCTCCTTTACGGGCAAAGCTGTGTCTTGTGAATGGGCAGTATGCGGTGAAGTGGGATTAACCGGGGAAATCCGCCGGGTGCCCCGGTTAGCGGAGCGGGTTAAGGAGGCCATGGGATTAGGTTTTACCCGAGTCTTGGTCCCTGGTGCGGTGTCCTCTGTTCAACCCGGTCTCGTTACGGTAGCAGCAACCCAGGTGAGTGAGGTTGTATCCCGATTAGGGCTCGAATTGTCAGAGGAATAAGTCGGTCAACCCCCGCTCTTAAGGTCTTAGGTTGCAAATAATCCCAGTAACCAGCCTTAGGGATCTGAGGATGCTCTGTGATTTCTGATTCTGGTACCGGCAGCACGGGTTAGCAGCTGTTGCAAGCACGTATGCACTAAGAAAGGAGCGAAGGCGGCTTTTTCTCCGCCCGCAAGGGCGGAGTCCCCGCCGACTATGATGGACGATCCGCTTCTGGAAGTGTTATCCCGAATTGCGCCGGGTACGGCTCTTCGGGAAGCGATAGACAATATTATTCGCGCGCGAACGGGTGCATTAATTATTATTGGCGGAGAACCAGAGATTGATGAAGATTGCGAAGGAGGATTTCGCCTCGATGTCCCTTTTCACCATGAATTTGTCTATGAGCTAGCGAAAATGGATGGGGCCATTCTCCTTGACCAAGACATCCATCGAATTCGTAAAGCGAATGTGGAGCTCATCCCCAAAAAATATGCCACATCAGCCGAAACGGGCATGCGTCACCGTACCGCGGAGCGCATAGCTAAAACGCGCAATGCTACGGTCATTGCGGTGTCGGAAAGACGAAGTATTGTCACGATTTACAAAGGACAATCCCGTTATGTTCTGCATGATTTAAGTTATATTTTGACGAAAGCGACGAGTGCCTTGGCCTCTTTAAGCCGGTATGATCGGTTATTTCGGAGCGCGGTGAGGCGCCTTGCCGAAAGTGAGGCCGAAGAAGCTGTTCCCTTAGTCGATGTCATCGAGGCTTTGCGGCGAGGATATATTGCCTTGAGCATTCGTCAAGAAATTAATCGATATGTGGTAGAGTTAGGGCGGGACGGTCATCTTATTGATTTGCAATTAGAAGAGTACCCCGATATTTTCCGCGATTGGATAGGGATTTGGAAAGATTATCAGGCTGAAAATATGCCCGTTCCCAATCCGGTGATACTCGATGCCGCATCATGGTCCCAGGAAATGTGGGCGAATCGTTTAGGTTATGATCAGTTGGACTACCGGATAGAGCCGCGTGGATACCGTCTACTACATACTATTCGACTGCCGGATGATGTCATTGAGATATTAATGCAAGAATATCGTACATTATCCGAAATGCGACAGGCTTCGCTAGACGACTTCAGCCAAATTTCAGGAATCGGATCCCAAAGAGCGCGAACTATCTGGGCTGCACTGCATGAGACATATAGCGATGCAAATTTTTAGGCACCGGACTGACCGGTGCCTTTTTGCCAAATTCTTTGCTTTTTCTCATCTATTCGGTGCTATGATATTACTCACGGAGGTATTGAATTTGTTTTCTGCACTTGTAAATTAGGGTATTTATTCCACACCTCCGGGAAAAACTAGAAATTGGGATGACAAACATCTTATGGGTCATCTGATTATGTCAGGGGGAGGTGGCAGATATGGGAAGAACTGTGCGCCAAATTCTCACGATCTTTGGGGGAGTACTCGGGATTGCGGGCGTATTCCAAAATCTTCATGCCTTAAAGGCGCTACCATATCTGAATGGACTAGGACCAGACCGCGGAGCCATTTTACTGGGCATTGGTCTCATTGGAGGCGGTTTGATTGCTTATATTTTGGGCCCTTGGCTGATTAATGGAGCCAGTAAGACAATGGAGTGGGGCGAAAGTCGGTTACAAAAAACGCCCACACAAGATTTATTGTCTGGCTCCGTCGGGTTGATTGTTGGGCTCTTAATTGCGTTTCTTTTAACGTCCGAATTAAATGGACTAGGCCTCGTTGGGGTTTTGATTCGTATTGCGATAAGCGTTGGGTTTGGTTATGTCGGACTTAGGGTATCCATTCGGAAAAAGGACGAACTGATGCGTCCGCAAAGCTGGTTGCCGCGGGTGAAACACCGTGTGAATGACAGCGTGAAACCGAAAATCCTCGACACGTCTGTGATTATTGATGGACGTATCGCAGATATTTGCCAAACCGGATTTCTCGAAGGTCCCTTGGTCATTCCCGGATTTGTCCTTGAAGAATTAAGACATATTGCCGACTCCGCCGATGTCTTAAAGCGTAATCGTGGGCGCCGGGGACTTGATATTCTCAACCACATTCAAAAAGAGTTAAAGACACAGGTACAAGTTTATGAACGTGATGTCGATCCCAGTTTGGAAGTTGACTCTAAACTGCTCAAACTGGCAAAAATCTTGGACGGCAAAGTGATTACGAACGATTTTAATCTCAACAAGGTGGCCGAACTTCAAGGCGTTCCGGTTCTCAACATTAACGAACTCGCCAATGCAGTAAAGCCGGTCGTTTTACCAGGAGAAGAAATGGTTGTGCACGTAATCAAAGACGGAAAAGAGTCGGGCCAAGGTATTGGATATTTGGACGATGGAACGATGATTGTAGTGGATGGGGGCCGTAAGTTTATTGGCCAAACGGTTACGGTGATTGTGACCTCAGTTTTACAAACAGCTGCAGGCCGGATGATATTTGCCAAACTCAAGTCCGCTTTAGGGGCTGTTGAACTGAGTGAAGCGTAAGCGACAGTTTTTCGTTCAAAGCCCGGCTAATGCCGGGCTTTTTCCTGTACAATAGCATCATGTGACAGGGGCGGACGATGTGAATCCCAGCTATTAGGGGTGTTCTGTGAAAAGTTTTGGCATATTGTTGGCGGCAGGCCAAAGTCGCCGCATGGGGGCTTTAGGTCCTAAATTATGGTTAATGGTGGGAGGGCGTCCTGCCTTTGCCTGGAGCCTGTGGCACTTTGCGGTTAAGGGTGAATTTGATGGGGGCGTAGTGGTGGCGCGTCCCGAAGATTTTGAGCGGATTGAGCACTGGTTCAACCAGTTTGGGTTAACACACTGGCGGTTGACGACGGGATCCACAGAACGTTATTTATCCGTACAACAAGGCCTTGCGGCACTTAAAGGGTTAGCCCAAGATCAGGACGTTGTCTTAATTCACGATGCGGCACGGATTTTGGTTCCCTTTGCGGTGATTGACCGGGTACGACATGCTGCATTTCAACAAGGAGCGGCAATGCCCGCACTGCCAGTGACCGATACCGTCAAAGGAGTCGTGGAAACACCCTCGGGAGTTGAAGTGATAAAAACCATTCCCCGGAGTCAATTGCGCCTCGCCCAAACTCCTCAAGGGTTTCACTACCGTATGATTCGTCAAGCTCATGAAGCCTGGCAACAAGGCGTGCCAACGGATGATGCGGAGGTCGTCGAACATTTTGGACACCGGGTCATGGTCGTACCAGGAGATCATGATAACCGCAAACTTACGACGCCGGATGATTTGAGCTGGTTTGAATGGAGGTTACAACAAATCCATGACTAATCGCATCGGACAAGGCATTGATGTGCACCCCTTAGTGGCTAACCGTCCCTTAATCTTAGGAGGGGTGCATATTCCCTTTGAGAAGGGCCTAGAAGGTGATACGGATGGGGATGTCCTGACCCATGCCTACATGGATGCCATATTGGGCGCTTTAGCAATGGGGGATTTAGGCACGTATTTTCATGCGGAGGATCCGGATGTCAAAGGGGCCTCATCGGTGGCATTAATGGCACGCGTTGTGGAGATGATGGCTCATGCACATTATCAAGTGATTTCGGCTGATTTGACTATCGTGGCCCAGCGTCCCAAAGTAGCGCCCTATATCCAGGCGATTCGCCAAAATTTAAGCCGGGCCAGCGGTTGTCCATTGGATTACTTTTCCGTGAAAGCGACAACCACCGATCATTTGGGAGCCTTGGGTCGTGAAGAAGGCATTTTAGCATTAGCAACCGTCTTATTGGCCCCGGTTTAAATACTGCATAATCCCTTCCGCAATGGCTGCTGCTAATTGACTTTGATATTGGGAATTGATAAGTCGGGATGTGTCCAAGGAATGCGTCAGGAAACCCACCTCAACATTGATGGCAGGGACTCCGACTTCTTGGAGGACGAGTTGCCGAATAGGGCGGGGAGTAATGACTTTGCCCGTGACTCGTGCCAAGGCGTTGGAGACCTGTGAGGCTAATTCCCATGATGATACGGATCCAGAAGCGTAATAGACGATTGGACCTTGTGCGATGCCACTTGGTTCGGCGTTGGTATGAATAGAAACAAAGATGGTGGCATGCCACTGGCGCGCTAAATAGGCGCGGTACCGTAAATCGCGCACATTATGAAAAGGAGGGGCACTAGGAGCCCGGTCGCTTGTCCGGGTCATATACACATGAATCTGTCTCTGGCGTAAAAGAGTGGATAAGAGAAGACCTATACTGAGATTAATATTTTTTTCATAGACTCCTTGGGCTCCAATGGCTCCAGGATCTTGACCTCCGTGGCCGGGGTCAATGACCACGATGGGGGTGGGAGTTATGGCTGGGCTTACGGGAAGTTGATAGCAGGTGATGAGGAACGCTCCCAGCAAGCCGACAATTGCAAGCCATCCAGAAATTTTGTGGGCGACATTCAAGAGCATCCGCCTCTTTCTCTTGGTTCTGACCCACATTATGTGATTGTGCGAGAAATTAGACATTTTTCCATGAAAACTGAGGCCAGAAAGTCTTGGCAAGCCTACCTGTTGTGGTAGCCAGCTCTGGCTAAGGTCCGCAAGTCGCGATCATCACTTTTGTCCAGAGCTGTGATAGCCATCTTGAGTTTTCTTTGCAACCCAAGCATCTCCTGCCCGTGGTCATCAATTAGGGAGAGGTTGGCTGAGGTGTGCTCTGTGCCAAGCTTCGGGGCGTTTCAGCGCGAAAATATGCCTGGCCGATATCTGTTCCATAACCGATTTCTAGGACATGATGAGGACCCATAGCGATATGGGGAATCGGAGGCCAGTCAGGAGGGGTATTCGAGCCATGTTGACTCCATGTGGAGGCTGGAGCGGGATAGGACAGTTTAGGCCATGACCACTGTTTTATCGCGTGGTGTGGCAACCACAGTGTCAAATGATGGACGGATGCTAACCACAGACCGTCATGGTCCGCTGTTTCTGCGGCAATAGGACTGAGGGACAAATGGGCAATCCACTGAATTTGTTGGTGTTGAATGAGGCCAATATTGCCGTTTGCATCCACGATCCATAGGCCTGAACGAAATTGCCCCATACTGACAAAGAAGTCTCCCGTCGGCGCCTGCGCTTCTGGGGTCCATTGATTATCTTGGGTGTTCAGTTCCCAAAGGGTATTCGCACTCAGAAGCCAGACATGCTGGGAACTATGCCCAAAGGCAATGGCGACGGGTGTGGCGTTACTGGGAAGAGGATAAGACTGCATCTGTTTCGTATTCACGTTCATAATCCGAACGAGCTGCGTTCCTTGAAAAGAGGTGTAGACAGAAGCTGTGTAGGGATTGCGATGTACAGTGGGTCCAGGAATGGCATAATCGCCGGGGACAAAGCGATTCTCATTGGTCCATCCTCCCACATATCCCCAGTGACGATACCACACCGTGTGGGCTCCGCTGACGATTAAATCGACAGCTCCCCAGTATGCCGACTGGCTCAGACTTAAATTGGAGGCTGATAAGCCCGAATGACTCGGAAAATATGGTGTCCAAGGGACGGTGCGCCATAGGTTTTGACCCGATTGCGGATTATACCAGCCAATTACCGTGCTATCCCCGAGGGGATTACTCGTTCCGTAATAGATACGTCCATCTGGTCCAGCTAGCACCGAAGAAATGGCCGTTCCTTCGTCCAAAAGCACTTCGGGTCCAACAGAAACCGGATGCCACTGAATTACCGGCATACTGACATATCGCGTGGCGCGGCTCGCGGTTTGGATAGGCTTTTTTGGCGGTTGGGATGAGGTGGCGTGACATCCGCTAAGGAGGATTGCCGAAGCCAGGATTAGACTATACTGCACATATTGCCGTATGTTCAAAAGACTGTCCCGCCTTCCTGCTGGTCAGTGGTGCGATCATTGCGGAAATCTCTATGTCATAATCCCGATTCAAGACCGGTTATAAGAGGTAGACCACACACGTCTTTAGAATGAACTTGAAGTTGATGGTGGTCATGTCGAATTCACAATGATATCAGATTTCGACACCTATTATAATCCCATTTTAAAAGAAGTGATGATTAAGCACCAAGTTTTAAGGACGTTCCCTATCGCTTAAAAGCTCGGCGAGGGTATGATTGTTGTCTATCTGGTGGATACTTTTGGGAAAGCGAGATTGACGCGGTTAGCAAGTTTTCCTAAAATGCGAGCATGATGCTGGGATGAAATGCGATTAGGAGAAAGGATCGGCCCATGATTCAAATTTATGATAGCTTGACCCGAACAAAACGCCCCTTCGTGCCTCTCCATGAAGGTGAGGTGTCGATTTATGTATGTGGGGTAACACCATATGCCGAAGCCCACGTGGGGCATGCTAGGCCTGCTGTCGTCTGGGATGTGATTAAACGGCACTTTATGCGCCGTGGTTATATTGTCCGCCATGTCCAAAATTTTACCGACATTGATGATAAAATTGTCAACCAATCTCAAAGCGAGAAGGTCCAAGCCAGTCAATTGGCCGCGAAATATATGGAACAGTACAATCAATTGATGCAACAATTGCATGTGCTGCCTCCAGATTTTGCTCCCCGGGTAACAGAAAATATTGCGGAAATTATTACGTTCATTCAGGGACTGATTGACCGGCAAAAGGCTTACGTTGTTGGCCATGATGTCTATTTTTCTGTGAATACCGATGAAAACTATGGACAGCTTTCTGGCAGGCGGATAGAAGAACTTTATCAAGGGGTTCGGGTCGAGGTTCATGAAGGAAAACATGATCCCGCAGATTTCGCGCTATGGAAAAGTGCCCCAAGAGACGAACCCGGTTGGGAGAGCCCATGGGGATATGGCCGGCCGGGATGGCACATTGAATGCTCCACCATGGCTTCGCGATATCTCGGTCGTCAATTCGATTTGCATGGCGGCGGCATGGACTTAATTTTTCCCCATCATGAGAATGAACGCGCTCAATCCCAAGGGCTATATGATTGTGAACCGGCACAGTTTTGGGTCCATAATGGGCTGATTACACAAAATGCCGTGAAAATGTCCAAATCCTTAGGTAATGGTCTTAGCCTCCAGGAGATCATTCACAACGTGGATCCTCTGGTGTTACGAACATATTTGCTCAGTGTTCATTACCGGACCCCGTTAGATTTTAGTTTACAAGGACTTGAAGAATGGGGACGAGGACTTCAGCGTATTTGGCGTCTATGGGAGGAGGCTAAAGATGCTCCCGCTCCAAGCGAATGGATTGACGCGCCGTGGGCCAAGCGACTGCGAACATTTGAGTCGAACTTTTTGAGTTTTTTGGATGATGACTTTAATACGGCACGGGCTTTTGCCGAGATTTTTGATATGGTTCACAATGCCTATCAAGGGATTGAACAAAACCACCGGGCTTATGCCTTAGGATGGGCACGTCATAACCTGGTTCAAGCCAACATGATTTTAGATTTTCTGCCGGCCCTTGCTACTGACCATCAGGGTGTGAACGACTTGGCCACACGCTTAATGGCTATTCGCGAGCAAGCCCGGAAAAATCGCGATTATGTCCAGGCGGATCAAATCCGTAATTTACTAATAAAGGCGGGATATTACATTGAAGACACGCCCACGGGACCGCGGATCATTTTCGCGGCGGAAAATGGCCAAACCCGCTAATCAACGCGAAGGCGTCCGTAAAAATACCGGGAGTCTGGAAGCTATTGCGCCGGCGACAGCAAATGAGTCTGTCATTGTGGGACGGCATCCAGTTCTTGAAGCGTTGCGCGCGGGGCGTTCCTTGCAACGGTTGTGGGTCCAAAATCAGCTGGCCGAAGGCAGCCTCAAAGAAATTCTCGGGATCGCCCGGGAAAAAGGTGTCGTGATTCATGAAGTGCCGCGGGCTAAATTGGACGAATTGGCTGGGGATCTGAATCATCAAGGAGTGGTGGGATTAATCAGTGTCGCACCGCTTGCGACGTTAGATGATGTGTATGCTTTGGTCACGGCTCGGGGATTTGACGCGTTTTTGATTGTGCTAGATCAAATTCAGGATCCACAAAATTTGGGAGCTATTATTCGTGTGGCCAATGCCGCTGGAGCGGATGCGGTGATTATGCCGAGCCGTAATAGCGCACCATTGACGCCTGCCGTGCGTAAAGCCTCAGCCGGGGCTACCGAATATGTTCCTGTGGCCGTTGTGTCCAACTTGGCGCAAACCATTGAGACCATCAAAAAGTGGGGAATCTTTGTTTATGCTGCGGATCCCCAAGGTGAGATCTTGTACACCCAGGCGAATTATCATGGTCCCACCGCGATCGTAATCGGAGCCGAAGGGCAAGGGATTCGCCCCTTAGTGAAAAAACGCTGTGATCAAACCGTGAGATTGCCCATGGTGGGCCAAGTGGCCTCGTTGAATGCGGCCACCGCATGCGCGGTCTTGGCTTTCGAAGTGGTACGACAGCGACAAGCACCCTAATCGTGTCATATTTTTTATGAATGTGGACAAAAAACGCAAAAGTTACACGTTTCGCCGTCAGAAGACTTGACGGCGATTTTCGTGCCTCGCTATAATGAGGCAGACATTAGCCGAAGTGAAGTTTCTTTAACATATTGTTATAGAATATTCTGATTTCTTTAGGCCTTGGTGATGGAGGCGATGTGAGTGTGTTAGGCCCCTCGTACGAAATGCCGAACGGCTTTGATAACATGACCGATGAAGATATCGTTCAAGATGCCCGCGAAGGCAGCGCGGATGCGCTCGAATATGTGATTCAAAAATATCGGAATTTTGTTCGTGCCAAGGCTCGCTCATATTTCTTAATTGGGGCGGACCGTGAAGATATTGTGCAAGAAGGCATGATTGGATTATATAAAGCCATTCGCGATTTTCGCAGTGACAAGCTGTCATCCTTTCGAGCATTTGCGGAATTATGTATTACCCGCCAAATAATTACCGCCATTAAAACGGCAACACGGCAGAAGCACATTCCATTGAATTCGTACGTGTCTTTGAACAAACCGATTTATGAAGAAGATTCTGACCGCACCTTATATGATGTTGTATCCACGGCCAAAGTGGCAGATCCTGAAGAAATGATTATTCACCGGGAAGAATTCGGAGATATCGAAGAAAAAATGGGTGAAATTTTAAGCGATCTGGAATGGAAAGTTCTTATGGCCTATCTTGACGGCCGGTCCTACCAGGAAATTGCTGTGGATTTAAGACGGCATGTGAAATCCATAGACAATGCATTACAACGTGTTAAACGGAAATTAGAACGGTATTTAGATGGGCGGCAAGTTCTCTTATTCCCTTCATCATCGTCGCGGGATATGTAACGCGATGAAAAAAGACCAGCACTCGCTAAAGGGTGCTGGTCTTCTTTTTATGATGCTTGTGATCTGGAGGAGGACTTTTTAATGGCAAAGCGCAGTCTCTTCCATAGATGTTGCGCTTGGTGAGCGTCGTCCAAGGACCATGAGTCGGGACCATATAGGCCGCGCTCGAGATATTGAACTAATTGCCGGCTTTCCCGTACATCGCTGGTCATCTCAGCCTGCCACAGAGCTAACCATTCTCGCGGTGTGAGGGTCTTGGTGGGGACACGCATCCTAAAGTGGGTCCACCATTTGATTTGACGCCACAAACTTACCGCTTGGGACTGTGGTTCGCGTGCTAGCCAGTATTTGCGTTTACGGATGCCAAACACCGCTATGAGGATAACCAGAGGTAAAAGGAGGAAACCCAAGATGTTTCTCACGGGCAAGAATCTACGGGAAGGGTGAACCCGGTGGGCGCTTTTTGCCGTAGGCGTTTTGAGTATGTGCTCACTGACCCCGGGGGGCGGATTGTAGTGGACTTTCGGCACGGCCAAAGTGACTGGAATGGATAGGGACGTTTGTGACGATGATGATGAAGAGGTTTTGGGAACAGACAGATCAGGAATGTTAAACCCAGGAGTCGGATCAATGGGAATCCAGCCAAAGGGTGCGATGTAAATTTGAGCCCATGAATGCGCATCGATGGCCCGGACTAAATAGCCATGATCATGGGCGTTATACTGGCCTGGGGCATATCCCGCGACCCACCGGGCCGGTATACCAATGCTGCGCGCCATCATGATGAACGCAGTGGAAAATTGGTCGCAATACCCGACTTTATCGTTAAACAAGAAATGGTTCACAACATTGTGTTGCGTCGGGGTGACGTGAAACGAATAGCCATAATGCGTGTCGAGATAATGTTTGATGTCTAAAGCGGCTTGCCATGGCCCTGAAGCGTGTTGGGTAATCTGATTGGCTAATTGACCAACTCGCGGGGAAAGATTACTGGGAATTTGTAAGTCTTGAGACAATGGCGGCGTGGGATATTCTCCAAAGGTGACATGATTGAGTAACGCGGCATTGAAATGGGGAATGATACTGGTGACGCGGTACGTAGAGATGGCGTTTGACACAAAATGTTCTTTATTAGGATACAGCACCAGGGATGATGGCGTATAACCAAAGGATAAGGGGACACCGGGATAGAACAGCGTGCGAAAAGGATGGCCGTTTACCGCTTGAAACGTTATGGTGTCGGTTGTGGTGGAGACTTCAGACGTATCAAAGGGAAGGCTAAATAACGGGATACCTGAATCTTCGGGGGTGATTTGCACGGCATTGGATCCGGGATTAGTCCATTCTTTGCCGGTAAACGTGTTGAAAATCTCTGCTTGCCAATAATGCGGCGATTTTGAATGGACAATCATCACGGGATTATAATTGGGCACAATCGAATGTCCGATATGATTGATGCCTTCTGAATATCCAGTTGTGGCACCTGTGCCCGTAAGAAATCGGAGGTCTTGGAGATTTCCCCCTAAAAACCCTAAACTGGCATGACCAGGACGCGGTGTTCCAGCCCATCCTAAACTCAACGGCACGAATATTGTGAGAGCGGCAACAACACTGGCCATGATGCTGGATGATCCCTGACGGGACAACGGCGCTAAAACATGGTGAGAAGACAACAATAATAAGCCAATGGCCGCATAGGCAAAAAGGGGGTGTTCCGCGGGCAGTTGCCAGAACACATGGTTAACCGCCAAAGCGGCAATACCGATGACCAAAAGGGTTGCAATGCGCCGGGAGTTATTGGCTTGACGAAACACATGCCAACCCAAAAGCGCCCCGATTAATAGTAAAGGGGTCGCAATATGGGCAGAGATTTGGTTCCAATTAGTGAAGGACAACTGGTGCAAAACCAGAACCGAACGCGAAAAGGTGATAAAGACATGGCGTAAGCTAGGCAATGATGCCCATTCGAGAGTGAGTTCGGCAACCATCATGACTATCCATGTCGTCCAGCGCAAAATCCACGAGGACCATAAATCCCCAAACGATAACCATAGGGGCGTCAGGGCTAATAAGGCGGCATCATGAAAACCGCCCCCATGCGTATAAGGCCAAAAGAGCGCGCTCATCCAAATTCCTCGTAATACAATTTGACTTTTATGGGATATCACGTGGATCCTCCTTTCGCACCACTCTTCTAATGGGATAGACCATACGCCTGCCGATGTAAGCGGTGTTCCAAATAGAACGACAAGTCCTCGAGCTGGTCTAATTCCTCGCCCACGCGAATCACGGGACCGGCATCAGATAAGGCAGGATGATTTCCGCGCATCGTAATCCACAAAGGGATGGCATCGTCGGGAATAAATGTCATAGAATTATAAGAATTGGGATGAAAACGGGGCAGGGCAGCCAGGTAATTGAGGATGGTTTCGTAATGTGTGCGTCCTGTACCAATGCCAATGCGTTGGTCCCCATCTCCAACCCAAAGAAATCCTAGAGGCTGAGTATAACGCGCTGCGACATCCGTTAATGACGCAGCAATCTGTATAGCCAACTCCCATTCTCTTTCCGTCTGAAATGCCTGCATATCATCCAATATAATCCGGATTTGAGGCTGAGTGGTGGGTTCAAATTGTTTGACCTTGAACTGACCGGTACGGGCGGTGGTTCGCCAATGAATTTGAGCCAGCCGATCACCACTGACATAATCGCGGATACCTAAAAGCAAACTGGTATCTTCAGAGATGCGGCGTGACATTTCCGTATTGCCGGCCCATTGTTGAAAAACATGTCCCAGATGTGTTAAAGCTGTGGTCTGAGGCCAGATAATCATCGACATGGGATCATTGGTCGCAAGTCGAGACTTTTCCCAAAGCCCTAACACATCGCCGGTCGCGATTCTAGGAGCCTTGAGTGTGTAAATGCCGCGCGGTACGTGTGCCAATTGGTAACGCACTGTCACAGTTCGTTTGGGCCACAAAGCCACAACAAAATGGGGATCGTGATCAGCATGTAAAGTTGCTGGCAAAGAATCCGTGACAGCGACCCATGCCCACGGCCACCACGTGTTTGCCTGGATCCTTAACTCAATGGTTACACTATCCCCTTCTGTAGCTAGATTAGGTCTAATGTGCCGTTCGATACGGACGCGATGTAAGGGGAATAAGACTTGGATGAGCGTTATGACGGCTAATAATTGAGTGGCATCCCAGATATGATAGGCTAAATAGCCCCCTTCAAAATAGGCAAAAGCCCATGCTGCCCCAATTGCCGCCATTACCACGACAATACGCCACGATATCTTTTTCATCGTTCCCGACGCTCGCGGTCCGGAATGGGTACTTGTTGAAGAATATCGTGAACGAGGTCTTCGATAACGGTGGTTTGTTGGTGGCGATTGCCTCCTTTAAGAATCAGGCGGTGTGCGATGATATCAGGAAACAGGACACGGATATCGTCGGGGATCACAAATTCCCTTCCGTGGATAAAGGCCCATGCTTGAGCTGCCCGTTGGAGAGCGATGGCGGCTCGAGGACTCATGCCTAAATAAATCCGGGGATGCTCACGGGTTTTGAGGGCTAATTGGGCTATATATTGCCGAATCGAAGGCGATAGGTAAACATTCGGTATGTGTTCCATGAGTGTCATAACCCTCTCATGTGACAACACCGGACGGATGGTGCTAAGAGGATGGCTATGCGTTACACGTTCTAACATTTGTGTTTCTTCTTCAATGGTTGGATATCCCAGATTAAGACGAAATAGAAAACGATCTAATTGGCTTTCCGGAAGCGGAAACGTTCCTTCGTATTCAATGGGATTTTCCGTAGCAATCACCATGAAAGGAGGGGCCAGGGGATGGGCAACGCCATCCACGGTCACTTGCCGCTCTTCCATCACTTCTAATAAAGCACTTTGTGTACGCGGAGAGGTCCGGTTGACTTCATCCGCCAACAAGAGATTGGTAAAAACGGGTCCCGGTTGAAAAATAAAAGCACCCTGGGCTGGATTATAAATACTCACTCCGGTGACATCCGTGGGTAATAAGTCCGGGGTGAATTGAATGCGAGCATAATGTAAATCTAAGGTGGCCGCCAAGGCTTTGGCTAAAGTGGTTTTGCCGACGCCTGGTACATCATCTAATAGCACATGCCCTTGTGCGAGCATGGCACACAAGAGTTTGGTAATCGTGCTGCGTTTCCCAACAATGACGCGTTCGATATTATCAATAACGGGCTGCAATTCTTCATGAATTGTTTCGTCATTGGAAAAATTTGAAGTGCGTCCGGGTGATTGTTTCACGAGAGGGACTCCTTCCTCCATACCGTCATGCCGTTTGAGCTGATCAGAATACTGACGACGAGTTCTGTATTCATCAAAAAGACCTTACCCATTATGATACAATAATGGCTTGTCTCCATTGGCTAGTAAACTGATGACCTCGCCCGTTTTTTTGGAATTCTTCAGAGATCCCAAAAAACCATCAAGTTTTGCTGCGTGGCCCAAGGACTTGAAATCCAAAGGTACCATATGATAATATTAAACACGCTAAAAATGCTGGCGTAGCTCAATTGGCAGAGCAACTGATTTGTAATCAGTAGGTTGAAGGTTCAAGTCCTTTCGCCAGCTCCATCGTAATCTATAACTTTCAAGAATTAACTTGAAGGTTTTTTATTTTGTAAAGAAATAGTGATAGTGGGCATTGTAGAGCATCCTTAGCCTTAGCAAAGCAACCACTCCATCGTGAGAGGGAATGGCCGCTTCGCACACATCCTAGATAGAGCTCTGGTAAGAATATGTCCTCTGAGAGTATCGGCATGATGATTCTATGTCTCATATATTGATGCTATCATGAGTTAGGGACGGGAATACCGCCAAATAGCATAGGCCTTGGGGGATTCGGGACGAAAACTGCCAGAAGGCAACAGACTCCAATAACTCCACATGGTTCGATTGTTGACCCGGATTCCAAAGCGATAGTTACCACGACGACGTTGGCGTTTTCGTTCGGGTTCGTTTTCCACCCAATAGACTTCACAACCCACAAATTGTCCACCTTGTGACTCGGCAAAATGATCAAGCTGGTTCCGAAAATCCTGAGGAATCTTGAGGGCATTATCACAGGGTTGCCAATGATTTCGTTGCATGAGAAATAAATAGGCGCCCATAATGAGACCTAATAAGAGGAAAACCGAAAGCGCGATAAAAAATAGCCACATCCAGGTACGCCAAAACTTATACCAAAACCAATACCGGCTCATGAAAGTCCTCCTTAATGGCAAAAGGCGTGGAGCAATCCCGCCACATCCATTAATTCGCCATGCGTTGGGACATTCCTTCTCATTGGCCCTAAGGAACCGAGGACAGTACTATGGCAAATTTTTATACCGAGGCATTTGCGCTGTCTTGAAACCGTAGAGGGGCGCGGGATTCGCAGAGGCTCATAAAGAATTTCCCCCATTCATGGACGGAGGAATGCGGCTTTTCGGTTCCCGGTCGGCCGCCGGCGGCCGATTTGACCCCACCCGCGGCACACCGTGCCGCGATCCCCGAAACCCGCAAAACCCTAAGAAAAACGGGCCGAGCTCTGGTAAAATTGAAGTACCAACCACAATTTTCCGAAAGGAGCTCTCCCGTATGGCTATCATACCACAACTTTCTCTCTTTTCGTGGCAAGATCTCGAAGAATTAGGCGACCTCGAACGCCTCGTGCTCGTCCTCGAGACGGTCCCGGATGAAACCCTCATGGCCCACCTGGAAGCCGCCCGTGGGCATGGGCGGAATGCGTACCCGGTCCGGGCGATGTGGAATTCGGTGTTGGCCGGGGTGGTTTTCCAACACCCCAGCATCGAGAGCCTTCGCCGAGAACTGGCCCGCAATGCGCAACTGCGCATGCTGTGCGGGTTCCGCAACGCGGCCGTCCCGCCCGCGTCGGCCTACACCCGATTTCTGCATCGTCTGATGGCCGAACAGGATACCGTGGACGGGATGTTTGAGCAGCTGGTGGATGACCTCGCCGCCGTGCTCCCGAATTTCGGTCAGCGCTTGGCCATGGACAGCAAGGGTATCTCGTCGCGGGCCGTGCGGCCCGCCAAAAACCCCACCGCCGATGGGCGCCGGGACGTCGATGCCGATTTTGGACGGAAGGAATACCGCGGTGTGCATGAGGACGGGACTACCTGGACCAAAGTGGTCAAGTGGTTCGGGTATAAGCTGCACCTGGTGGTGGATTCGACGTACGAATTGCCGGTGGCGTGGGAGGTGACGAAAGCGTCGGTGTCCGATGTGACCCGGGCGATGCCCATGTTGGATCATCTGCACCATCGCCACGGGGTGCTGCTGTCCCGTGCCGTCCTTTTAACGGCCGACCGGGGCTATGATGATACCAAATTGATCGCCGCCTGCTGGGATAGCTACCAGATTAAGCCGGTGATCGATATCCGGAATATGTGGCGGGACCCGGATGCCACGCGAGTGCTACCGGGCCATTCGACGGTGACCTACAATTATCGTGGCGACGTCTTTTGTCAGGATCCGGTCACGGGTCAGGTTCACACCATGAGTAACGGCGGATTCGAAGTCAGGCGCCAACGTCTCAAAAAGCGGTGCCCCGCCCGCTTTGCGGGCGTGTCCTGCCGGGGTCAAGACACCTGCCCCGTCGTCCAGGGCCTGCGCATTCCCTTACAGACCGATCGGCGGATTTTTACGCCCATGGACCGGGCCAGTTATCAATGGAAGCGCGAGTATGCCCATCGCACGGCGGTGGAACGGGTGAACAGTCGGTTGGATGTGTCGTTCGGGTTGGAACTCCATACCATTCGGGGGCTAAAGAAAATGCAACTCCGCTGCGGGTTGGCCCTCATCGTGATGTTGGCGATGGCGCTCGGGCGGATACGGCAACGGCAACCGGAGCGGATGCGCCGCCTCGTGGGGTCGTGAACCCCACCCCCATTCATCGAAATCCCGGAACGGCCCGTCGGGCCGCTGCTTCGGCGTCGATTCATCCTGTTCCGCCATAATTGAGGCCCATTCACCCTCTGGGATCTGCGTGACAAACGGCTGTGGAGTCGCCGCAGATTGACTGAAATCGGCTACAGCGGAAAAAACTCATACCAAATAGGGCTTGCATTTTCATGATGAGGTCCGTAAAATAGTAAAGGCACCGACGAAATGAATGACTGGTGCCGAACAAGTTAATAGGTTAATGGATGGGTGCCCGAGTGGTTAAAGGGGGCGGTCTGTAAAATCGCTGGCTAGCGCCTACGTTGGTTCGAATCCAACCCCATCCACCACCGCGGGGTAGAGCAGCCAGGTAGCTCGTCGGGCTCATAACCCGGAGGTCACAGGTTCAAATCCTGTCCCCGCAACCATTGCTCACGTAGCTCAGTAGGTAGAGCACGTCCTTGGTAAGGACGAGGTCACCGGTTCAATCCCGGTCGTGAGCTCCATTTTATGTCAACTACCTGATGTGTTGGTTAAATAAATGAAAACTCCCACACCAATAAGAATCATAACAATCCCCGTAAGTAAAGAAAATCGTATATCGGTGAGTGGATTACCTTGGTGTAACCGCAAAAAGTTCTTTCGAAATTGCCATGTCGCAAAAATCATGATGATAACTCCACCGGCCACGAGAACAAGGCCTAAAATACCATGTTCGGCTGGACGGTGAACACGAATTTGCAAAAACAGGTTAAATTTCGAAACGACAAATCCAAATGCCATCAGCGATATACCTGTACGCAGCCACGACAAAAATGTGCGCTCGTTCGCCAGTATTTCACGCGGGTCCGGGTGCTTAGCGATCGGATTACCTCCTCCCATCCTTCTTATCAGCAAACTCCTTATGTGATTATGCGTGGTTCTGCAAAAGAACAATTAAATTGGCTCGCGGCTCATGGATTTGCTAGCCGGTTTCAACTGATTTATTGGGATCCTCCATTTTTTTCTGGCCGGCAACAGACGGCTCCTCGCGGATCATTTGCTGACAGCTGGCCATCTTTGCCCGTGTATTTAGATTTCATTCGGCAGCATTTTGCTCTTATTATGCCCTTTTTAGCGCCCACGGGCTTTTTTGTACTGCACTGCGACTATCATGCCAGTCATTATCTGAAAGTATTAGGTGATGAGTTCATGGGTTATGACAATTTTCGTAATGAAGTCGTTTGGCATTATACCGGACGCCGCATTAAGGCCTCACACCGCGTCAATAGCAAGCATGATGTGCTCTTAATTTGGGCTAAATCGGAGAAATCGCGGATGATGCCTGTCTATGATCCATGGGACCGCGACTATTATGTGCGTATGAAAAAACAGCAAATCCACAAGGATCTAGATGGGCGGGAATGGATTTGGGGACATAAGGGGAAGGGACAATCCCATGCTTACCGTATTTATCTGGATGATGTGATCGAAAAAGGGCGTGCGATAGATAGCGTTTGGGACATACCTATTATTAATACCTCAGCGAAAGAACGTACAGGTTATCCGACGCAAAAGCCTCTTCAATTATTAGAGAGATTGGTGTTGCTCTTAACCCGACCAGGGGACTGGGTGGGCGATTTGATGGCCGGGTCGGGAACGACCGGGGTTGCGGCCTGGACCCTAAAGCGTCCGGTTTGGCTCGGGGACAACAATCCTGACGCCGTGGCCATTATGCGTCAGCGTATGAAAGCTCTCACCAACCTCACATAAGGGCAATATGCATTAAGCCGCTAGCGCGGCTTTTTTTTTATTGCCAAAAAAGTATAGAAGTCATCAATTCCACACATACCACCTCGTGGGAAGGCGACTCATGCTTTCAACAAGAGACCAAGGCAGCTGGGAAACGTAGGGGAGGCGGGGGAGAAATGGCGGAAAAAATTGGATCAATAACTTGGCAAAAGGGAGGAGATGTTATGAAAGGAAAATTACGACGAGTCATCGGAGTTATGGCGACATTGATGGCGATGGGAATGACTAGCCAGGCTGTAGCAGCCAATGTTCCTACTACGGTTCGAGCCTCGGAGTCCAAGGTTATTATTCGGGCCGATAGTGCCGCCACTTATGCCGTCCAAGGAGGACACGTGGTGAGTCTTGTCCCTTCAACGAACCACCAGGGGCGAACCTTTTTTACCATTGGAGTCCAAAAAGGGACGCATCTTTATCAAGTCGTCGTTGATCCGGTGACAGATCAGGTCCTAGCGGTAACCCAAATGCATTAACAGCAGTCCTTTAAGACACTGTGTTTTAGGTGTGTCTGAAGGGCTCGTATGGCACGAAGGAAAGGTGATGGATGTGGAAAATCACGA
Source organism: Sulfobacillus thermosulfidooxidans DSM 9293 (assembly GCF_900176145.1). Classification (NCBI taxonomy): domain Bacteria; kingdom Bacillati; phylum Bacillota; class Clostridia; order Eubacteriales; family Clostridiales Family XVII. Incertae Sedis; genus Sulfobacillus; species Sulfobacillus thermosulfidooxidans. The sequence goes on along the minus strand of NZ_FWWY01000001.1, from coordinate 802,880 downwards.
ACCCACTGGTATTTTGCAGCAACAGTGGAATAGACGACAAGTGATTTGGGGCGGAGTCGGAGTCACGGCAGCCGCGTTAATTTCACTCTTTGCCAAGCCGCAGATTGTCAGTTTGGCGCGAAATCTTGTGGGATCCCCGGTCAGTTCAGGAAAAATCAACCTATATCAATTCGATTATTACTACATTCCCAACTATATGACGTGGCGAGTAGGAGACAAGCTTGAAGTTACTTTGCAAAACCAAAGTCACACCCATTGGCATGAATGGACCATCGGGCGAAAGCTGAATATGGATTATTTTCAAGGATTTGGCTACATGGATGCCGATGCCTGGGCGATTGATTTTTGGGATGGCGTTGATGTGACCTTGAGTGACCCCTATAAAATCGACAACTTTGTTCCGAATAAGGCCCATGTGACCTATGTGGGACCGAAAGGTCCTTACCAAATTACAACGGGCGGCGATTTTAGTCCCACTTTGCAACCCGGTGGCAGTTTGAAATTAACGTTTACGGTGCCCAACAAACCAGGACTTTGGCACTTCGGGTGTTTTGTCCAGGAGTTCATTCACTACCGTGATGGCATGCAGGGTTTAATCAATATTCTGCCGGCATGAGACCGTGTTAGCACGCATGTGCGGCGTTGAAAGGAGGCAGTACGGTGGGAGATGCTATTGTTTTCGTCGTGATTTGGGGAATCCTCACGACACTGGGAGAAATCTGGTTTCGATCTATTCGCGCCCATTCCATGTATTACACCATATCCAACCAGGGCAGTATCGCTTTAAGCGCCTTTAACTTTTTGTCTTCTTGGCTGATGCCCATATTCATCTTTGTGGCTTTGATGGTCATTTACACGTTAATTCGTTTTCGGGCCCCCACTAATGAACCCAAACCAAGTTTGGTGCAAGCCATGCGTAACAAATGGTACATCTTTTTCTGGGTGGCCGCGAGTTTTCTGTTAAATATTATGTTCTGGCTGCATCCGACCTCTGTTGACCTCGAAGCCATGTTTACCAACTGGCGACAAGAAAAAAAGCAGAATCCATTAATTGTCAATGTGACAGCAAGACAATGGGAATGGATTTTTAGCTATCCCCAATATGGGATTAAACAAGCGGTTAATGCCCAGGGCCTGGATGAAATGGAATTACCGGTGAACCGGCCCGTTGAGTTCTTTTTAAGAAGTTATGACCCTTTCCATACCTATGATGTCTACGCTGGCGTGATCCATAGTTTTTGGATTCCCGCGTTTGGCATTAAAGAAGATGTGATTCCCGGAGAAACTCGCACCGAATTTTTAGTTCCCAATCACGTGGCCAATTTCAAGACGAGTCCCCTAGTCCGGGTGCAATGTGCCGAGGTCTGTGGTCCCGGACATCCCTATATGGAAGCGCCGGTCTCCGTGGTGACCCAAAAGCAGTTTGCCCAGTGGATTGCGTATCAAAAGAAACTCCAGGCGAGTGGCGTTTAAACACCAACATGATTGATTAGGTCTTGTTTACGGGAGGAAGAAGAATGGAACAACGTATTGCACAAGCCGAGCCTCGCAACCATCCGCAACCCAAAGTCTTACGGATGGCGCCTGTGTTACGAGGGCTTATCTGGGCCACGATAGGTTTTGTGGTATTTGACCTTTTTACGGTGGCGGTTGATCCCTACCGTGGAAATCCCTTAGTGACAGAGCCGTCCGCAGTGATCGGTTGGGTTGGTGGGTTATTAGGTTGGCTCCTTGGTGTGGGCGGCTATGAAGAAATGATTTTGCCGCTATTTGGCTCTCCGAGCACGTGGGTTGAGCCTAAAGATTGGCGTCGGTATTTTGGATTAAGTACCAATCATAAAGTCATTGGCATTCAGTACCTCTTTTCCTCCAGTTCAATCTTTCTGATTGCGGGTCTTGATGCCATGGCTATGAGATATGAGCTGATGCAACCGTCCATGCATTTCTTTACTTATGTGGGCCAATATTTGACGGCGGTCGGAATTCATGGATCGCTCATGATGTTTGGGGTAGGAACTGTGGCCATGATTTCGGGGTTAGGCAATTACTTTGTGCCTCTAATGATTGGCGCAAAACGGACTGTCTTTTCCCGGTTATCGGGTATTGGTCATTGGCTCTTACCGGCCGGAGCTCTGACCTTGATCGCTAGTCCGCTCTTAGGCTATTGGGATACCGGGTGGCGAGGATATGAGCCTCTAGCCAGTCAAGATCCGGGCGGTATGGTGTATTACTATCTCGGGATCTTTGCGATGACTTTTTCCACGATTTTATCGGCTGTCAATTTGTCTGCCACGATTATCTTTCACCGCGCGAAAGGAATGACATGGGCCCGCTTGCCCTTGTTTGTGTGGGGTATTCTCACGGTCTCCCTGCTCAATTTAATTTGGCAACCGGAAATCGAAATGACATTTGTGATGGCGTTACTGGATAAGCTGATTCCTTTCCACTTCTGGGACGCTTTAGGCAGTCCTGAAACCTACTTGAGCATGTTCTGGTTGTTTGGTCATCCTGAAGTTTACATTATCGTGCTTCCGGCTTTTGCCATGTGGAACGAAATCATTCCGGTCATGGCGCAGAAAAACTTATTTGCCCGGGACTGGGCCATTATCGGGTTGATTTTCGTGATGATGTTAAGTGGGCTGGTTTGGGCGCACCACATGTTTACCAATATGCGCAACAGTGAAATGTTTCCCTTTGCGTTCTTTACCGAGATGATTTCTATTCCCACCGGATTTTCGTTTATGGCTGCAATTGGAACATTATGGAAAGCTAGACTGCGTTTAACTACCCCTTCGCTGTTGGTTTTGATGAGTTTGTTCAACTTCGTGGTTGGCGGATTGACGGGAGTTTATTTGGCAGACCCGCCGGTGAATTTGCAAGTACACGATACGTTCTTTGTTATCGCGCATTTCCATTACACCATCATTGGCGGCATGATTTTCACATGGATTGCGTCGATGTATTATTGGCTGCCGAAGTTTTCTGGACGCATGTATAACGAAACCTGGGGCAAGCTGTTAGCGATCTGGATTTTCATCGGGTTCAATGGGACGTTTGGTCAAATGTTTCTTTTGGGACTGGACGGAATGAACCGCTGGGTACCGGCTTATCCACCGTATTTAAAACCGGTGAACTACGAAGTCTCTCTCTTTGCTTTCTTCCTCGGGGCAGGCTTTATTGCCCATGCGATTCACATAATCTGGGCTTGGCGCAATGGTCCTAAAGCCCCGGAAAATCCTTGGCATTCTCGGACACTGGAATGGTTGACGACCTCTCCGCCGCCCGAAAATAACTTTGACGGAGAAGTCGAAGTGGTACGGGGATTCTATCGCTATGACCATGACGAACCCTCGGCATATTTGGTGAAGGATGCATCCGAATCACAATAAGGAGGAGAAGCCTTTATGGCAGCAACGTATGTGAAAGATCGGGAATTAGCGGCGTACCGTTGGGGATTGCGAATATTTTTGGTCAGTCAATCGGTGCCGTTCATCCTAATCTTTGCGGACTGGTACATGTTTGATGGGTATTATGTCAGTCCCAAAGTTAACGGCTGGTTAGGGGCCGCTGAAATTCTGCTGGATTTGTTATCAGGGCTTATCGCGTGGCAGGCCGTTGTGGCTATCCGTCACAATCGACTCATGGACATGGTTCAGGGATTTCGCCGTGCGGCCGTATTAGGGAGCTTGCAACTGTTTATCTTGGCTTATCAATGGGGGACGCGGTTTATTCCCCCGGGCACCCGTTATGGAGAGGTGTATTTTACCTTAACAGGTGTCTCCGGTTTTTATGAACTCGTGGGCATTTTTGTCTTAATTGCCATCAGTTTTCGGGCGGCACGGGTTCAGTTTACCGATGAATATCACTGGGATGCTGATGCTGCTTTATATTTTTGGATCTTTCAAATGGTTGGCAGCTTGTTGTCCTATTTGTTTCTGTATTGGATTTAAGACGCTATCCCCATTGATGAGGAGGTTGTACTATGGGATTTTTTCCTTACCTACCTATTCGGATACCGTATAGTCCCGGTATTGCACACTGGTGGGATCCATTTTGGTGGCTTTTTCAGATTATCGTGATGACTGTCCTGCTTATATCGTTTCGAAAAGTGGCCTTGCGTATCGATGATCAATTTGATGATCCGAAACCAAAGCCCCCGGGACATAAACATAAACCGGGATCGAACTCGTGAACATTTCGCAAAATCGTCAGATAATCTCGCCGATGATCTGGTCGCAAGGACCCGACAGACCCCCGCTAACACGATTTTCTTGGGGATTTGTCGCCGTCCTTTGGTCTATTAGTGTATTAATAGCCATAAGACATTATCCGTTGTCCCGGTGGTGGCCTACCCTGGCAAACATGTTGTGGGCTTGGGCAGAATCTCTTGTTAGCATGATATTAGTGATGTTAGCGTCGTATACGCCTTTGCCACGAAAACTCTTGGCGATTGCCATCGGGGGACAAGCTGTGGCCACGCTGTCTTTGTGGCCCTCGAGTCCTTTGATGGCCCAGCTGAGTTTAGGGATGTTTAATATAACGGCTATTCTTACCCTGCGATACCCGGGACGGCGGCGCGGGGGTGCCATTGCGGCGAGTCTTCTTGGGATCGTCAGCTCCTATGCAGGTCTGATGATAGGACGTCATCATATAGGGTTTGCGGAAATGTTGCTTTTGTTGGTGATTCCGGGGCTTTGGGCACAATCCTATATCCACGACATGTATTTTCTGTGGCACAGCCAGTACTGCCAAAAAATCCAAACAACTTTTCCGCGTGAAGAAGAGCGGTTGAAAGCCCGCATGTTAATGTGGTCAGTTCTCACCGCGCTCGTGGGTTTATTGCCTTATTATGTGGATCCCTTGAAACGTGAGTATTTGCTGGAAAGTTTACTGTTAGGCGCCGTCTATCTCATCAGTAACGGGCTTAGTCTCATCACGCCGTTTCCTCGCCGCATTATTCATCTCAAATGGTTAGAGCACATTGACCAGGCGTATTTGGTTGGCATTGTGGCGTTGTTTATCAATCAATTGGGATAAAGAAAAAGGCCCGTACACGCTTTAGCGTAATGGGCCTTTTAGCATAGCGGAATGATTATTTGCCTTCAGCAATATGCCAAACGTATTGTGATACTGTGGTGGCGTCTTTGGCATCCAGACTTCCCGGATGATTAGCCGGCATATGTGTGGCAATAAAGGTCTTCAGTTTGGCGACATCCCCGAAGGTGGACACCACACCACTCGGAGCGGCTAGTCTTGGAGCCCCGGTGGTTCCAATACCCTGGGGTCCATGACAAGACGCGCAATCTCTTTGAAAGACAATGGCACCCGCTTTTACGGCTTGAGGATTTTGCGGCGTTTTGGTGGCTGCCGACACTTTCTTAGCCCGTGACCGGTTGGTTTTGTGATCCAACAAGGGATTACGGGTATTATTCACGTCGGTCACACCCTGGGGTTGTTGCCCTTCTTTTCCCCGAGGAACATTGTTGTTGGGTCCACCTGCTCCATAAAGACCACATCCTGCGGTGAACGTGACGAATGCCATCAAAGCAATCCATGTCTTGGGGCTTTTTAGCATGATCGGTCCTTGCCTCCTCTCTTGGTTGAATGGGTTGGTGACTAATGGCTGCGGTTTAGGCAATAACCTGCTATCTGTGGTGTAGGAATAGCGTGCCGCAAAATTTTTTGGCTATACCTCATGGAGCCGGATAAAGAAAGAATGAGAGAGTCACACTATCTACAAGAAGATAAGGAGGGACCGTTTATGAATTGGAAGGGAGCCATAGCCCGTTTCATTATGACCTTAATGTTATTAGAGATTTTTCGCTATACCTTAAGTTTGTTTCCCGGCATCTCTTTGTCCGAGGCCGTCATCATTGCGCTGTTTGTCGCCGGTATTGGCTATTTAGTTGATGAAATGTTTGGGGGATATATTTCTCCACCCGGTCGTGGTTTTATCGGGTTTATTGTGACAACGACCGTGGTCAGCATTTACTTTACTCACTATGTCTACCCGATTGTCCATACTTTTGCTTATGTTTTTGATTCGATTGCCATTGGTGTCTTAGTAGGTTTAGCTGACGCATTGTTTGGCCGGGCTTATCAAAAAAGTCAGCGGACAAAAGCATAGACCATTAAGCCACCTAAAGTACCAATAGCGACAATTAAAAGACTCGCGGCGATCCAAATCACTGTGGTGATCACCGGATCGGGTTCATGGTCGTGGGTGAGGTAAAGATACAGCACACATCCCATCCAAAGACTGGCTAAACGCATATGCCAGGTTAACAGACGATCGGGAGGAGTTAATTGCGGTTGCGCTGCCACAAGACCCGAAACGATCGCAAGTAAGCCAAAGATGATGCTAAGCAATAATCCCATGCGAATGAAGCTTGGCGGAACCTGGTTGCTAAAGTTCCGGGCGACCGCGGTCAAGAGAAACAAAACAATGGGGAAATGGATTATCGCTGGATGAAAATGTTGAATTAGCCAGGCCATAGATCGTTGTCCTCCTTATACGAGGATATAATTTGTGGACACGTCAACCGGATCCCCGGTAAAGAAATGCTGCGTTACCGCGAAATAACCATGCGAGGCCTTTGGGTCATATATACTTGTCTTAGGGTATGAATAGACTTCGTCGTCGTTGAGGGGAAATGGGAGGGCGTTCGGTAAGTCGATATGACATTTGACCGCTAGAACTCTTGACACCGGATCTAATTTACTTGATAATTAGTGAGAAAATTCACAAGGTTACATCGCTGTAGGGTGGCTTTGTTATGTGAGAAGGGGGATATGATGAGGAATTCGCTAATTGCTCCATCTATTTTGTCCGCGAATTTTGCTCATTTGGGCCGAGAAGTACAAGATGTTCTAGCGGGCGGCGCGGACTGGATTCATATCGATGTGATGGACGGCCAATTTGTTCCCAACATCACCATGGGTCCTGTGGTTGTGGAGTCTTTACGCAAGGATACAACGGCACATCTTGATGTCCATCTCATGATTGTGAAACCAGAGCAATATATCCCCGATTTTTTAAAGGCAGGAGCCGACAGCATATCGATTCATTATGAGGCCACACCCCATGTGCAACGGGCCTTAGACATGATCCGCAGTGCTGGAAAAAAAGCGGGTTTAGCCCTGACGCCATCGACACCCATCCAGGTGGTGGAAAATGTCTTACCGGACTTGGACTATGTCCTCGTAATGACCGTAAATCCGGGTTTTGGTGGGCAAAAATATATTCCTCTTATGACAGAAAAAGTTCGAAATCTTCGACATTTGTTGGACACTTCCGGATATTCGCAGATTCTCATTGAGGTCGATGGAGGCATCAATCAGAACACGGCAGAAGCAGTAAGCCAAGCAGGCGCGGAAATTCTTGTCGTCGGCAGTGCGATTTTTGGGCAGCCTGACCGCAAACATGTGATTGCACAAATTCGTGAACAAGCCGAGCATGGCATGCGTCAATTGCAAACCCATTAGTCGCAATCTGCGTGAGAGCTCTATTTATCTCATCATCAGTCATTCCACGGAAACGTTACTATTAGCAAGGGAGGGAAGCGCGTCCGTGCCTTAATGGGCGGGCGGCACAAAATCATGACACAAGACGCCGCAAATATTCAACAAGAACCGTTCTTGGATTTCGATACGGTCCTCGGGGAATCCAAAGTCATGGACATTTTGGCTCAATTAGACCGTGAATTAATAGGATTAAAGCCTGTTAAGACCCGCATTCGCGAAATTGCGGCCCTACTGCTGGTTGATAAAATGAGAAAACAACTCGAATTGTCCTCGCAAACTCCGTCTCTTCACATGTCCTTTACAGGCAATCCGGGAACCGGAAAAACGACCGTGGCTATGCGGATGGCAGAAATTTTGCATCGGCTCGGATATGTTCGCAAAGGCCATATGGTGGCTGTCACCCGCGATGACTTAGTAGGGCAATATATCGGTCACACAGCCCCTAAGACCAAAGAAGTCTTGAAACGTGCCATGGGTGGCGTGTTATTTATTGATGAAGCCTATTACCTATACCGCGAGGAAAACGAACGCGACTATGGGCAAGAAACGATTGAAATTTTGTTGCAGGTGATGGAAAATCAGCGGGATGATTTGGTCGTGATTCTTGCCGGATATAAAGATCGGATGGATCGCTTCTTCAAATCCAATCCGGGAATGCGTTCTCGTATTGCCCATCATATTGATTTCCCTGATTATACAGCAGATGAATTGTTGCTCATTGCCGAACTCATGTTAGCGGAACAGCATTACCGGTTAAGTCAAGAAGCTCGTGAGGCTTTCCGCTCCTATCTAGACCGTCGAATGGCGATGCCCAATTTCGCTAATGCTCGCAGTGTACGTAATGCCCTGGACCGCGCACGATTAAGACAAGCTAATCGTTTATTTGCCAAAGGTGGTCGCCTGACGAAAGACGACTTGATGACGATTGAGGCCGAAGATATTTTGGCAAGCCGTGTCTTTACCGGATTACCCGATCAAGATCACGTTTCAGCTTAACGCGATGAAATAGAGTCCTTCTTGCCTGTGTCGACAAGAAGGACTCTATTTTTATGGGGATGGGTCGAGGAGAGAGACCGTGAATTTCTTAACGTTTATTGGGAGTGAGTTTGTATCATCTATTGGCAACGGCGTTTATCGCGTAGCCTTGAACTGGATTCTTGTTACGCGCTATGGAACGGTAAGGGTCCTGGCCATGGTTCAGTTTTTGAGCCTGTTGTTTGGCGCCATCGTGCAGATGTGGTCGGGTGCGCTCATAGATCGGTACAACGGAAAGCGTGTCCTTGTGCTCACCAATTTGATCTTGGGCGTGGTGGCGGGGATTTTTGCATGGGATGCAGAGATGCGTCCGAGTGAGTTTTCGACAAAGGTTGCATTGATTTGTGTTGTGCTTATTGGGGCAGTGGGCGCCACGGTGGAACCCGCATTTTTTTCACTGGTTATGCGGGTACAAGACAAACCGGATACCGATACGGCGAATTCGTGGATATTGGGAAGCTATGGGCTTAGCGGGATTCTCGGTCCGATAATTGGCGGTGTTTTTACCGTGACTCAAGGGGCTTGGTTGGGATTTGCTGTGGACGCCATGAGTTTCGTTGTGGCTGCGGGACTCATGGCACTCGTGAGCGTGAATCAACAGGATTATAATAAAAAAATCCTGTCCAAGCTGACGGACAAAATCCGTGGTGTTGGACATGGGAAACCACGACAATACGACGAATCTTCACGGTTGAACACAATGCCCGCTTGACCCCTTCTTAGGCGATAGCCAAGAGGGGGTCAAGCGGGCGGCGGCCTCTTGGCCGCCTTGCGGGGTTTTTCTTGCGTCCCTTGGGCTTCGACGTAACGTTTCACCGTCTCCAGCGAGGATTCACCGACGCTCCCGACATAATATGCGCGATGCCAGAAGTATGGCTTCCAATAGAATTTCGCCATGACGGTGAACGCCTTCCATTCGGTATGGATCATATTTGCTACGACGTGGATCATTGTTTCAACGTCGTTATTATTGACGCGCAAGACTTTGCCAAGTGGATCTGCCGCATTTTAGGTTCGTCAATCGAAAATTCCTCGTGTGTAATGTGTTTAAATGAACAAAACGGCCAACCATACGTGTTTTCAATTTGGCCTACAACCCAAGAAGGCCGGCGGCATATTTCATTGACAGCATCATGGTGATATGATAAAATCCTTGCGCATGAGTGGGAGGTAAGCAACATGCGAACAATTATTACTTTGGCGTGTTCAGATTGCAAACGGCGCAATTACACGACCACAAAGAACAAGAAAAATGATCCCAACCGGCTTGAGCGTCGCAAATATTGCCGGTGGTGTCGCACCCATACCATTCACCGTGAGACTCGGTAGGTTTTGGTTTCACAGAAATGGGGAAAATGATGGAAGCTAAGGGCAAAGCCACAGTATCCAATCGTGACCGTTCCCGAAAATATTTGCGGGAAGTGCGATCTGAATTAAAGAAAGTGGTATGGCCAACACCGCGACAAACCTTGTCCTACACAGGATTCGTGGTGTCGTTTTCAATAGTGGTGGCGCTTATTATCTCAGGGCTAGATGCGCTATTTAATCTTGGGCTCAATTTCATTCGCTAGTACAAGCGCCTTGGAGGCCTTACCCTGACGCCGGCTTGGCGCATTTTTTTGTGTGGGAAGGCGGCTGGTACAGTGGAGAAGAACTGGTATGTGATTCACACGTATTCGGGATATGAGAATAAGGTCAAAGCCAATCTCGAGAAACGTGTGGAATCCATGAATATGGAAGACAAGATCTTTCGAGTCATTGTGCCCATGGAAGAAGAACTGGAAGTTAAAGATGGCAAGAAGAAGCTTGTCAAAAAGAAGGTTTTTCCGGGTTATGTGATGGTCGAAATGATTATGACCGATGACTCGTGGTATGTGGTGCGCAATACACCGGGTGTGACGGGCTTTGTCGGCTCGGGTGCAAGACCGATACCTCTTTTAGAGCATGAGGTGCATATGATCTTGGGTAGCGACCTATCCGGAGTGCCGGAATTACCTAAGATTAATTTAGCGGTTGGACAAGAAGTGACCGTCAGAGAAGGGCCCTTTGAAGGTTTTTCAGGACGCATCGAAGAAATTTTCCAGGATCGCGGTAAGGTGCGCTTGACCGTGTCAATGTTTGGACGCGAAACACCTCTCGAGGTGGATTTTGGTCAAGTCGCCGAAATGGAGTAAGAAATGAGGGAAAACAGTGCCAAAGAAAGTTAGTGCCGTGATAAAACTTCAGATTCCTGCGGGGAAAGCGACGCCTGCACCGCCTGTTGGTCCTGCTTTAGGTCAACACGGTGTCAACATTATGGCCTTTGTTAAAGACTATAATGAGCGAACGCAAGGACAAGTGGGGATGATCATCCCTGTCGAAATTACTGTCTATGAAGACCGGTCATTTACATTTGTCACCAAAACACCCCCAGCTTCTGTGTTAATTAAAAAAGCCTTGGGTTTGGAAACGGCATCGTCAAATCCCAACACGAAAAAGGTTGGGACGTTAACACGTGACAAAGTGCGAGAAATCGCAGAAACCAAAATGCCAGACTTGAACGCCACGACGATCGAAGCAGCCATGCGTATGATTGAAGGAACTGCCCGGAGCATGGGTGTCGATATTGTTGACTAATTAAGTGGATGAAAAGCTTGGTGGGAGGTCATCGGACCGTTTAACCACAAGGAGGTTTTAGAATGAAGCCAGGAAAACGTTATTCCGAGTTGGCAGCGAAAGTTGAAAAAGGACGTCTTTACGATGCTCGGGATGCTGTACAATTGGCCAAAGAAACAGCCAAGGCCAAATTTGATGAGACAGTTGAAGTGGCTATTCGTTTGGGCGTTGACCCTAGGCACTCGGACCAGGTCGTGCGAGGAGCCGTAGTATTGCCGCATGGTATTGGGAAAACCCAAAAAGTCGTTGTCTTTGCTAAAGGAGAAAAGGCTCGGGAAGCTGAAGAGGCGGGGGCTGATGTGGTCGGAGCCGAAGAGCTGGCCGAACGCATTCAGTCCGGTTGGACAGACTTCGATGTCGCCGTAGCTACGCCCGATATGATGGCGTTGGTGGGGCGGCTAGGAAAGATTCTTGGACCCAAAGGACTTATGCCGAACCCGAAAACCGGTACCGTGACCTTTGATGTGGCCAATGCCGTTAAAGAAATCAAGGCTGGTAAGATCGAATTTCGTACGGAAAAGGCGGGAATTGTTCACGCTCCCATTGGCAAGGCCAGTTTTTCTGTGGAAGCTCTTGAAGAAAATCTTGCCGCCTTGGTGGATGCGCTCAATAAGGCGCGTCCGGCTGCCGCCAAAGGAGTGTATTTACGCTCCATTACCATTTCGACGACGATGGGTCCAGGAATTCATGTGAATCCGCAGTCAGCCCAGCGTACGGTTCAAGCAGTTTAATTGTTCTCATCAAAGCTGTAGCGTTTTTGCGCTACAGCTTTTTTGCATTGCTTTCGCGGTTTTGATAAAATATCAAGTACAACAGCTAAAGTCGGAATTTTCATCATAACTTCTCAACGTTGTTCATGGTCACTAGACCATGCTCTTCTTAACGCAGAGGGATCTGGTTTGGGCAATTGAAGCGATGCTTCAAGGAGGCGGTCCAAGTGCGTAACCTCATTAAACTCTGTATTGCGTTAGCTTCCATTCTGGTGATCGTTGCCGGAGGCAAGATGGAACACTTTCATTACTTGACCAAAGGCATGTTGCTCGTATCGACGGGAATTATCACATTAAGCGTCGTGACAGGCGCTAATACGATGGTGGACCGCCGCGAAATATAACTTCCTGGCCAAGAGGCGGTGGGCATTATTGCCCACCGCCTCTTGGCGAGCTGGGCTCATTGACGATTATAGTCAAAGAATGCGATTTAATTGGATAGGGCTGTAGTTTGGAGTTATCCGGTTAAGATAGCAAGGAAATGTCGCCGGTATCATGACTTTTATTTACTGCCTTGATTTCCTGACCTATTCATGATACAGTGATTCGCGAGCCCAAGACAGTGGGTGCCTTTACGGCTTAATACTCCCACTTAGGTAGAATTTTGGAGATGTTTGTTTCGTTAACAGATCCTCTCACCGTTCTTGGGTGGAGGTATTTTTTTGTAGTTTTTGCTAGGAGGTGATGGAATGCCAACACCGCAAAAAGCTCAAATCATCGAAGAAACGCGTGAGGAACTCGAAGGCTCGTCCTCGGCGGTTTTAGCCAATTACCGCGGATTAACCGTACAACAGCTCAATCAATTACGTGAGAACTTACGTAAGGGTGGCGTAACCCTCCGGGTTATCAAAAATACGCTCATTAAGCGTGCGGCTGATGAAGTGGGAATTGAAGGATTGGAACCGTATCTTGAGGGACCAACGGCCGTGGCGTTCTCTCATGATGATCCAGTAGCTGCGGCAAAGTTGATGACACAAGCAGCGCGCGAATTTCGCAAAATCGAGATTAAGGCCGGAATTTTGGGGAAACGTGCCATTGCGGCTCAAGAAGTGCGGAATTTGGCTGAACTGCCGTCCCGCGAAGTGTTGTTAGGCAAGTTGGTTGGTACATTAAATGCACCTATTCAGCAATTGGTTTGGGTGTTAAATGCGCCATTGACCAATTTGGCACGGGCTTTGGATCAGATTCGGCAACAAAAGGAACAGGCTTAAGCCTTACTGAAACAAGGAGGATGAAATCATGGCGAAGGTTGAAGAAATTATTGCAAGCGTAAAAGAGATGAATGTGTTAGAATTATCTCAGTTAGTGAAGGCCTTGGAAGAAGAATTCGGTGTAACCGCAGCGGCTCCGGTTGCTGTTGCCGCAGCTCCGGCAGCGGGTGGAGCAGCAGCACCAGCTCAAGAAGAAGCTGAGCAAACCGAATTTGATGTCATTCTAACCTCGGCTGGTGACAAAAAAGTCCAGGTTATTAAGGCAGTCCGCGAATTAACAGGATTGTCGCTGACGGAAGCTAAAGCCCTTGTGGATGGAGCACCCAAGCCAGTTAAGGAGAAGATTTCGAAAGCGGATGCCGAAGCAGCCAAAGCGAAATTGGAAGAAGCAGGAGCTACTGCTCAGATCAAATAAGGTTCCGACGAGTCGGCTGTAAAATAGCCCTCCCTAAGGTTAATGATTATGTTGACCTTTGGGTGGGCTTGTGATATTATTTTTAATTGCCATATTTTATAAGCCAATTCATACCAACGATGATGACGCATAACACGACTCGCGCCACCTATTGGGACTTAAATCAGGAACAAGGAGCTGACTGTGAATGGCTTATCCTCTCCAAACCGAGCACCCGCAGCGGGTGTCCTTTGCACGTATTAATGAAGTGCTTGACATGCCCAACCTGATTGAGATACAGCAAAACTCGTATCAATGGTTTTTGCGGGAAGGTTTGCGCGAAATGTTTCGGGATATCTCCCCTATCCAAGATTTTACCGGTAACCTCATTTTAGAGTTTGTCGATTACAATTTGAAGACCCCAAAATATTCGGTCGAGGAGTGTAAAGCTCGAGACGTCACTTATGCGGCACCGCTTCACGTGCGTGTGCGGCTGATCAATAAAGAGACCGGTGAAGTCAAAGAACAAGATGTTTTTATGGGCGATTTTCCCCTGATGACGGACAAGGGCACCTTTATCATTAATGGTGCTGAACGAGTCATAGTCAGTCAGCTTGTCCGTTCGCCAGGAGTCTATTTTGGCGAACAAATCGATCCCTCTGGGAAAAAACTGTACTTTGCAACGATGATTCCTAATCGGGGCGCGTGGTTAGAGTTTGAATCCGACGCTAATGATGTGTTATCGGTCCGCATTGACCGGACACGTAAACTTCCTGCCACGATCTTGCTGCGAGCTTTGGGCTTTGGTACCGATGCTCAAATTCTTGAAGCTGTCGGGGATGATGAACGCATTCGGACGACACTATCCAAAGATGCGGCTAAGACCCAAGAAGAAGCGCTCATTGAAATTTACAAACGGTTGCGTCCCGGTGAGCCACCGACGGTGGAAAGTGCTCAAAGTTTGCTACAGTCGCTGTTTTTTGATGCTAAACGTTATGATCTGGCGAGTGTAGGACGTTACAAATTTAATAAGAAACTTTCATTACGGCGCCGCATTGTGGGAACGACTGCTCTTGAGACGGTTGTTCACCCCGAAACCGGCGAAATTTTGGTTCGCGAAGGCGATCATATCGACCGGGACCAGGCGTCAGCCTTAGATCAGGCGCAAATTAAGACGATTCGGGTTGCATTGCCCAACGGTGAAGAGGTCATGGTGGTTTCAAATGGCCAACCAGACATGGGCTTAAAAACCATAACCCGGGAAGATATTATTGCCTGTTTCAATTACCTGACCAATCTTTTTGAAGGCATTGGTACGACTGACGACATCGACCATTTAGGAAATCGCCGTCTAAGGTCGGTTGGGGAATTGTTGCAGAACCAATTCCGAGTCGGTTTAAGCCGAATGGAGCGCGTGGTTCGGGAACGGATGACGATTCAAGATATCGAATCCATTACGCCTCAAGCGCTTATCAATATTCGTCCAGTCGTAGCGGCTGTGAAGGAATTCTTTGGCTCATCACAACTTTCACAGTTTATGGACCAGACCAATCCCTTAGCCGAATTGACTCATAAACGGCGCTTGTCTGCTTTGGGACCGGGGGGATTGTCTCGTGAACGGGCAGGGTTCGAAGTACGAGACGTGCACCACTCTCACTATGGACGGATGTGTCCGATTGAAACGCCTGAGGGTCCTAATATTGGACTGATTGGCTCGTTGTCCACCTTTGCCCGGATTAACGAATACGGTTTTATTGAGACGCCTTACCGGAAAGTGGATAAAGAACGGGGAGTCGTCACCAATGAAATTGTCTACCTGACCGCGGATGAAGAAGACGACATGGTTATTGCCCAGGCCAATGAACCGCTGACCGAGGATGGCCATTTCGTGGCACCCCGGGTTACAGTGCGTTCTCGCCATGAGATTTTAGAGGAAACCCCTGATCGGGTCGACTATATGGATGTGTCGCCGAAACAAGTGGTCTCGATTGCGACCGCTTTGATCCCCTTCCTGGAGCATGATGATGCGAACCGTGCGCTCATGGGAGCCAACATGCAGCGTCAAGCGGTACCTTTGCTCGTGACAGATTCTCCGGTCGTGGGAACAGGGATGGAAGCCAAAGCGGCGCGCGATTCAGGTGTTGTCAGTATTAGCGAAAAAGATGGTGTGGTAGACCGCGTACAAGCGGATAAGATTGTCGTACGCAATGATGATCATACCGTGTCCACCTACAAATTGTTGAAATTTACGCGGTCCAACCAGGGGACATGTATCAATCAAAAGCCCATTGTCCGTAAAGGAGAACGCGTCCACGCTGGACAAATTATCGCAGACGGTCCATCGACTGATCACGGAGAGTTGGCATTAGGTCGGAACGTCTTAGTAGCCTTCATGCCATGGGAAGGGTATAACTACGAAGACGCTATCTTGCTTAGCGAGAAGCTCGTCAAGGAAGACGTATTTACGTCCATCCACATTGAGGAATACGAATGTGACGCCAGAGACACCAAGCTGGGGCCCGAAGAAATTACCCGGGACATTCCTAACGTGGGTGAAGAAGTGCTCAAAGACCTGGATGATCGGGGAATTATCCGTATCGGGGCGGAAGTGCGACCAGGAGATGTGTTGGTTGGCAAAGTGACTCCCAAGGGGGAAACGGAACTGACCGCAGAAGAGCGGCTGTTACGTGCCATTTTTGGTGAAAAAGCTCGAGAAGTGCGTGATACCTCATTGCGCGTACCTCACGGCGAATCAGGAATCGTTGTGGACGTGAAGGTCTTTACACGTGAACAAGGTGACGAATTGTCTCCTGGAGTCAATCAATTAGTGCAAGTTTACATTGCGCAAAAGAGGAAGATCTCCGAGGGAGACAAAATGGCCGGCCGTCACGGGAACAAAGGGGTTATCTCACGCATTTTGCCCGAAGAGGATATGCCGTTCTTGCCCGATGGGACTCCGGTGGAAATTGTTCTCAATCCCTTGGGAGTGCCGAGCCGCATGAACATTGGACAGGTTCTGGAAACCCATTTGGGATGGGCTGCTAAGGCCTTAGGGATTAAAGTCGCGACCCCGGTATTTGATGGGGCCCGGGAAGAGGACTTGACCCGGATGTTTGAAGAAGCGCATCTTCCTCCGTCAGGGAAAACCGTTCTTTATGATGGTCGAACGGGAGAACCCTTTGATAATGAAGTGACCGTCGGGATTGTTTACATGCTGAAACTGGCTCACTTAGTAGATGACAAAATCCATGCACGTTCTACCGGGCCTTACTCACTGGTCACCCAACAACCTTTGGGAGGAAAAGCGCAGTTTGGCGGTCAGCGCTTCGGTGAGATGGAGGTTTGGGCGTTAGAAGCATATGGAGCGGCCTATACCTTGCAAGAATTGCTTACGGTTAAGTCTGACGATGTGGTCGGTCGTGTCAAAACGTACGAAGCGATTGTAAAAGGAGAAAATGTCCCTGAGCCGGGAGTGCCTGAGTCGTTTAAGGTGCTGATTAAAGAACTGCAGTCGCTGGGACTGGATGTCAAGATTCTGAATGAGCATGAAGAAGAAATTGAGATTCGGGAGCTTGACGATGAACCAGCCAACGAGGCGAGAACCTTTGATCTGCTCCCTGAGGGCATTGACGAGGCCGAAGGTCAAGAACTTCATCGCTTGATGGAAGACACCCAAGGCGGCTCGCCGGAAGAATTTGAGCCAGGCAGAGGGATGAATTTCGATCAGGAAGCGGAAAATGCGTATGCCATTTTACGCCGGGGATCGGAAGACACCTCGTTTGACGAGCCCATCGATGATGATAGCGAGGATACTGATGACCTTGATGGCGACGACGACGGCGAGGACTACTAATCCGGGAGGGATTCAATTCGATGTTAGACGTTAACCATTTTGACTCCATGCGGATTGCTTTAGCCTCTCCGGAACAAATCCGGGAATGGTCTAAAGGCGAAGTAAAGAAACCGGAGACAATCAATTACCGCACCTTAAAACCCGAACGCGAAGGGTTGTTCTGCGAAAAAATATTTGGACCGACAAAAGATTGGGAATGTCACTGTGGTAAGTACAAGCGCGTCCGTTATAAAGGCGTTGTCTGTGATCGCTGCGGTGTTGAAGTAACACGGTCCAAAGTGCGCCGTGAACGCATGGGGCACATTGAATTAGCGGCTCCGGTTTCGCACATCTGGTATTTCAAAGGAATTCCTTCCCGGATGGGATTAATTCTCGATATGTCTCCCCGGGCCTTGGAAAAAGTCCTTTATTTTGCTGCGTATGTGGTAATTGAACCCGGGACTACGCCCTTGATGAAAAAACAGTTATTAGTGGAATCCGAGTACCGCGAATACCGGGAGAAATATGGTGGGCATTTCCGTGCCGGCATGGGCGCCGAGGCCATTAAAGAGTTATTGATGGAACTCGATTTGGAAGAACTGGCGCAAGAACTCCGAGGTGAGTTAAATAGCTCGTCCGGTCAACGCCGAGTGCGGGCTATTAGGCGCCTGGAAGTGGTCGAAGCATTTCGGCAATCGGGAAACCGTCCAGAATGGATGATCTTGGACGTTATTCCGGTGATTCCGCCTGACCTGCGTCCTATGGTTCAACTCGATGGAGGACGATTCGCGACGTCTGACCTCAATGATTTGTACCGGCGGGTGATTAATCGCAATAACCGCCTCAAACGGTTATTAGATTTAGGAGCACCGGATATCATTGTCCGCAACGAGAAACGGATGTTACAAGAAGCGGTTGACGCGCTTATTGATAACGGTCGCAGGGGCCGACCCGTGACCGGTCCTGGTAATCGTCCGTTGAAATCGCTATCAGATATGCTGAAAGGAAAACAAGGGCGATTTCGTCAGAACTTGTTGGGTAAACGTGTTGACTACTCGGGTCGTTCCGTGATTGTGGTCGGGCCGAAATTGAAAATGCATCAGTGCGGATTGCCCAAAGAAATGGCCCTGGAACTGTTCAAACCCTTTGTCATGAAGAAGCTCGTGAACGAAGGGTATGCTCACAACATTAAATCCGCAAAACGTATGGTTGAACGTGTGCGTCCCGAAGTATGGGATGTTTTGGAAGATGTGATCAAAGAACATCCCGTGTTGTTAAACCGCGCACCGACCTTGCACCGTTTAGGGATTCAAGCCTTCGAGCCCGTGTTGGTCGAAGGACGGGCTATTCAGATTCACCCGCTTGTCTGTACGGCCTATAACGCAGACTTTGATGGAGACCAGATGGCGGTGCACGTGCCCCTGTCGGCAGAAGCTCAGTCTGAAGCGCGGGTGTTAATGCTATCAACCCAAAACATTTTGAATCCTAAAGATGGGCAGCCCGTCGTGACCCCAACTCAGGACATGGTATTGGGCTCGTATTATCTTACGATGGACAAAGAGAACGCCAAAGGGGAAGGGATGGTATTAGCCGACCTTCAAGAAGGTGAAATGGCGTATGCGGAAGGTGTTTTGGATCTCCATGCCCGGGTTACCATGCGCTATGATGGCGAACGCCGCACCTCTACCTTAGGACGGTTTCTCTATAATGATGCCTTGCCGAAAGAGCTGCGGTTTATCGATCAGACCATTGGGCGAAAACAATTGGCGAAGATCGTGGCGGATATGTTCCGGATGTACGGTAATGACGTGACCGCGCAGACGCTTGACCGCATTAAAGCATTAGGTTTCCAATATGCGACCAAGGCTGGCGTGACGATCTCCGTCTCTGACATCGTCATTCCCGAAGCCAAGAAACAGATTTTGCAAGAAGCCGAGCAAGAGGTTATGCAGGTTACCCGCCAGTATCGCCGCGGTTTGATCACGGCTGACGAGCGCTATGAACGGGTTATTGGGATTTGGACTCGGGCCAAGGAACGGGTTACGCAAGCCTTAATGGATACTTTGGATCGCAACAATTCGGTCTACATGATGGCGACGTCTGGTGCCCGTGGTAATGTGCAGCAGATTTCGCAGTTAGCGGGCATGCGGGGATTAATGGCCGATCCATCAGGACGGATCATTGAGTTGCCCATCCGAGCCAATTTCCGCGAAGGATTGACCGTGCTGGAATATTTTACGTCGACTCACGGTGCCAGAAAAGGACTCGCGGACACGGCCTTACGTACCGCAGACTCAGGGTATCTGACCCGGCGATTGGTCGATGTCGCTCAGGACGTGATTGTCCGTGAAGTCGATTGTGGAACGACGCAAGGAACCTTAGTCCGGGAAATTAAAGATGGTGGCCAGGTTATCGAAAGTCTGTATGACCGCCTAGTGGGACGAGTGGTGCCCGAGGATGTCTATCATCCTCAAACTGGCGAGATTATTGCGCATGCCAATGAACTCCTTGTGGAAGATACCGCTCGCGCGATTGTCGATGCTGGCATTACGGAACTGCGGGTCCGGTCGGTGCTGACGTGCCAATCCCGCTTCGGAGTCTGTGTAGCTTGTTATGGCCGAAACTTGGCGAAGGGCGGTATTGTGGAAGTCGGAGAAGCGGTGGGAATTATTGCCGCGCAAAGTATTGGTGAACCCGGTACTCAGCTGACAATGCGGACGTTCCACATGGGTGGAGTGGCTGGAGACGACATCACTCAAGGTCTTCCCCGTGTCGAAGAGCTCTTTGAGGCACGTAAACCCAAAGGTCAAGCGATTATTGCGGAGATATCGGGAACAGTGCACATGGGAGAGAACAAGGGACGCCGCGAAATCACGATTGTTAGCGACAAGGACAACGAAGCGCAATCCTATGTGGTTCCCTTTGGTTCGCGGATTAAAGTGCACGAAGGTGATCATATCGAAGCAGGTGAAGAACTCACCGAAGGATCTGTCAATCCTCATGACTTGCTGCGGGTTTTAGGTTTGACCGGTGTTCAAAACTACCTGTTGCAGGAAGTTCAGCGTGTTTACCGGGTGCAGGGTGTCGATATCAACGACAAGCACATTGAAGTTATGGTGCGGCAGATGATGCGTAAGGTGAAGATTGAGGAAGCTGGAGACACCTCCTTGCTGCCCGGCGCATTGGTTGACCGGTTTGAGTTTGAAGATCAAAATGCTGAAGTGTTGATGCGGGGAGGAACCCCGGCAGTGGCCAAACCTACCGTATTAGGAATTACCAAGGCGTCGTTGGCCACGGATTCCTTCTTATCCGCAGCGTCCTTCCAGGAAACGACTCGGGTCTTAACCGAAGCGTCGATTAAGGCGAAACGGGATCCGCTGTTGGGTCTCAAGGAAAACGTGATTATCGGTAAGTTAGTTCCGGCTGGAACGGGAATGTCGCGGTACCGCAACGTGATTATTCACGGGGCCGATGAAAATGCCGATAAATCGGTGGAGAACGAGTTGATTAAATAAGATTCCTAACGGGCGTGTCAATTGACACGCCCGTTTTCCGGTGATAAAATACCCAAGTGTGTCTAAGCCTGTAAGCGCCGGGAGGCCAGACCAATGGATATCGACGCATTAAAAAATCGTCGGCGCCGCGTAGTGGGTATGCGGGAAACTTTGAAAAAGATCGCTCAAGGAACGGTACTGTGCGTCTACATAGCTCAAGACGCTGAAGCCCGGGTCATCGAGGAAATCGTGAACCAAAGTACAACCCGAAATATACCCATTGAATACGTGGGTTCAATGGACGAACTGGGCCGGTTATGCGGGATAGAAGTGGGTGCTGCATGCGCAGCGCTGCTGCCAGAGCAAAGGTCATTTGCGTGAAAGGAGGTGGGGGCTGGTGCCAACAATCAATCAGCTGGTACGACATGGACGAAAAAAGACAACGAAAAAGTCCGCAGCTCCTGCACTGAGAGGAAACCCGCAGAAGCGTGGGGTATGTATCAGTGTGAAAACAGTAACGCCGAAAAAACCCAACTCAGCACTCCGAAAGGTTGCTCGTGTTCGTTTGACGAACGGGGAAGAAGTCACGGCCTATATTCCAGGAATCGGACATAACCTTCAAGAGCACTCTGTGGTGTTGGTGCGTGGAGGGCGTGTTCGGGACTTGCCGGGAGTGCGTTATCACGTTATCCGGGGAACTCTTGACGCTGGTGGCGTTCAGAAACGGGCGCAAGGCCGGTCGAAATACGGCGCCAAGAAGAATCAACCAGCTGGCAAGAAGTAAAGCGGAGAAGGAGGGAAAGCATGCCCAGACGTGGAGCGGCTGGTGTCCGCGAAATTGCGCCGGACGCTGTCTATAACAGCCCGCAAGTTGCAGCACTTATTAACAAAGTGATGATGAGCGGCAAGAAAAGTTTAGCCGAACACATTGTGTATCGTGCATTCGATATTATTGCCGAAAAAAGTCAAAAAGATGTGATGGAAGTTTTTGAAGGAGCCATCAAAAACGTCACGCCTCTTCTCGAGGTTCGTCCCCGACGTGTTGGTGGAGCCACCTACCAGGTGCCTATTGAGGTTCGCCCGCAGCGACGCATGTCGCTGGCTATTCGCTGGTTAGTTCAGTATGCGCGTGCACGCCATGAACGCACGATGGAAGAACGCCTAGCCAACGAAATATTGGACGCGTACCAAAACAGTGGTGGCGCCGTGAAAAAACGTGACGAAACCCACCGCATGGCCGAGGCTAATAAAGCCTTTGCGCATTATCGCTGGTAAAGCAGGTCAGTAGGTAAGAAGGGAGTTTCCCAGTTATGGCTCGAGCGTTTCCTTTGGAACGAACCCGAAATATCGGGATTATGGCCCACATTGATGCGGGGAAGACCACCACAACTGAGCGTATTTTGTTTTATACGCACCGCACCCACAAAATCGGTGAGGTTCACGAGGGAACGGCCACGATGGACTGGATGGTTCAAGAGCAGGAGCGTGGAATTACCATCACCTCCGCTGCGACCACAACGACGTGGCGGGACCACCGGATCAACATTATTGACACGCCCGGCCACGTGGACTTTACGGTAGAAGTGGAACGATCCTTACGCGTTTTAGACGGCGCCATTGCTGTCTTTGATGCCAAGGGTGGTGTTGAACCGCAATCCGAAACGGTGTGGCGACAGGCAGACAAGTACCATGTGCCCCGCATCGCTTATGTGAACAAAATGGATATCATTGGAGCGGATTTCGCCAACACCGTTAGCCAAATCCGTACGCGTCTTGGGGCCAATCCCGTGGCCATCCAGTGGCCATGGGGAGCAGAAGATCAGTTCAAAGGCATTGTTGACCTGATCAAGATGCAAGCCTATTTGTATGAAGATGACTTGGGGACGCGTGGGGAATATGTCGATATTCCTGAGGATTTACAAGAGGTGTGCAATGAGCGTCGGCAAATGCTATTAGAAGCGGTAGCCGATGTGGATGACGCTCTAATGGAAAAGTATCTGGAGGGTGAAGAGCTCACGGAAGAAGAAATCCGTGCGGCGCTTCGAAAAGGAACCCTTTCCAGTCAGTTGGTTCCTGTATTGTGTGGTTCGTCTTACCGGAATAAAGGTGTCCAGCCGCTGTTGGACGCGGTCGTAGATTATCTTCCGTCTCCTTTAGACATTGGTGCCGTTCGGGGTCATGATCCGGCAACGGGAGAAGAGATTTATCGCGAAGTTTCAGACGATGCTCCATTCTCGGGTCTCGCCTTCAAAATCATGTCCGACCCCTTTGTTGGTAAACTGGCATTCTTCCGGGTCTACTCCGGGACCTTGACCTCTGGATCGTACGTCTACAATGTCACCAAAGGACGTAGGGAACGAATTGGTCGTATTTTGCAAATGCACGCGAATCACCGTGAAGAAATCGATACCGTGTACGCCGGAGATATTGCGGCGGCGGTAGGACTGAAGGACACCACAACGGGAGACACCTTGTCGGATGAGCAAAAGCCGATTCTTTTAGAATCGATGGTATTTCCCGAGCCGGTTATTTCGGTGGCCATCGAGCCCAAAACCAAGGCCGACCAGGACAAAATGGGAACTGCCTTATCCAAGCTCGCCGAAGAAGATCCAACGTTCCGTATGTACACGGACCAAGAAACGGGCCAAACCATTATCGCTGGGATGGGCGAACTGCATCTTGAAATTATCGTGGACCGTCTACTCCGCGAATTCAAAGTGCAGGCCAATGTGGGTAAACCCCAAGTAGCGTACAAAGAAACCTTGCGAAAGAGCGTCGAAGCCGAAGGAAAATTCATTCGGCAAAGCGGTGGTCGTGGACAATATGGTCATGTGTGGTTAAAAGTGGAGCCCTTAGAGCCCGGTCAAGGATTCGAGTTTGTCAATAAGATTGTTGGTGGTGTCGTACCCAAGGAATATATTCCTGCGGTAGAAGCTGGTGTCAAAGAAGCGATGGAGTCAGGTGTGTTGGCCGGATACCCTGTCTTGGATGTTCGTGTTACACTATTTGACGGCTCCTACCACGAAGTCGACTCCAGCGAAATGGCATTCAAGATTGCTGGATCTATGGGATTTAAGGCGGCTGCTCAAAAAGCCAATCCTGTGCTCTTAGAGCCAATCATGGCGGTCGAAGTTGTGGTGCCAGACGAGTATATGGGGGACGTGATTGGAGACCTCAACTCGCGGCGGGGCCGCATTGAAGGGATGGAGCCTAGACCCGGTGGTGTGCAAGCCATCCGTGGCTATGTTCCCTTAGCCGAAATGTTTGGTTACGCGACGGATCTCCGCTCGCGGTCTCAAGGGCGCGGTACCTACACCATGCAATTTTCTCATTACGAAGAAGCTCCAAAGCATGTGACCGAGCAGGTCATTAAGTCGAGGCACTAAACAGATGGCGGATGCCAAATAACTCAAGGAGGATTTAGTAATGGCGAAGAAGAAGTACGAGCGCACAAAGCCCCACATTAACGTGGGTACAATTGGTCACGTTGACCACGGTAAGACCACTTTGACGGCGGCTATTACCCGCGTCCTATCCACCCAGGGTCAGGCAGAATTTACGGCCTATGACCAAATTGACAAGGCTCCTGAAGAGCGTGAACGCGGAATTACGATCGCGACAGCCCACGTCGAGTATGAAACCGACAAGCGGCACTATGCACACGTGGACTGCCCAGGACACGCTGACTACGTGAAAAACATGATTACCGGTGCGGCTCAGATGGACGGTGCCATTTTGGTAGTGTCGGCTGCCGACGGTCCTATGCCTCAGACCCGTGAACACATTCTCTTAGCTCGTCAGGTCGGTGTGCCCAACATTGTTGTGTTCTTAAACAAGGCCGACATGGTGGATGACCCCGAGTTGATGGAATTGGTCGAGATCGAGGTTCGGGAACTCCTGAGCAGCTATGAATTCCCGGGAGATGACATTCCCGTCGTAGCGGGATCCGCCTTAAAAGCCCTAGAATGCGGATGCGGAAAACGCGACTGTGAATGGTGCGGTAAGATTTGGGACTTGATGGACGCTGTTGACGACTACATTCCCACTCCCGAGCGCGACACCAACAAACCCTTCTTAATGCCTGTTGAGGACACCATGTCCATCACCGGACGTGGAACGGTTGTTACCGGTCGTGTGGAACGGGGAACCATTAAGGTTGGAGAAGAAGTTGAAATCGTCGGATTGACGGACACAGCAAAGAAGACGGTTGTGACCGGCGTCGAAATGTTCCGCAAGACCTTGGACCAGGCTGTGGCCGGAGACAACATCGGATGTTTGTTGCGTGGTGTGGATAAAGATGAGGTTGAACGGGGTCAGGTTTTGGCCAAGCCCGGAAGCATCCACCCTCACACCAAATACAAAGCCGAGGTTTACGTGTTAACCAAGGAAGAAGGTGGCCGTCACACCCCATTTTTCAACGGATACCGGCCGCAGTTTTACTTCCGGACCACGGACGTCACCGGTGTCGTCAAACTCCCAGAAGGCGTTGAAATGGTGATGCCCGGAGACAACATCCAGATGGAAGTCGAGTTAATTGCGCCAATCGCTATGGAAGAAGGTCTGCGTTTCGCTATTCGTGAAGGTGGACGCACTGTGGGCGCTGGTGTAGTGACCCAAATATTGGCATAAAGCAAGGGGGAACGGACAGTGGCCCAGCAAAAAATTCGGATTCGCCTGAAGGGTTACGATTACGAAGTGTTGGATAAGTCAGCAGCGACAATTGTGGAGACTGCCCGGCGCAATGGCGCCGCAGTCTCTGGCCCAGTGCCGCTGCCCACTGAGAAGAAGGTGTACACGGTTCTGACTGCACCTAACGGGGAGAAGGACATTCGCGAACAGTTTGAGCGTCGCATTCACAAGCGTTTGATCGACATCATGGATCCCAGTCAGAAAACGGTCAATGCGCTCATGCGTCTGGATCTCCCGGCCGGGGTGGACATCGAGATAAAGCTGTAGGCGGGAGGATGTTATGAAAGGGATTATTGGCATTAAGGTAGGCATGACCCAAGTGTTTGACGACGAAGGTCGTGCCGTGCCCGTTACGGTGATTCACGCCGAGCCTAACAAAGTCTTACGGTTGCGCACGCAAGCGAAAGATGGTTACGATGCAGTGCAGCTCGGCGTTGGAGCCATAAAGCCACATAAAGTGGCCCAGCCCCAGCGCAAGGATTTTGAGAAACTTGCTGTCGAACCCGTAAGATTCGTGCGTGAATTCCGGTTGCCTGGAGCAACAGATTTAGAGCCCGGATCGGTAATTAAAGTGGAAGATGCGTTCAGTCCCGGAGACATTGTTGACGTGACCGGAACGAGCAAAGGTAAGGGCTTTGCGGGGGTCATTAAGCGCTGGGGATTTCGTCGTGGTCCGACCTCACACGGTTCGAAATACCACCGTCGTGTCGGTTCTTTAGCGGCCCGAACCTCTGGTGGTGGCGGACGGGTGCATCCCGGACGAAAAATGCCTGGACACAAAGGGCATGCACGCGTAACGGTCTTGCGGCTTCGTGTCGAGCGTGTCGATGCTGACCGCAACTTATTATTGGTACGCGGTGCGGTCCCAGGACCTCGCGGCTCGTTGGTCATGGTGCGGGATTCTGTTCGAAATCGGAAAGGAGCGATGTAGGCATGCCGACTGTGAATGTATATGACCTTCAAGGACAGGTCGTCGGTGAACTGCAGCTCTCCGACACCGTGTTTGCCGCACCGGTAAATGAGGCGTTGCTGCATCAGGCCGTGGTGGCCTTCCAAGCCAATCAGCGTGCGGGTACCGCCGACACCAAGACACGTTCTGAAGTGCGTGGCGGTGGAAGAAAACCGTGGCGGCAGAAGGGCACCGGTCGGGCCCGAGCCGGGACAACCCGGGCGCCACATTGGCGGCACGGGGGCGTTGTATTCGGACCCCATCCCCGCGATTTTTCGGTGAAGTTCCCACGAAAAATGCGACGGGCGGCTTTGCGTCAAGCATTAAGCGCCAAACTGGCGTCAGATGAGTTGAAAGTCGTTAATGCACTAACGTTGCCGGAAGTCAAAACAAAACACGTTTTGGCGGCTTTGGATAACTTGAATTTGGGTCGCAATGTGTTATTCGTTACCGCGTCGCCCAATGAAACATGGAAGTTGTCCGCGCGGAATTTCAAGAACGTGCACACCATTACCACGGATAACTTGAACGCGTACAGCTTGCTTCGGTATCACCAAGTCGTTCTCGATACCGACGCGGTGGCACGAGTGGAAGAGGTGTTTGCGCGATGAAATCAGCTTACGATGTGATTATTCGTCCCATTGTCACCGAGGCTAGCACAGATCAAATGGCACTCAACAAATATACATTTGAGGTGTCGCCAAGGGCGAATAAGGTCGAGATTCGCAATGCGATTGAGGAAATCTTCAAGGTGCACGTAACCAAGGTCAACACGTTATGGCGGCCCAGCAAGGAAAAACGCCGCGGTATGGTGGTTGGACGGACGACACGCCGGAAAAAAGCCATCGTGACGTTAGCACCTGGAGAATCCATTGACATCTTTGAAGGTGTCTAACATTAAGGAGGCTGGATTGTGGCAGTTCGAAAAATGAAACCAACGTCTCCTGGTGTGCGGCATATGACTGTGTCAACCTTTGAGGAGATCACGAAAACCGAACCGGAAAAAAGTCTCGTGGTGGGTATGCACCGCAAGGCGGGTCGAAACAACTATGGTCGTATTACGACTCGGCACCGCGGCGGTGGTACCAAACGACTCTACCGGAAAATTGATTTTAAACGGACCAAAGAAGGTATTCCCGCGGTGGTTCAATCCATCGAATATGATCCGTTTCGAACAGCCCGGATAGCGTTGCTGAAATATGCCGATGACACTTTGGCCTACATCTTGGCTCCGGTTGGGTTAAAAGTGGGAGACACGGTGGTATCGGGTCCGACAGCCGATATTAAACCAGGAAACGCGTTAAAATTGCAGGATGTGCCCGTCGGAACCATCGTACACAATGTCGAATTGGTGCCTGGAAAAGGCGCGCAACTTGCCCGATCGGCTGGGGCTTCGGCTCAGTTGGCTGCTAAAGAAGGCAAACACGCCCTGTTGCGCTTGCCCTCTGGGGAGCTTAGACGCGTTCCCGTGACGGCGCGGGCGACGATTGGTCAAGTGGGAAATGTCGAGCACGAAAATATTGTCATTGGCAAGGCCGGACGAAATCGTCATCTCGGATGGCGCCCAACAGTCCGTGGTAGCGTTATGAACCCGGTCGACCATCCCCACGGTGGTGGTGAAGGGAAGGCTCCGGTAGGTCACAAGCACCCGATGACACCATGGGGTAAACCGGCTCTCGGTAAGAAGACACGGAAGAAGCACAAAGCATCGAACCGGATGATCGTGCGTCGGCGGAAGGCAGGGAGGTAGAGAATGAGTCGTTCAACCAAGAAGGGTCCATACGTCGATGAGAAATTGATGAAAAAAATCGCCGCGATGAATGCCAAGAACGAAAAGCGGGTTATTAAGACTTGGGCTCGTGCCTCTACTATCGTTCCCGACATGGTTGGTCACACCATTGGCATTCATGATGGGCGCAGACATGTACCAATTTATATCACTGAAGAGATGGTCGGACACAAACTCGGCGAGTTTGCTCCCACCAGGACCTTTAAGGGTCATGGGGACAAAACCGAGCGGTCCACGTCTTTGAAATAAGGAGATGGCATAAATGGCAGACGTAGCAGAAGCTCGCGCTCATGTGCGCCATGTCCGCATTGCACCCCGGAAAGTTCGCATCGTGGTGGACCTGATTCGGGGGAAGGATGTTCGGGACGCGGAGGCGATTTTGCGGCACACGCCCAAACGGGCCTCGGCGGTTGTAGCCAAGTTGCTCAAGAGTGCAGTGGCTAACGCCCAACACAACTATGACATGGACCCACGGGATTTATATGTGCATGCTGTGTGGGTTGACGGCGGCCCAACACTTAAACGGATTCATCCGCGAAGCCGAGGTCAAGCATTTTCGATTTTTAAGCGGACGAGTCACATTTCGGTTGTGTTACGACCCAAGCACAACAGCTAGGAGGGAACCATGGGGCAAAAAATTCACCCAAAGGGTCTACGCCTTGGGATTGTTAAGGACTGGGATTCACGTTGGTATGGCAACCGGAAAGAGACTCCTGAGTTATTAGGAGAGGATTTAGCCATCCGCCGTTTCATCAAGAAGAGGCATCACGCAGCTGGGATTGCGCGGGTGGAGATCGAACGGGGATCGGCGAATAAGCTCAAAGTTACGGTCCACACCGGCAAACCGGGAATGGTGATCGGTAAGGGTGGAGTCGGGGTTGAAGCGTTACGGAAAGACCTCGAAAAACTTACTAACAAGAACGTCAATCTCAACATTCTCGAAGTAAAGGCTCCTGATGCGGATGCTCAGTTAGTGGCGGAAAATGTCGCCAGTCAGTTAGAGCGGCGTATTGCGTTTAAACGCGCGATGAAACAGTCCATCACACGGACGATGCGACAAGCTGGGGTTCAAGGAGTCAAAATTATGGTCAGCGGCCGTCTTGGCGGAGCTGAGATAGCGCGCCGTGAATGGGCATGGGAAGGATCCATTCCCCTTCACACGTTACGGGCAGACATTGACTATGGATTTGCTGAAGCGCACACAACCTATGGCATCATTGGGGTTAAAGTGTGGATCTTTAAAGGCCAAGTCTTGCCTGCGGCGAAAAAGCGTGTGCTGGTAGCGCAAGAGGGAGGTCAGTAAAATGTTGCAACCGAAGCGTACCAAGTATCGCAAAATGCAGCGTGGCCGCATGAAGGGTACGGCGCACCGGGGAAATAAAGTTGTATTTGGTGAATACGGCCTCCAAGCCTTAGAACCGGCGTGGATTACAGACCGGCAGATCGAAGCAGCTCGTGTGGCCTTGACACGGTACATTCGGCGTGGAGGAAAAGTCTGGATTACGATTTTTCCAGACAAACCCGTGACGAAGAAACCTGCCGAAACTCGGCAAGGTAGTGGTAAGGGGAACGTGGAATACTGGGTCGCAGTCGTCAAGCCTCAGCGGATCATGTTTGAGTTGGCCGGTGTACCCGAGGAAGTGGCTCGTGAAGCGATGCGTTTGGCTGCTCACAAGTTACCTATCAAGACGCGGTTTGTAAAACGCGAGGAGTCGGGGGAGAATGCGCATGAAGCCTAAGGAGATACGAGAGCTCAGTCAAGAAGAGCTACAAGCTAAATTGCGAGCGTTAAAAGAAGAGCTTTTCCGGCTTCGGTTCCAACTTGCCACGGCCCAATTGGAGAATCCCATGCGCGTTCGCCAGGTACGCAAAGATATCGCAAGGGTACACACCATCATGCGGGAGCGCGAGCTCCGGCAGGACGCGAAATAGGAGGGCAAGAGCGACATGGAACAACCAACGGGTAAAAGAAAAGTACGCGAGGGAACGGTCGTCAGCGACAAAATGAATAAGACGGTGGTAGTTGCCGTAGAGTCGCTGGTGCGCCATCCCATTTATGGGCGTACAATGCGCCGGACAAAGCGGTACAAAGCACACGACGAAGAGAATCAGTGCCGAACGGGCGATATTGTACGGATCGAAGAGACACGACCTCTTTCCAAAGAGAAACGCTGGCGTGTCATTGAAATAATTCGGCGCGCTGACGAAGTCCAATAAGTATTTAGCGGATCGATGGAAAGGAGGACATTCTCATGATACAACCGCAAACACGTCTGACGGTTGCAGACAACACCGGAGCCAAAGAGATTATGTGCATTCGAGTACTGGGAGGATCGTTTCGGCGCTACGGAAACATTGGAGACGTGATTGTGGCTTCTGTTAAAGAAGCAACGCCCGGGGGCGTGGTCAAAAAAGGCGACGTCGTTAAGGCCGTGATTGTTCGTACCAAGACCGGTCGGCGCCGCAGTGACGGCTCATACATCAAGTTTGATGAAAACGCTGCGGTTATTCTCCGGGGCGACGAGAAAGAACCCCGCGGTACCCGTATTTTTGGACCGGTGGCGCGAGAACTACGCGAACGTGATTTTATGAAAATCATATCCCTAGCACCTGAGGTGTTATAACTCAGCAGACGGAAACGGAAGGAGGGACTAGGGTGCACGTAAAAAAAGGCGACTTAGTTAAGGTGCTCGCCGGCAAGGATAAAGGTAAGCAGGGCAAAATAATCCGTGCGATTCCCAAAGAAGATCGCGTGGTGGTAGAGAAGATCAATTTGGTCAAAAAACACCAAAAACCAACGCAGCAGTATCCGCAGGGCGGCATTATCGCGATGGAAGCTCCCTTACACGTGTCCAATGTGATGCTCATTTGCCCCTCTTGTAAAAAAGCCACAAGAGTTGGACACAAGTTTTTGGATAACGGTAAGAAAGTTCGGCAATGCAAGCGGTGCGGTGCCGCGATCGACTAAAGAGCGGGACAAGGAACAGGGGGTTAACAATGGCTGTGGTGTCGGAGCTCAAGGAACGGTACGAAAAAGAAGTCGTACCGCGACTGCAGGAGCGCTTTAAATACAAAAACCCGATGAACGTGCCCAGGCTTGTCAAAGTGGTCATCAATATGGGTGTAGGAGATTCGATCGGCAATCCCAAATTGCTCGAGGCGGCCGTCAACGATTTGGCCACGATCACGGGTCAGAAACCGCTGGTCACGCGAGCTCGTAAATCGATCGCATCCTTCAAGGTGCGAGAGGGAATGCCCATTGGGACCAAAGTGACGCTTAGGGGTCAACGGATGTATGATTTTGTGGAGAAGCTCTTTTTCATGGCGCTTCCCCGGGTTCGCGACTTTCGTGGGGTATCCACCAAAGGATTTGATGGTCGTGGAAACTATACCTTAGGAATTCGTGAACAAATTATTTTCCCGGAAATCGAGTATGACAAGGTCGAAAAAGTGCGCGGCATGGATGTGACACTTGTCACAAGTGCAGAAACCGATGAAGAAGCCAAAGAACTTTTGACTTTGCTCGGCATGCCGTTCACGCCACAACGTTAGGAGGGATGACATGGCCAAAAAGTCACTCATTGCTAAGGCCAAACGGACACCAAAGTATAAAGTACGAAAATACCATCGTTGCCAGGTTTGTGGACGACCGCATGGATATATTCGCGACTTTGGATTATGCCGCTTGTGTTTTCGGCAATTAGCGCACCAGGGACAAATCCCCGGTGTACGTAAAGCCAGCTGGTAAGTGAGAGGAGGATCGCAGTGACTGATCCCATTGCAGATATGTTAACCCGAATTCGGAACGCCAATGTCGTATACCGCGAACATGTGGATGTGCCCGATTCCAAGATAAAACGTGCTCTAGCACAAATCCTGAAACAAGAAGGATTCATTCGTGATTACGAATTGGTTGAAGACGGCAAGCACGGGATGATTCGCCTCCATTTGAAATATGGACCGAACCGAGAGCGCGTCATTTCCGGCCTAAAACGGATTAGCCGTCCGGGGCTGCGTGTCTATGCGGGGCACGATGAATTACCCCGTGTCTTGGGCGGACTGGGTATTGCCGTGTTATCCACGTCACGCGGCGTGATGACGGAAAAACAAGCGCGTGAGATCCACGTGGGTGGAGAAGTACTCTGCTACGTGTGGTAAGGCAGATTATGAGGAGGAGTATCCCGGATGTCACGGATAGGTAAAAAAGCGATTCCCATTCCTGCCGGTGTGACGGTTACCATCGACGGAACCAGGGTGCACGTGAAAGGGCCCAAGGGTGAGCTTGAGCGGACCCTGCGCCCTGAAGTGACGGTCACCATGGAAAACAATGAGTTGCGTGTTCTTCCGGTCGATGACAGTCCCGTAGCCAGAGCGCAATGGGGATTGTCGCGAACGCTCGTCGCAAACATGGTCGAAGGTGTATCTCAAGGATTCCAACGGAATTTGGAGATGGCCGGAGTTGGATATCGTGCTTCCAAGCAAGGCCCAAACTTGGTGCTAGCGGTCGGGTTTTCTCATCCGGTAAACATTGAACCGCCCGCGGGTATCGAATTTGAAGTGCCCAACCCCACCAACATCGTGGTCAAGGGCTATGACAAAGAAGCCGTTGGTGCGACGGCCGCTCGGATTCGCAGTGTGCGTCCACCGGAGCCCTACAAAGGTAAAGGGATTCACTACCAAGGTGAACGGATTATTCGCAAGGTTGGTAAGACTGGAAAGAAATGAGGGATAAGACGTGTATACACGTTTTGACAGGAACGCGGCTCGGAAGCGTCGGCACCTGCGTATACGGAGTAAGATTAAAGGAACGCCTGAAAGACCGCGCCTTAATGTCTTCCGCTCCAATTTGCATATTTACGCACAGGTAATCGATGACACCAAAGGACACACGATTGCATCGGCATCTACATTGGAAAAAGTCTTTGACAACATGGAAGGTCGGTTGACAGTAGCCAAAGCACGGGAAGTGGGCCGGTTGGTTGCGGAACGTGCTATCGCTCATGGCGTAAAAAAAGTGGTCTTTGACCGCGGCGGGTACCGCTATCACGGGCGTGTTCAAGCATTGGCTGACGCGGCGCGTGAAGCTGGACTCGAATTTTAGGAATTAGGGGGTACGTTATGGCAAGGCCAGCAGCCCAAAATCAAGAAACCCGAGGCGCAAGCGAATTCAAGGAAAAAGTGGTTGCGATTAACCGGGTCGCCAAGGTCGTGAAAGGTGGACGGCGATTTAGCTTTAGCGCGTTGGTTGTGGTTGGCGATGAAAATGGTCGGGTTGGCGTCGGATTAGGTAAAGCTGCCGAAATTCCGGATGCCATTCGCAAGGGCGTCGAGGATGCCAAAAAATCAATGATTACCGTGCCGCGGTTGGGAAGCACAATTCCACACCAAGTCACTGGAGTATTTGGAGCAGGACGGGTGTTAATCAAACCCGCTGGACCGGGTACCGGAGTGATTGCCGGAGGACCTGTCCGTGCCGTGTTAGAAGCCGCTGGAGTGCGGGATGTGTTAACCAAGTCCTTAGGTACTTCAAATCCCAATAACGTGGTGGCGGCCGCGATGGATGCACTCAAGCAGTTGAAGAAGGCGGAGCGTGTAGCCAAATTACGTGGCCGTACTGTCCAAGAAGTTTTAAGGGGGGCGCACCATGGCTAGATTACGCATTACGTTGGTGAAGAGCCCTATCGGTTACGCCAAAGATCAAAAAGATACCGCGAGCCGGTTAGGTCTTCGCAAAATGTGGCGGACCGTCGAGTTTGATGATAACCCCTCTATTCGGGGGATGATTCACAAAATCCGTCATCTCGTGCGCGTGGAAGAAATTCCAGAGGGAGAGGAGGCCACTAAATGAGACTACATGAAATTCAGCCTGCCCCCGGCAGCCGTACAAAAAAGACACGGCGCGGACGAGGATTGGGATCCGGACTGGGTAAGACAGCGGGCCGCGGTCACAAAGGTCAGAAGGCACGGTCCGGAGGAAGCATTCGCCCCGGTTTTGAGGGAGGGCAGATGCCCTTACAGCGGCGCTTACCTAAGCGGGGCTTTGTCAATCCCTTTCGCGTTGAGTACGAAGTGGTGAATGTTGGAGATTTGAACCAATTCGAACCCAACACAGTGGTTACCATTGATCTGCTGAAAAATCGCCGGCTCGTACGCCGCAATTTACCCGTTAAGATTTTAGGGGAGGGAGAACTGGACCGTCCCTTGACTGTACAGGTGAATGCATTTTCCAAGTCGGCCAAGGAAAAGATCGAGGCGGTTTCTGGACGGGCCGAGGTGATTTGACGTGGCACAAAATATGATGAATGCGTTCCGGGCGTCAGACTTGAACAGGCGTATACTGTTTACCTTCTTGATGCTGGTCGTATTTCGTGTGGGCGCCCATGTGCCAATCCCGGGCGTCCACGCATCCGTCATTCAAAGCCTGTTTTTACACGGGGCGACCATTTTTGCTTTATTGAACCTGTTTTCGGGTGGAGCGACGGCCACGTTATCAATATTTGCCTTGAGTATCATTCCGTATATTAATGCCAGTATTATCATGCAATTGATGACGGTGGTTATTCCCACAGTGGAAGAATGGTCCAAGGAAGGCGAAGAGGGTCAGAAAAAAATGACGAAGGTCACCCGGTGGTTATCACTGGGACTCGGGGCCTTACAGTCTTTAGGCATTGCTTACTATTTGTACAATTACTCATCAAATGGTGAATTTGCCTATATTCATCACACCATCGCCAGTTTATTGCTGACGGCCTTGTTGCTGTTGACCGGGTCCACCATCTTGATGTGGGTGGGCGAAGAAATCACTGACAAGGGAATAGGAAACGGCATTTCCCTTTTGGTGTTTTTCGGGATAATCTCCCGGTTACCGTTTGGTGTCGAGCAACTGTACAAGTACATTCAAGCCGGGATTATTAGCTGGCCTAAGATCATTATCTTCTTAATCGTGGCCGTCATTATCATTGCGGCAGTGGTTTTTGTTAATGAGGGTCAGAGGAAAATTCCGGTGCAATATCCCAAACGTGTGGTGGGGCGCCGGATGTACCAGGGGCAAAATACGCATCTGCCTATCCGGGTCAACCAAGCAGGGGTCATTCCGGTTATTTTTGCGATTTCGCTGTTGATTCTTCCCTACACGATTGGGCAGTTCTTTAAGGGTGGTTGGGTGTCCGAACTAGAACGCTATTTTGGATTCACCTCACCCCTTTATATTGTGGCCGAGTTCGTGCTGGTTGTCGTGTTCACCTTCTTTTACACGCAAGTGGTGTTTAAAGTCGATGATGTTGCTGACAATCTTAAAAAAGGCGGAGGGTATATTCCTGGAATTCGTCCCGGCCGACCCACTGCAGAATATTTGGGGCGGGTAAGTACTCGCCTAACCTTAATCGGTGCGATTTTTCTAGGCATTGTGGCCATCTTGCCGAGTTTCGTTACCATGGGCATGGGAGTTAATGGTCTGTATTTTGGCGGAACTTCATTGTTGATTATTGTAGGAGTTGCGCTCGATACATTGAAGCAGATGCAAGCGCAGATGCTGATGAAACAATATCAGGGATTTATGAAATGAGGTGGTACCGGTGATCAACTTGGTCCTGTTAGGGGCACCTGGGGCGGGTAAAGGTACCCAGGCAAAGCGCCTGGCAGAATACTATTCGATTCCGCATATATCCACCGGGGACATTTTCAGGCGCAACTTAAGTGAAGGAACGCCACTCGGAAAACGAGCCCAGAGTTACATGTCAGAAGGTCGGCTGGTACCCGATGACATTACCGAAGCGATGGTGGACGACCGTTTGCAACAAGCTGACACGCACAATGGCTTCATCCTTGACGGGTTCCCGAGGAATGTTCACCAAGCCGATGCCTTGGCTGGGATGCTTGCCGAGCGACAATTAAGCCTCACCGCAGTCATTTACATTGACGTGCCTCATGACATATTAGTAGAGCGCCTCGTCGGACGACGGGTGTGCTCTACCTGCGGCACGACGTTCCATGTAATCTTTGATCCCCCTGCAGTGGAGGGTGTATGTGAGGTCTGTGGTGGGACGTTGGTACAGCGTCCGGACGACCAACCCGAAACCGTAGAAACGCGGCTTAACGTTTATATGGAAGAAACTGCGCCCCTGATCGATTTTTATCGTGAACGAGGATTGTTGGTGAAGATTGATGGAACCGAGCCGGTTGATGTGGTCACACAAAATATCATTATCCGGCTGGGGGCAGAGCATGATTGAACTCAAGAGTATGCGGGATAAAGAAAAGATGCGTAAGGCTGGTCTCGTGGTGGCCGAAGTCCTGCAGATCCTGAAAAAAGCTGTCCGTCCCGGCATTACCACCAAGGAACTCGATCACATCGCCGATTCGGAAATCCGAGCACGAGGTGCTGTGCCCATCTTCAAAGGTTACCATGGTTATCCTGCCAGTGTCTGTGTGTCAGTCAATCATGAAGTCGTTCACGGCATTCCCGGGGCGAGACGGTTAAAAGAACATGACCTCGTCAGTCTCGATTTAGGTGCGGTCATGGATTCATTTGTCGGAGACGCGGCCCTGTCGGTGTTTGTTGGTGAGCCACCGGATGACCGAGCGGCTTTGCTTCTTCGGGTGACGGAGGAATCCTTGTACGCGGGGATTCAAGCGGCACAGCCGGGCGGTCATTTAGGAGACATTTCTCATGCAGTTCAAGAGCATGTGGAACGGCATGGGTTCTCGGTTGTCCGCGATTATGTGGGACACGGTATTGGCCACCAGATGCATGAAGATCCTCAAGTTCCCAATTATGGACCCGCTGGCCGCGGGATTTTGCTCAAACCTGGCCTGGCTTTGGCTATCGAACCGATGGTCAACGCCGGTGCTTACGATGTCGATGTGTTAGATGACGGCTGGACCGTGGTTACCCGCGATGGATCATTATCCGCGCATTTTGAACACACGATTTTTATAACGGACCACGGTCCTGAAATATTGACTCGAATTGATTGACGAATTCCGTTATAATAGATCGGATGCATTCAACAGGTTTGTTTTCCAGTTTACTGGGAAACATAGGGCAATAGTGGTGCGGAGTCTAAAAAAGGAGGGAATGCTGTGGCAAAAGAAGACGCGATTGAGGTCGAGGGAACAGTCATTGAGCCATTGCCAAATGCGATGTTTCGTGTTGAGTTAGCGAATGGTCATAAGGTGCTGGCGCACATCTCGGGCAAGATTCGTATGCATTTTATCAAAATTTTGCCGGGGGATAAGGTCACGGTCCAGTTGTCGCCCTACGATCTGACTCGCGGACGAATCACCTATCGGTACAAGTGATGGAACCACGAAGGAGGTGCGGCGATGAAGGTACGAGCATCTGTGAAGCCCATTTGTGAAAAGTGCAAAGTGATTAAACGGCATGGCCGTGTGTTGGTCATCTGTGAAAATCCCAAGCACAAACAAGCACAAGGCTAAGTAATAAACAGAAGAGAGGAGCTTAAGGGTGGCACGTATTGCAGGAATTGATTTACCGCGTGATAAGCGGATAGAGGCTGCACTGCCGTATATCTATGGCATTGGGTGGTCGGCATCGCGAAAAATTCTCGCTAAGACACAAGTCGACCCCGATACGCGGGTTCGCGATTTAACGGAAGACGAGGTAGCCCGCATTCGGGAACTTGTTGACCGGGAATACCGTGTGGAAGGGGATCTGCGCCGGGAAATTCAGATGAACATCAAACGGCTAATCGACATTGGTACCTACCGCGGTCTTCGTCACCGCCGGGGATTACCAGTGCGAGGGCAACGAACTAAAACCAATGCCCGCACCCGTAAAGGCCCGCGTCGCACCGTCGGAGCGAAACGCAAGAAGTAACCGATAATTTTCTTAGGAGGGACCGCAAGGAAATATGGCAGGCAGTCGTCGTAGCACTAAAACCCGTCGCCGTGACAGGCGCCACGTGGATCGTGGAACGGCCCACATTCGGTCGACGTTTAATAATACTATTGTCACCATTACAGATACTCAAGGCAATGCCTTATCATGGGCATCATCAGGTCAAGCGGGCTTTAAGGGATCACGGAAAAGCACACCGTTTGCCGCTCAAATGGCCGCCGAAACCGCTGCTAAGGCCGCGATGGAATACGGTCTGAAAGAAGTTGAGGTTCTGGTTAAAGGACCGGGATCGGGACGTGAAGCAGCCATTCGAGCACTTCAAGCCGCCGGTCTTGAAGTTAGTATGATCAAAGATGTCACACCTATTCCTCATAATGGGTGCCGACCGCCAAAAAGGCGACGAGTATAAACAAGAAAGGAAGGAGGCGGCCATATGGCACGTTATACAGGACCAGTTTGCCGGTTGTGCCGGCGTGAAGGAGTTAAATTATATCTAAAAGGGGACAAGTGTTACACCGATAAATGTCCGGTGACACGACGCGCGTATCCCCCGGGGCAGCATGGCCAAGGACGCCGTAAACTTTCTGAGTACGGGGTACAGCTACGAGAAAAGCAAAAAGCTCGTAGGACCTATGGAATCATGGAGGGTCAGTTCTCACGGTACTTCGAGAAAGCTTCGGCGAAGAAAGGTGTCACTGGTGAGCTTTTGCTTCAGCTTTTAGAGCGTCGCTTGGATAATGTGGTGTATCGTATGGGGTTTGCGTCGTCACGAGCCGAAGCCCGTCAATTGGTACGTCACAATCACTTCGCCGTGAATGGTCGGCGGGTGAATATACCGTCATATTCGGTTAAACCCGGTGACGTCGTCGAAGTGCGCGAAGGAAGCCGCCAAAAACCCCGGTTTAAAGCGATGTTGGAGGCCCCGGCACGGACAGTACCAGCGTGGCTTGAAGTTGAACGGGAGCAATGGCGTGGAACCGTGGTAAGATTGCCAAACCGTGATGAGATTGATACACCCGTTCAGGAGCAGCTCATTATTGAGTACTACTCGCGTTAGTCAATAGGGATCTGAAAGGGGGGACGCCTGCCTTTGGCGGGCAGTGAAAATATGACCGAGGTTGAAAAACCAGAAATTCGACGGATTGACGATGGGTCGGATCCGAAATATGGAGCATTTACGGTCGAACCGCTTAACCGGGGTTATGGAATAACCCTCGGGAATTCACTGCGGCGGATATTGCTGTCCTCATTACCGGGGACCGCTGTGACGTCCGTGCGCATTGACGGGGTTCTGCATGAGTTTTCTGTGATTCCCGGTGTGCTTGAGGATACCGCAGACATCATATTGAACTTGAAACGTTTAGCGTTGCGATTGTGGTCTGACGAACCTCATATCCTTCGTATTGAAAAAGAAGGACCGGGAGAAGTGGTCGCAGGAGATATCATTGCGGACGCCGATGTAGACATTTTAGAACCCGATCAACACATCGCCTATGTCGATGAAGGGCACTCGTTACGAATGGAATTAACCATCGAACGTGGGCGCGGCTATGTTTCCGCTGAAAAGAACAAACGTGCCGATCAAGCCATTGGTGTCATTCCCGTCGACTCGATTTTTAGCCCAGTTACTAAGGTCAACTGGCGTGTCGAAGATACTCGTGTCGGTCACATTACTGACTACGACCGTCTTACCTTGGAAGTGTGGACGGATGGGTCCCTTAGCCCCGAAGAAGCCATCTCTCGTGGTGCTAAAATCCTTTCAGATCACTTACGCTTGTTTATCGAATTAACCGATACGGTTTCGGGTGTAGAAATTGGTGTTCAACGCGATGAGGATTCTCGAGATCGCCTGTTAGAAATGCCCATCGAAGAGCTCGATCTGTCGGTGCGATCGTTTAATTGTCTCAAACGTGCAGGGATTAACACGGTCGGAGAATTGACCAACAAGTCGGACGAAGACATGATGAAAGTGCGCAACTTGGGGAAGAAGTCTTTAGAAGAGGTTAAAGAAAAATTAGTGGCGTTAGGTTTAGGCCTGCGTCCATCTGATGAGTAAGTCTTATGGAGGAGACGGTTTATGCCAGGCATGCATCGGAAACTAGGGCGCATTGGTGGACACCGGCGGGCAATGCTCCGTAATTTGGTGACTTCTACTCTGCGCGAGGAACGGATTGAAACCACCGTAACGCGGGCCAAAGAAGTGAACCGCGTTGTTGAGCACATGATTACCTTAGCCAAACGGGGCGATTTGGCGGCCCGTCGTCAAGCGCTCGCGTATGTATTGGATGAAGATGTGGTGACCAAATTATTTACCACGATTGGCCCCCGCTACCAGGACCGCACCGGTGGTTATACCCGCATTATGCGCACGGGTTTTCGCCGGGGCGATGCGGCACCCATGGCAATTTTAGAATTGGTTTAACATCGATGGATGTCATATTTGACCACGTTGTGGTTCGATATGATACGCAAAAGAGCAACGCACTTGGCCCCGTGGACTTGACGGTTCGCGGGGGTGAGTGCGTTTTTATTTCGGGTCCGAATGGTGGCGGTAAAACTACCTTCGCGCGCGTAATGGCGGGTATTATTGCGCCGTTTCGTGGAACCTTGAGACTAGCGGACGGGACCCCGCGGGACAAATGGCCTCGTGATTATGTCGGATGGTTGCAACAAGAGCCAGAACATCAAGTGGTTGGAATAACCGTAGAAGATGATGTGGGGCTTAGTGCACTATGGCATGCGTCGACACACCAAGAAGCCCAGGAACGGACGAACCGGGCCTTAGAGGCAACACAATTGGAACGTCTTCGCCACCGTGCTGCGGAGACGTTGTCTGGTGGCGAATTGCACCGGGCTGCTGTCGCCGGGATATTGGCCCAAAATGCCCGAATTGTGGTGGCCGATGAACCCGAGACAATGCTCGACGGATGGGGAAAACAACAAATCTTTGATATCTTGCGCCACGTAAAACGCCGTGGGCTCACACTGTTTATTATTAGCCATGATGCCCAGTGGGCGCAGCTTGCAGATCGCTATCTTTGGATTGAGGACGGAACCGTACATGAAATGAACTACCAGGCGTTAGCGACCCGTCTGGCCGATGAGTGGAGAGGGTTTGTGGAAGAGATGAAGAGTTTGACAGGCCGCCAAGATCTGGATATGTGGGACATTAAAGAAGTGAGTCAATATTTATGGCGATCGTAGTCCATGATGTCATTCTTCCCTATTCACAACTGCGCATACCCTTGTGGTCTGCCCCAGAAAAAGGCTTATTCGCGGTGGTGGGCCCGAATGGTTCTGGAAAGAGCCAATTTTTTTCGCTCTTAATGGGCGCCTTAAAACCCCTAACCGGATCGGTGACGAGGAACACCG
Organism: Sulfobacillus thermosulfidooxidans DSM 9293; assembly: GCF_900176145.1. Taxonomy (NCBI): domain Bacteria; kingdom Bacillati; phylum Bacillota; class Clostridia; order Eubacteriales; family Clostridiales Family XVII. Incertae Sedis; genus Sulfobacillus; species Sulfobacillus thermosulfidooxidans. The sequence goes on along the minus strand of NZ_FWWY01000001.1, from coordinate 761,307 downwards.
CACGCATCGGGTATGTCATGCAACATCCAGAGCATCAATTAACCGAGACCACAGTCAAAGAAGAAGTCCTGTGGCCCTTTAAACGCGTCACGCAACAAGACCCGACTTTTATGAGCAAACTCGATGCGGTCATCAAGCGCTGGGATCTCAAGCCTTTGTGGAATCAATCGCCGTGGACATTAAGTACAGGCCAGAAACGACGGGTGATTTTAGCCATATACGATCTGCTAGACCCCGATATTTTATTGTTAGACGAACCGACAGAAGGACTCGATGGATGGTGGAAGAATGAATTAACCTTGTGGCTTAAAAGCCAGGAGTTCGCTCGTTTGACCTTACTTATCAGTCATGATTGGCCGTGGATGTTGTCCTTTATTGCCAGCGGATTTTGGTGTGAGAACGTTTTAAAATCCCAACCGGACGACCTCGGTCAGTTATGGTATGCGCATTCTTTGCCCACCACGAATCCTTTGGAGCTGTTATGGCGCGATCTCCTGACACGTCATGCGCCCGTATCCCCACGCGCATGGATCAATTCTCAAAGGGCGCGAGAAGAGGTGGTCAGATTATGGCGATTGCAGCATCCTTAAATCCACTAGTCCTGCTGCAAGCACTATTACTCGGCGTTATCATCCTTTTTGCTACCCACCAACTTTGGCTGCTGGTCGTGGAGATCGTTCTGCTTACGGTAGGTTATTATGGTTTGCGAATTTCTTTGAGTTACCGTGAAAAATGGGGTCTTGTGGTAGGCGCCGTTTTGTGGGCTATCTTGGCTTTCATCAACAACCCTCATAGCTCATGGCCCTCTGCCTTTTGGGATGGTATACGGTTTGGTGCTGTCTTAAGCTTTAGTCTTGCAATACTGAAGTTACGTCCACCAGTCCACATCATCCATTATCTAGAACACGCATTGAAAAGATTTATCGGTCCGAAACCCCTTATTGGCCAAATGGCCTTAATGGCCTTACTGGTCATGCGCTATATACCCGAATTGCGACGGAGTGCTAAACGGGTGACAACAGACGTCCGCATGCGGCGACAGTTAGTCGGCGATAGAGGTCAGTGGAGGGATAGGTTGCGGTTTTTGACACCCCTGATTATGATCAGTATCTTACGGAGTGATTATATTGCGGAATCCATTTGGGCCAGGGGGTGGCGACCTCATCTTATTCCTCAAGTGGCACCATGGACGGTACGGGATACAATAATCAGTATGATAATCTGGGTTATTTTCTTAATAACGTGGAAAGTGTTGATCTAAGATGTATTTGCGGCTTTTTATCGCCTATGACGGGACAGATTTCGCGGGATTTCAAAAACAACCCAACCGGCGTACCGTGCAAGGCGAATTAGAACATCATTTGCAACACCTCTTAGGCCCGGGTACGGTTTACGGCGCTAGTCGAACCGACGCTGGGGTCCATGCCCGAGGGCAAGTTGTGGTGTGGACCGGAAGAGTTGCGGTACCCGTTGAAAAAATTGTTGCCGTGATGAATCGAAGACTGCCATCTGATTTGGTCATTCGGCACGTTGATTGGGTGCCCGATACATTTCGGCCTACCTATGATGCTCAAGCCAAATATTATAGTTACCGGATATGGCGGGGATCATCTGTCCCATGGCCCGGAACGGCCAGGTATGTCGCGATAATTGAACGTCCTTTATCGTGGGTAACCCTTAACCAGGCGGCGCGCTTAATCGTGGGACAGCATGATTTTTGGGCTTTTCGCTCAGAAGGGTCTTCAGCCCAAACGACCATACGGCACGTATTTTTAAGTAAATGGACGATGGAGGACGAGGGCAATATTTGGCGCTATGATATTGGTGCGGATGGATTCTTATACCATATGGTCCGCAGACTGGTTGGCGCTATGATTCTTTGTGCGGAACGGGGCGATATATCCTTGATTCAGCACGGCCTTGAACATCCGCGCAGTACAAAAGTCGGGTTTGTTGCGCCTGCCAAAGGCTTAATCTTAGAACGCATTGACTATGACAATACATGAGGATGAACAAGGAGGCGTCTTGTGTTTAGGCAGCTTATTTTAGGTGTGGGCAATAATTGGTTGGTCTCACAAGCTATGCAACAATACGGCATGCGCTTGGGAGCCAGTCGCTTTGTCGCAGGATCAGAATTGGATGACGCCATTAAAGTGGTCAAAGATTTGAACCGTGATGGAATTAGGGCCACTTTAGATCATCTAGGTGAATCCATAACCCGAGCCGAAGAGGCGATACAAGCGCGTGACAGTTATCTGCGAATGCTTGAGGTGATTCACCAAGAAGGCGTTCAGTCCCATGTTTCTCTCAAATTAACCATGATGGGACTAAATTTATCCGTAGACATGGCCCGGGAAAATCTCCGGCAAATTGTCGCCAAAGCCCATGATTATGGAAATTTTGTGCGTATCGACATGGAGGATTCCCGGTTTACGACGGATACACTTAATTTATTTCAAGAGATTTGGTCGGAATACCCCGCTAATGTTGGGGTCGTATTGCAAGCCTATCTCTATCGGACGATGGATGATTTGAAGACATTATCCGGTGTCGGTAGAAACTTACGAATTGTCAAAGGTGCATATATGGAACCGGTGTCGGTGGCCTTTCCGTCAAAGCCCGATGTCGACGACAATTATGTACGCCTGGTCGAATATAGTTTGTCTCATGGAAATTATACGGCTGTCGCCACACATGACGAGGTCATTATTGGCCATGTATTGCGATATGTAAAAGATCATCACATTGCTGCTGACCAGTTCGAATTCCAAATGCTTTATGGCGTCAAATATTCAGTGCTCCGCGATCTCGCACGCGAGGGCTATCAAACCCGGGTCTATGTCCCTTGGGGACGGGATTGGTATGCCTATTATCTCCGCCGTATTGCGGAAAGGCCGGCAAATCTTTTGTTCTTTGCACGAAATCTGGTGAAGCGGTAACCGGAAAAATTTCTAAAAATTCATTGGTAGTGCTAACTTGACTTTTTAAGTTGTTAGTACTAAGATTACAGATCGTTAATAGTCAACATCACGAATAATCAAGAAGGTGAAGGACTTGGCTGACCGGGATTACTATATCGAGAGACTTGACCATATTTTTTCTCGAATCGGTCGTCGTATGCGTCAGCGCATGTCTCAGGAAACACTCACATTGGGACAGTATTCTTTGCTGAAGTTGTTATTTGACTCTGAACCCATGACAGTCGGGGAGATAGCGGAGGAACTGGAATTATCCCTAGCGAGTGCGAGTGCTATGATTGACCGATTAGTGAACCAAAAACTGGTGATCCGGTCGCGGTCCGAACTGGACCGGCGTGTTGTTACGGTCCGGTTATCGCCGACGGGCAGAGCGCAGGTCGAAAATTTGCATCAACACCGGCGAGAATTTTTGCGTCAATTGTTTTTGCGGATGTCGGAAGAGGATTTAAAAACGTTGTTAGCGCTCATTGAACGTTTAGAAGATTCGTAAGACGAAGACAGGGTAGGACCGGTTGACGACACTGAATTCCCAACCTTCACGCGTGACCCCAAGCGGGATAGGGTTAAGCGGACTTTTATCCCTGCTCGCTCGGGGAAGACGGCCCATCACGCATTTTGGGGTAGGGATTAAGAATCAAAGGGAGACGAGTCTTATGGGACTATTGGTTGCAGGTCTTATAGAAGCCGTCGTGAGTGTGGCCATAGGCCTCTTTTTATTGATTGCAGAACCTTCTATCAGCGCGATATGGGGACTTAGTCTGATCGGACTCGGACTCACAACGGCCATTTTATCCGTATTGCTGGGTCGAAACCGGGCGCTAGAAATCGTGTCGGGAGAGAATAATGGGACTCCACCCACGTCGGCTGAGCACCATCACGATCCCAAAGAGCCAGCGCCTATGTCCTCGGTTCATTCGTTGCCCGAATATCGGCCTTCTACCGAGGGCGCATTAGTCCCTCTCGGCACCAGTCTTCCCGAGCGTATTGGGTATTTACGGGAGCAAGTTTCGCGTACACGTTGGCGTTATAAGGCCAAAGACATTCAAGCGCGGGCGGCGGAACTGGCCGATATCGTGATGAAAAACGCGGGAAATGACGAGGCTAGTGGACAAGGAGAGCGTCCCAGGCAAATACGCCGATTGCTGGAATTATCCATATTGGCCCAGGGCTACGAAGCGTGGAGTAATGGCGAGGACCCGGTCTTCCATATAGACCGCTATCGGACCGTTTTCAGTGAACACGACATGACCGAACGGTTAGCGGATTTAAACGCTGAAGCGGATCTTCTTTGGGAAGAAATGAGTCATGGCGTTCCCACCAAAAGCATCGAAGACGACGCATACCGGCAAACCATTGATGTGCGCATTAGACTGGAACGGATTACTTCGGTTGAGGAACGGCTCGAAGAGATTGAATTACTCCGCTTAGGATATGCCAGTTTGCTCAGCCAATGGGAGCATTCCGACGCCAAGACAACAGAAGGAAGGTGAGTCAATGCCGAGGTGGATTTTCGGAGTGGTGGCTCTCATGGGCGTACTCGTATTGGGTGCGATTGCCGGATTTGATGCTTATGATCAGGCCCATTATGTCGATTCATCCTATGCCTATGTGACAGCACCCTATGTATGGGTGCCGGCATCAAGCCTGGGGACCGTGTCCCACGTCTTCGTTCACACGGGAGAACACGTCACTCGTGGCACCTTGCTGGCCGAGGTAACGACCCCTAGTGGCAACACGCACGATCTCTATGCCCGTAAGGGGGGCATTGTGGGGTCAATTGCTGTAGCCAAAGGCGCTAGTGTTGACCCCAAAGAGGATTTAATGGCCATTGTCCAATTGCAGAACAGTCAAATTGTGGCGGATATTCCGGAATCCCGCGCTCGCAAGGTGGCCATTGGACAAGCGGTGGACGTTACCCTCAGTGCTTACCCAGGCACGACATTTACTGGTCGAGTGACTCATATCGGGTCTGCGACTTTAAGCACGTTGTCACCCTTACTGCAAGTTGGAACCTTTTCTAAAGAACGGCAGTGGATACCGGTTACGATTACTGTCAATCCTGGCAGCGATCAGTTCCTCGCCGGGGAAAATGCATCGGTGCGTATTCACATTTAACACGACGTCTCGCGAAAGACAAGAAAGAAGGGAGTCTATGGCCCAACAACAGGCATCAACCATCACCGACAAATGGGGCGTTGCCCTGGCCGTTCTCATTGCCGGAGGATTCATGGCCATATTGGATACCTCCATTGTCAATATTGCCATTCCCAAGCTGGAGAGTGTGTTTTCGGTCGATACCGCCCAGGTCCAGTGGGTTGTCACGATTTACATGTTGACCTTAGGAGTGGTTGTGCCCCTCGCCGGATATCTGGGAGAACGGTTTGGCTATCGCCGTATTTATATTTTGTCGCTCGTGATCTTTACCGTAGGTTCAGCCCTTTCAGGACTTTCATGGAGCCTATCGATTCTGACGGTGTTTCGTGTTTTACAGGCTCTCGGAGGCGGTTTAATTATGCCCATTACCATGTCCATGGTCTACCGAATGGTTCCACGGGAGAGCATCGGGACAGCTATGGGATTTTGGGGGCTCGGCATTATTGTTGCCCCGGCCATTGGTCCAACCTTGGGCGGCTGGTTAGTGGAGTACGTCGATTGGCGTCTTATCTTTTATATTAATGTTCCTATTGGGATTCTTGGTGCGTTTTTAGCGCTCGCCTATGTGCCTAAGTTTCCGTCCTCGAACACGGGCCCCTTTGATATGGTGGGATTTGTCTTGTCGGCAACCGGATTATTCGGGTTGTTATTAGCCTTATCAGAAGGTCAGACATGGGGCTGGAATTCGGAACCGATTGTTTTGCTTTTGGTGGCCTCAACGTTGTTCTTGGTCCTGTTTACCTTATGGGAACTTACGGTGAAGCATCCATTATTAAATTTGCGGGTTTTCGCCCATGGGTCGTTCGCGATGGCTAATTTACTGGTCATCATCATTACGGTCGCTATGTATTCCGGTGTTTTTTATGTTCCCTTGTTCTTACAGACGGTAGTTGGATATGGTGCTTTGAAAACGGGATTAATGATGATGCCCGCCGCGGCAGCATCAGCGATTATGATGCCTATATCCGGTAGGCTTTACGACAAAATCGGGGCGCGGCCGTTGGTCTTAGGCGGACTCTTGATTTTGACGTACACCACATTTTTATTGCACCGGTTGTCAACCACGACACCGGTCTCGGATGTGGTGTTGTGGTTGACCCTACGGGGAATCGGAATGGGCATGGCGATGATGCCAGCGACAACAGCCGGGATGTCCGCCGTGCCCACAGAGCTTGTCGGAACCGGCTCGGCGATTAACAACATCATGCAACGCGTGGCCGGGTCCTTTGGATTGGCATTTATGACGGCAGTGCTACAATCCCAGGCGACCTTGCATGCCACGACCATTGCCGCGTCTTATACCCCTACCTCTCAACCAGCCGTGCAATTTATGCATCAATTAACAGGATTTTTGGTCCAACACGGCATGGCCTTAGGTCAAAGTGTTTCGTTAACCACTACAGAGTTATATGACTTAATTCAACAGCAAGCGTTTGTCATGGGGATTGACGATATTTTCGTGCTTGGAGCAGGCATTACCCTTCTGGGCGCCTTTTTGTCCTTGTTTTTGAAAACGTATCGTCACCAACGTGCATCGAACCAGATGATCGTCGATTAATGGGATGACCCCAAATGCATGGGAACTTGAGATTGGCCTATTAAAGGTTATTAAAGGAGCGAAAATCGGTGAAGCAGAGTCGATTGATACTGATTAACATCTTAATCATTGTGGCGTTAATTTTGATTGGGGGAGTGGTGGCATACTACTGGACTCAGAATTATGATTACGTGTCCACCCAAGATGCCTCCATCTCGGCTCCCAGCATTCCTATTGCTGCTGTAACCCCGGGCACTATAGAAAACTTGTCGGTCAGTTTAGGGCAACATGTGACCCAAGGACAAGTGATTGGTCAAGAACTCACCACGGTGACGACCTCAGCATCTCAAACGGGAAAGGGAAAGAGTGCGACGTCATCACCCACTTCGACCACAGTGAATATTGTTGCCCCAGTGAACGGGGTCGTGGCCAATTTAGCGGTCCATGATGGGCAAATGGTTAGCGCCGGGACGCCGCTTGTTACTCTGGTCCAACTATCTCATGTCATGGTCATTGCCAACATCCCTGAAAGTAAAATTCGGAATGTGTCGGTGGGCCAAAGTGCCACCATTTACGTGGATGCACATCCGGGTGTTGCGTTCTCAGGGACCGTCGAAGCAATTCAACCGACAACTCAATCCTTCTTTTCTCTTATTCCGACCGCTGCGACGTCGGGCACGTACACAAAAGTGACACAACGCATTCCGGTCGAGCTATCCATTGATGCTGCCGGATACACATTGTTACCAGGAGAAAATGCTGAGGTTCGTATTACTGTGCATTAAACCGATCCTTTTACCGTCTATAATAAACGGTAAAAGGAGGCTCATAGGTGATGCGGGTATTCGTCACGGGTGGTACAGGATATGTGGGTCAGGCCGTGCAACAAGCCTTATTACGGCATCATCATGAAATCAGCGTCCTTGCCCGCCATCCGTCGAACCTGGCTTCTGGTGTTCAATTTGTGTCAGGGGATATTCGCCAGGTCGATCTCACGGCTGTAATGCAGGGAATCGACGTGGTCATTCACCTTGTGGGGATCATTGAGGAAAAACTTAGCCAGGGCATCACCTTTGATGTCATGCATTACCAAGTCACCAAGCGACTTGTGGACGCCATGAGACAAAATGGGGTGCCACGGCTCATTCATATGTCGGCACTGGGGACGCGAGAAAATGCCCGGAGTCGGTATCATCAGAGTAAGTGGAAAGCCGAACAATACATCCGGCAGCAGGGCGTGGATGCCATCATTTTGCGCCCGTCCTTGCTCTTTGGGGGAGGCGCTCCCTTTTTTCAAATGCTCAAGACACAGTGCCATTGGCCGGTGGTTCCTGTCCCTGGCAGTGGGGACACATTACTGCAGCCCGTAGCGCGTCACGATGTTGCTGAATTAATCGCCCGTCTGGTCGATTTGCCCCAATACGGAGGAGAAACTTGGGAAATTGGGGGACCCACAGTATTTACCTTGAATGATTTATATCGTCATGTGGCCAAAACTATAGGACGGGAGCATCTGCCCTTATTTCACGTGCCTCTGCCCCTATTATTTGCGGCAGCCCGTCTTGGGCAAAATCTTCCCGGTTTTCCCGTTACGGTAGATCAATTATTCATGTTAAATGAGCCCAATGTGACAGAGGATACCCGCTGGCATCAAATTATCGCCCATCCTACGCCCTTAGGCACAGATTTTTAACCAGGGCGATGGGCGATAATTCGCAAGGTTGATGCACTTTGAAGCATCCATTTCCCCTCAACAGCCATCAAGTCTTTAAGGGCGGACTGCCATTGATCTGGGCTCAGCAAGTGCTCTTTATAGAGCTCGGGCAATACCTGTTCGATGCGTTCTCGCTCGAATTGGTAACTCAAATCATGCGGATTTTGCGCGGAAAACTGTGCCAGGGGATGGATTTGCACTGCGTCGACGACTAATCCCGCCTGGTGAAGGTAAAAAGGCAGTTTCCGGCCCACTTCGCGGTCGCCACCGTGGCGTGCTTGTAAAGTCCGAAATGCGTTCATAACATGCTGCCAAGATGGGGGGAGAGACGGGTATTCAAGAATGAGACCATCATCGATGTCTTCGATAACCATAATGGCCGATGGTTTGAGTACGCGAAAGGCTTCGTGAGCGACACGCTGCGGTTCATTAAGGTGTTGAAAAAGAAAGCGAGCGGTAATCCCGTCTAATGACTGATCTGCAAAGGGAAGATGATAAACGTTTGCGTGGATAAATTCAACTGGAGCTTGGGTTCCATAGATGGCTTGGCTAAGAGTCCGGGCGTAATTGAGGACTGTGTCATCAATATCAACCCCTATAACCTGAACTCCTAGAGCCTGAGCCATTTCTATGGCCATCACACCGTAACCCGTTCCGAAATCGGCGATGGTTTGTCCAGATTTAAAAGGAAGGGTGGGAATGACTTGCCGTCTTGACACCGCTGTATAAATAGTTTGACGTAACAACCACTTTTCATTTCCCGGCATGTCGTTCAAAAGGTTCCAGCATAATGAATCAACCCAATCCACAAAGGAAAAACTCACTGGGGCACACCTCAAATTGTAAATTGGACACCTAGAGATCATCGTGAGGAAAAGATCACGACACATGGGGAAATGTTCCCGACGCCTTTCCTCAGAGAAAGAATTTTATGAAAAGACGGCTCTTTTGATAGGTACCCGCTGGCGTTAGCATAGCGTGTTTGCGAGCTTGGGGCAAAGATTAACGACTTAAATGGCGCGTAAACTTTGATGATCCAATAGATGGTCCAACTTGTAGTGGCCATAGTATTCTAGCCAGGAATGAAAGCGCTGGTGACAATAGGGGCAAGTCCTAAACGCACGATTGGGGAATAGCTCTTTGGCACGTTCTTCATCTTTGGGAGTGACCAATGCCCCATTAATGGCAATGGTGAGAAGGGCCGAGCCTTGTTGGTAGAGCATATCAGTATACCCGTGTGCATCGATGACACTGAGTTCCCAGTATACCTCTCCGCGGGAATCAAAAACCCGATACTGGGACAGCATCTGACCCCGAATCCACTCAACTTGCAAATGGTGATGCACCATTTCTGCTAAACTGGGACTGGTTAAAGTGGCATCTACCAGGGTGTTAATTAACTTCCGGAGATAATAGGTTTGTAGTGGTTTGCGCATAAGCTCTCGCTCCCTCCTTCACTACATCGGCGCCTATTACGATAATGCCCGTATTCATAAAGTCTAGAGCGGTTTAATGATGTGAATCTATCAGCATGATGTCTACGAAGATTTACCGTGAGAAGATATGAACACGAACCCTTCTACCAACTCATTGACAATGGTATTCACAAAACCAATAGGTTGATACCATAAAACATCGAGAATCATCAGCCGAAAAGTCCCCAAGGTCTTTGACGACAGTCTACCTATTTTTCGACTCCTATGCTAAAATGCTTAACGGTGTGCCAGTGGTAGAAATACCTCGATGTTTCGGATTTAAACGGTGGCGATAACGACTATTTGAGTGATAAATATATGATTAGTGTCCTTATTATACTGTAAACGATATTTTGTTTGCATAATAGTAAACTCGCAAAAAACTAGGATTTTTAAAGAAAAAACTTAAGATGATTCCCATTTCTATGGTGCCAATGATATGCAGAGGCACCAAATTTCTTGACATTCGATGTCCATGCTCGTAAAATACTAATGTTCGGTTGTCGGCAGCGTCGCCGGCACACAAGGTAGGAGGTAATTTCATGTCCACTTATATGGCCCGGTCCCAAGATGTTCAGCGTACGTGGTATGTGATTGATGCTGCTGGATTACCGCTGGGGCGTGTTGCTACCGCTGCAGCAACGATTCTCCGTGGCAAGCACAAGCCCACGTATACTCCTCATGTGGATACCGGTGATTACGTAATTATTGTTAATGCGGCCGATGTTGTATTGACGGGACGTAAACTCGATCAAAAAATTTACTTCCATCATTCGGGATATTTCGGCGGATTAAAACGTACGGTTTATCGTCAATTGATGAAGAAGAAGCCAACTTTTGCAGTGGAAAAGGCTATCCGGGGAATGTTGCCGCATAATCGGTTAGGACGCGCCATGTTTCGGAAACTAAAAGTATATCCGAATGCGGAACATCCACACAGTGCCCAGCAGCCGCAAGTATGGGAGGTTAAAATCTAATGGCAGTTGCACAATTTTGGGGAACGGGACGCCGCAAAAATGCCATTGCACGGGTGAGGCTGGTTCCTGGAACTGGACGTGTATTGATCAATGGACGTCCGTTTGAGGAATATTTTCCCCTTCGCACCTTGCAAACAATGGTCATGGCCCCATTAAATTCCGTGGATCTTCAGGGCCGTTTTGACGTATTAGTGCGTGTTGAAGGTGGCGGTGTATCCGGTCAAGCTGGTGCGGTACGTCATGGTATTGCGCGGGCATTGCTAGCGGTGGACAGCAACTTCCGTATTCCTTTAAAACAACGAGGCTTTTTAAAGCGGGACTCGCGAATGAAAGAGCGACGTAAATACGGACTCAAAAAGGCTCGTAAAGCTCCTCAATTCTCTAAACGGTAAAAAGCCCATTTGGGCTTTTTTATTTTTGCGGGCTAATTGGCAGTCGCCAATATAAAAATACAGCCTCCACGTGCTGAGGCTGTATTTTTGATGTCGGATCTAATTAACCGCGCCAACCACTTCAGGTGCTGAAATGACCGGAAGACGGGGCGTGAATTTCCGCGGTTCTGAAGAATCATAGGCCGGGTCGGTTAAGTGCTTCCATAATTGGTTCAACGCATTGGGGTCACCGAGGTGACTTTGCACAATGTAATATTCACATTCCAAATCGCGTTGCTTACTCACGGGGCTCATGGCAAGGGCTTGACTCAAATATTCTTTGGCTTGTTCGTAATCGGCATGAGCCACCGCTCGGCGGGCTAATGCTCGTAATGCAAAGATTTTCGTGTCTTCCCATGGCCACCCATCAGGTGCTGCCAATACGCGATGTGCGTATTGATCCAGCATTTTGTCTGAACCGGGAATACGCAGCAAGGATTCTAGGATGACAGCCTGCCCTTCTTGGAAATGGACGCGGTCAAATACACTCAAGGAAGCCTGTAACAATTCGCGAGCCCGGTCAACGCGTCCAATATCAATCAGGACTTGAGCAATGTCGGCCTGCAGAGCGGCACGTTCTTCAGCACCCCGAATTTGCGGGAGCAAACTCATAGCTTCATCAACTGCTTGCGATGCTTCTGTATTGTGCCCAAGACGCCACTCCGCTGCAGCAATGCGGCTGAGTAACTCGGCTCGCCGGCAAGGGCTGAGCTGCTTTTGCTCTAAGGCCATTCGGTATAATTCCAAAGACGAAATCCATTGCCGCTGGCTGTAGCAGAAATCGCCATAGTGTTGTGCCGCTTCTGCGCGAATATTGGGTCCATCCCGTGTATCAAGACGTTCAGCATACTCTAATGCCTGCTGGAAGGAATTCATCGCCTTGTGGAATGAGCCGTGGCGAGCAGCAGCCATCCCTAAGGTATTGGCGATTTCAATCGCTTGTACAGGATGGTCGTCTGGATGAATTAGACTCAGGCTTTCTTCTAGGTGCGCCAAGGCTGCTTCCAAATTACCTTGTGACATTTCTAGTTTACCCATGGTCGCTTTAATGCGCGCTAAAATATCTTCACGACCTGTACGTTCTGCCAAGGTTAACGCTTCTTGTAGTCCCAACATGCCATCTTCAAGCCGCCCGCTATTCCACAACGCCTGCGCTGCCTTTAATAGGACCTCAATGGTGCGCATATCGTCGCCGTTTTCCAAGAAGTAACCTAAGGGTTTACCCAACCGGCTGGCGATAATTTCTAACGCTTTGTGGGATGGATGGATACGGCCCAATTCAACCTGACTAACATAGCTTTTAGTCAGTTCATCTCCGGCAAGTTGCTCTTGGGTTAATCCGAGTTTTTTCCTCAGGTCGCGAATCTTGGTCCCTACCATCATACATCCCTCCTAGGCATTAATGTACCATAAGTAAACCAAATATACATCATTAGTCTTGTAAAAAATTTAATAATTATCTTTTTGGTCAAATGCAAAAAGCATTGTGATATGAAATTATATCGAAGACACTAAACTAAACCAACAACACAAAAGGTTAATAGGTATAGTCTCATATTACTAGGCAATTGATACATGACTGATGACATCATATATATCAGGAATTTAGTGCGACATACTTGTTGCCAAATCGGTCTACACTAGGTTAAACAGACTAAAATAATCCGTTATGGTCCTTGACAAATTTTGAGAGGAGATTCTCGTGACAAATCGATTAAAACGACGCCTGTTTTATGGACTCCAGCTGGCTTGTTTTGCGGCATGTAGCAGTCTTTTACTGGGAATGGGAAATCTTCATGCTGCCCTAGCACCTGCTAATGGGATTGAAGGGGCATTATTGAGGGGACGAACCATTGTGATTGACCCTGGGCATGGCGGTTATGACCCAGGAGCTCGGGGTCGTATGGCCCGAGAAGATGAAATTAATTTGGCTATCGCCTTGGATCTTCGAAAATGGTTCGAGGATGCGGGAGCTCGTGTATTGATGACCTGGGAAAAACCCGGTCAAATACCCCCATCGCGTAAATATCGCGTCCAGCAACGTGTAATCTGGATTAACCGAACGGGAGGCAATGCGCTCATCGATATTCATTGCAACTCGGCGGGATCACGGTGGCGCGGTCCCCAAACTTTTTATTGGGATGGAAAGGGTTCTTATTATTTGGCGCATGATGTTCAAGAAGAATTGCAATTTTTTACTCATACGAATCGTCCCGTGACGCGCATCGATCAATACGTCTTGCGTTATGCGAAAATGCCGGCCATCAATGTTGAAGTGGGCTTTATTTCGAATCCGCAAGAAGAGAAACTCCTGATGAATCCTCAGTACCAACGGCAGATTGCCTGGTATATTTTTTTAGGGACGGAACGCTGGTTTCTCAAAGGACATTGGCCTGAAACGTTGTTGCAAACGCCACCTCCCACACATTTATTAGTTCGTGACTAGCCTAACTTCGATATAATGAATAGAGTCATCGAAAGACGGTCTATATCACGGAAATGGAGATAAACTGCGGTGGCCTGGTTAGGCCTGACCGGAATACTGCCAGCCAAGCGCTCATCGCCAGATAATGGCTGGAGAGAGTAAACCATACGAGGTTTGGGGAATGACCAAATATGACAAGTCCGATCGGAACTTTGTTTCGTCGTCGGGCTCTTGGGACTCCGACATCTTGGAAAAATGGGCCAGATAGTGGCTAAAGAGCGCATTATGACATCGGACCAACAGGGATTTTGATAATGATGGCCTCACATGAGTCGGATGGTGAACGCCATTTGATGAATCTTGGCCGGAAAATGTTGGGGCGTCTGTGCATTGGAATTTGTCCTATGATAAAGGACTTAGTTGGTGCTCGCCAAGGTGATCAAATCGGTCTCAGTCGGGAGGACTCAATCCGATCGCGAAGAGTGGAAGTATGTACCAGATGGTCCCCAACACGTTCATGATGGATTAAAAGTTTACCGAGATCCAGTGACTCGTCACCAAGCTTTGATCCAGTTATCCACCACTGAGATTAATCAATAAGGAGGGCGTGGTGCTACTTCCCGATCTGACGACTCGGGTGTTCGCACTGCAAATATCTTATGAAACTTAAGACAGTACGCATCATCGGTGTTCCCCTCGATTATGGAGCTGATCGCCGAGGTGTTGATATGGGACCTAGTGCGATTCGTTATGCAGGTCTTCACGAGAAACTGCGCCAAGTAGGGCACAAAGTCATCGATATTGGAAATCTTCCGGTACCGGTCCCTGAAAGTCGCACCAAAAATGAGACCCATCTGAAATATGCAGACGAGATCGTTAAGGTCAGTCGCGTGCTAGCGCGCGCAGTAGAAAAATCCTTGGATGAGGATAACTATCCTTTGATTCTCGGGGGTGACCATAGTATTGCCATTGGTACGATTGCCGGATTATTACGCAAATTTTCCCGTTTGGGCGTGTTATGGTTTGATGCACACGGGGACTACAATACCGATCAAACTTCTCCGTCCGGTAATGTCCATGGGATGCCCGTGGCGACGGCCGTAGGATTAGGTCACCCAGCTCTCAAAATTCCTTTTCATGGCCACTTTGTCGATCCACACAAAATTGTTTATGTTGGAGTGCGAACCTTGGATGCGGACGAAGCCGAAGCCTTACGGCACTCCGGCGCCACAGTCTTTTCAATGCATGAAATTGACCGTTATGGAATGCGTGATGTGATGGCCAAAGCGATCGATATTGTCACGGATCAAACCGATGGGGTGCATTTAAGTTTCGATATTGACGCGGTTGATCCGTTATATGCCCCCGGATCGGGTACGCCCTACAGTGGTGGCCTCACGGAACGCGAGGCACATTTAGCTTTGGAATTGCTCGCGGAAAGCGATATTGTTTCTTCGATGGAAATGGTGGAAGTGAATCCGATTCTTGATGAACATAACCGGACCGGAGAACTTGCGGCGAACTTGATTGCATCGGCCCTTGGGCACCGAATCATCTAAACGGTTGATAAAAATGTGGTAGGGCTGTCCTTCCCGAACTGGTATCATAACAGGGAGAAAGAAAATTTCGCCGATTGGGAGGGGTGCGACAATGGCCAAATGGGAACAAGACGTCATTACATATCGCCGTGATCTACACCAGATTCCGGAGTTAGGATTTCAAGAGACCAAGACGAGTCAATATCTGTTGGATACGTTACAGCAATTAGGCTTAGATCCTGTGCAAATTGCGGATACCGGGGTGATGGCCGATATTGAGGGCAATCGTCCCGGCAAAACGATTGCGATCCGGGCCGACATCGATGGGTTGCCTCTTGAGGAAGACACCGGCTTGCCATTTCGTTCCCAACATCAAGGCGTTATGCATGCCTGCGGACATGATGGTCATATGGCTATTGTCTTAGCTTTAGCAAGCCGGCTTCAAGCAACACGGGATTTTCCGGGCCGAGTGCGTGTGTTTTTCCAGCCAGCTGAAGAAAGACCTCCAGGCGGCGCCCCTAAAATGATTGAAGCCGGATGTTTAGACGGGGTCGATGAAGTGTTGGGCCTTCATCTCTGGGCCAGTGATCCTGTTGGTACGGTTGCCATTCGCAGCGGACCGTTTATGGCCAATGCGGATCAATTCACCATTCGAGTCAAGGGAAAAGGCGGCCACGGTTCGGAGCCAGCCGACACCAAAGATGCCGTACTTATTGCTTCGATGATTGTCATGAATCTGCAGACTATTGTCTCACGCCGTCTCAACGCATTTGATACGGCTGTGGTGAGCTGTGGTACGATTCGAGCCGGGGCAACGTTTAATATTATTGCAGAGACGGCGGAAATTACGGGCACGGTACGGACTCTTTCCAAAATCGTTCAAGATAAAGTCATACAGGAAATCGAGCACATTGCCAAGACAACCGCGGCATTATATGGTGCAGAAGCGACGGTTTCATACCAATATGGCTATCCCGCCGTGATCAATCACCAGCCAAGTGTCGAACGTTTAGAACGCTCCGTCACAGGACTCGTCGATATTCTTCATCCTGATCCGGCTATGGGCGGGGAAGATTTTGCCTATTATCTACAAAAAAAGCCTGGGACATTTCTCTTTTTAGGATGCCGGCCCGAAGGGGAAAGTTTTCCTCATCACTCGCCACATTTTCAGATCAACGAAAAAGCGTTACCTTTAGGTGTGGAAGTGCTGTATCGCGGTGCCATGAGCTTTTTACATGAAAATTAAAGGGCGTTGACCCTATGAAACCTCTCTTTCTGATGACGTCAGAAAGAGAGGTTTTAATGCCTGAAAGGACATTGTTCGCCTACGATGGATAGTATCGATCCGGTGATCGAGGAACATTGAGTCATTTCCGGGATACGCCAGGACCTGAAGAAATTTTTAAGAATCGATGGCGGTTGTCCAGTGTGAGGAAAGTTATGAATCCGATGCGAATATTAATTGATAGTTATTGCATAAATATCCCGTGCGATGTATAGTAATGCACAGGAGGCGGTTTGTGTGGTGGAGCGGTTATTAGCAAAGGAAGCACGGTTACAAGGTCGGTCCGTGGTGTCCTTAAAGGACTGGAGTCCCAGTGAAATTAAGCAAGTATTGATGACGGCCAAATGGATGAAAACAAATCCGAAAGTGGCAGAAATTCAGTATGCACTTAAAGGCAAGTCAGTGGCCATGATTTTTGAATTGCCGTCGACCCGCACACGGGTATCATTTCAAGTGGCCATTCAGGCACTTGGGGCAGCTCCCGTGATCTTGGACTGGCAAGATAGTCAATTAGGTCGTGGAGAACCGATTGAAGATACCGCTCGTGTCTTGTCCCGTTATGTGGATGGTATGATCGTCCGAGCAAAGAGTCATCAAATGGTTCAAGCATTACAAAAGTGGGCGACCGTTCCCGTGTTTAATGCTTTGACGGATATGGCGCATCCCTTTCAAGTCTTAGCGGATGCCTTAACAATATGGGAACATGTCGGTTATCTGTCTGGAGCAAAAATGGCCTATGTAGGCGATGGTAACAATATGGCGAATTCCTACATGATTATTGGCGCGAAACTCGGTATGCACGTTAACATTGCGTGCCCTGAGGCATGGCAACCGTCAGCGGATATCATTGCGTATGCCCAACAAGAAGCAGAAATGACGGGTGGCTCCATTCAAGTGATGACAGATCCTGTGCAAGCTGTGCGTGGCGTGGATGTCGTGGCTACCGACGTGTTTGTATCGATGGGTGACGTGGATAGTGCCAGTAAACGGCAAGCTTTGGCGCCATACCAAGTGAATGCAGCTCTGATGCAACACGCGAAAGAGAACGCGATATTCCTGCATTGTTTGCCTGCTCACCGGGGAGAAGAAGTCACTGAAGAGGTCCTAGAAGGTCCGCAATCCGTAGTATTTGATGAGGCCGAAAACCGGTTACACGTGCAAAAAAGTGTTTTATACCATACTTTAGCAGAATTCTAATTGGCAAGAGGACCGGATATTTGTGCCTATCCGGTGGCCAAGATGACAGAATGTCGTGCTCCAGGTGGATAAGCGAATGTTCCGGGAAGCCATCAGTCAAAGTGATGGGACTGAGGCTTCCCTTCTTGATCTTTGTTCCTATTTGGGGCATTTACTGTGATGCCCTCACGAGAAGCCATGAGAAAGTTTTCCGGAAAAATTTTGATCCGTTTAATAGAGAAAGATTTTCGATCAAGATTGAAGACGGGTGAGAACAAAACACGGGTATAGAGGTTAAACGGGATTTGACTGGGGCTATTTTCTGTGCAGAGAAATTGTTGAAGGTTTATGGGAAAACATCGAACAAATCACTCAATATGATCGTGCGATAATGCCGAGTAAAGTGGTAGACTATTCTCATAGATATGAGAATGAGGTGCTGCATATGGTACACCTGTCTTCTGTATACCGAAAACTTGAAGAGGGCGCCAAGCGGCTGACTCCTCAACGAGAACTTGTGATACGGATATTTGCTGAACATCCCGGAGAACATTTATCAGCAGAAGAAGTGCATCAACTAGTTAAAAAAGACTTTCAAGATATTGGGCTGGCGACAGTCTATCGCTCATTAGAACTTTTAACCGATTTAGAAATTCTGAACCGGATAAGTTTTGATGACGGCCGGGCTCGTTACGAGTTTAATCAAGAAGAGACGCACCGTCATCATCATCTCGTCTGCATTCGATGCGGCAAAGTCGACGAATATGGTGAAGATTTGTTAGATCCGTTAGAAGGGCGCATCCTCAAAGAGCGCGGTTTCCATGTTTTAGATCATGAATTGAAATTTTACGGGTTGTGCCGGAGTTGTGCGGCGAAGCGGGAGAAGACGGAGCGAACGGAAAAAGGAATCAAAGGAGAACGGATTCGATGACGACAACGTTATATTGCTATAGTCGGTGAACAACCTGTGCCAAAGCACGAGCGTGGCTCCGTGCCCACCAAATTGATTTTGAGGAACACGATTTAATTGCGGATCCCTTGCCGAAAGACCGCATTGCCGAGCTAGCCGAAAAAATTGGCGGCGTAAGCGCTTTATTGTCCAAAACAAGCCCATCCTACCGGAATTTGCGGCAGCTTGTTTCCTCAGACGCAGAGTGGATCGAGCATATGACAAAGGAACCTCGGCTGATTAAACGGCCCGTCTGGGTCATTGATGATCACTACATTGTGGGATTTTCTGAACCGGCTTGGCAAGATGCCTGGACCCGTTATGGTCATTAAGAGGGCTGTTCTGGGCTGAAATAATCAAAAATAATCCGGCTGAGCTGTGGGAGAATCACCAGTGCTTCATTGTCTATGTGGAAGCGTAAATCGCGGGAATGCTCACTGAGAATGGCCAACACATAATCACCCCACGGTGTGGTAATAATTCCCACATCATTTCGTATGCCTTCAAGCGAACCACTTTTGCTCCCAATTTGCACTTTAGGGGGATTATTATCCTCTTCGGTAATCCACTCGTAGGGAAGATGACGCGTCATAATAGTATTGTATTGTTGGCGACATAAGATATCCCACATGATGTCTGAGGCATCTTTATTGACAAGAGTCCGGTGATATAGCTGTGTTAATATCATACCGAGTTCTCTGGAAGTGGCCAGACCGATGGGACCAGGTATGGTAAAATCAATGCGTTTTAGCAGTCGCGTTTGGGAAAGACCAAGGGACTGGATAAAGCGATTGACTCGGGGGATGCCAACCTGACGTAAAATCATGTTGGTGGCCGTATTATCACTGACGATAATCATCAGCGTCATCACGTCTTTGATGGAGAGGGAAAGCCCAGGGGACAGGTGTTGCAAGATACCTGATCCGTCTACCATGTCCTCAACCTGTAACGTGAGCGGTTCGGACAAGATCTTGTGCTCATCGGCAAGATATTGAAAGGTAGCCGCCATAATGGGCAGTTTGATGACTGAAGCCGTTTCCATAACCCGGTCAGGCTCACGGGTTAGGGTCTCGTGCGTTTGCATATGTTCTGCATAAAAACTTATATGACCGCTAAATGCGTGAACAATGTCTTCAATTCTTTTCTCAGCCTCAGCTTTTATCATCAGTGTTCGGCGGAAAGCTCGACCTCTTAAACAAAGAGGATTGCGCCTTGTCCCCCTTTCGTGTTTTGATAGACCCCAATGAGATCCTAAGGACCACCGACAAATGTTTAAACGGCAGACGCCCTTTATTTCGCGATTCCTGGCACAGGTTGCAAGTTCCCTTGCTTTCTAAATGCTCTGTCTATACGCTGTGGGAAGGGCAGTATCATGTTCCGGGTCAATATTTGTCGCTGAGCAAAATGATCTGAGATACAAATTCCCCTTCCCAGCTTTCATGATGGATTAAAGCATCCTAAGATGGCGGGGATTCTCGATGATTTTGAGGAAGCCAATACAGGCGTTCTGGTCCGAGTCCGGGAATCATCAAGCCCGTAACTTCCGTGCCTGATGGGACCGGCGGACTACCCTCAGGAATAATCGCTAAAACCTCGGATTGCCGATATGCCGTAATTATATCAGAGCCTTGGGGCAACTGCGTATCAAAAAATATCTCTCCTTGCTCAACCTGGATGCGGGCGCGCAAATATCTTGTTTCCCGAGTCGGTTTCATAAACGGATGGCGTAATCGGCCGCTGATGTGACGGAGTGGAAGATAAGCGCCATACAACGATACCACGAAAGGCAGGCCGATCAGATACCAAGACATCATGGCCGCTCCGGGATTGCCTGACAGGGCTAGAATCGGTACATGATCTTTCTCAGCACCGGCAATGGACTTGCCCGGATGCATATCGACTCGCCAAAACAGAAGCCGGGTATGGTTGCGAAGAAATTGGATGACATGGTCCTTGTCGCCCACCGATACTCCGCCTGTGGTGATGACGAGATCGTATGGTGTCAGGTCGGATAAGGCCAGAGCCACAGCATGGGACGTATCTGCTGCCGGAGGAGCCCATGTCACATCAGCACCGGCTTCGGTTAATAACGCTGCGAATAAGTAACGGTTAACATTATAAATGTGTCCCGGCTGTAACGCTTGCCCAGGATTTTGTAATTCGTCTCCCGTTGTCACGAGTAAGACGCGAGGTTTTCGGTAGACTTTGACGGTGGCATAGCCGGATAAAGCGAGTAAGCCCATTTCCAATGAACCGATATACTGTCCTGGTTGGAATACCGTCGTTCCACGGGTGATTTCTGAACCTTGTGTGCTGACATTCCGCAGCGTTTTAACAACACGGGGAACCTCAATATGTTGGTTATGCCGGGTTACGGCTTCTTGTTCAATTACGGTATCCAATTCTTGAGGAAGGGGAGCTCCGGTCATGATGCGCACTGCATATCCTTGAGGGACATGCTGGGTAAACACTTCACCTGCATTGACTTGGCCGAGGATAGGTAAGGTGCCAGGTGTATCTTGAGCACGCAATGCATAACCATCCATGGCGGCGCGGTGAAAAGGAGGAGAATCACTAAAAGCTACAACCTCTTCGGCTAGAGTTCGCCCCCAGCACTGTTCAATGGGAATTTGTTCGCTGTCTTCAATGCGTCCTCGAACACTTTTCAGCAAATCCAGAGCTTCAGTTACGCTAATATAACTCATATCGTCTGCCTTTCTGCCCTATCTCAGTAATAGAAGAACGGTTATCCGCGAAATTCCGGATGAAAGACCATATGTGCGGAAGCATCGTTCCACTCGAAACTTAACGTCTGTTGTTTTTCAATGATGTATTCGGCCAGGTTGTTACGAGTTTCCTCGCTTAAGGGGAGACATGCTGGGTACACACAAATCTTAGAAAGTTTTCGAGAAGGCGGACCAATGATTAAACGAATGTTGGAAACGTGTTCCAGAATGTCCGCGGAATTGAAAACAATCTTCGGCGTTGGGAAATGTTTACCCCCTTCCCATATCATCCACTCAAAATGTTGAGCCACTTGCGGCCAATCAATGGGCAATGCTAGGGAACTCCGCCAGGTGGTTTGATTAGGCTGGATTAAGAGCGTGTCCGCACGATAAGCGGCAAAACGGTCGGTATCGGAACCCGGGCGATCAGATGGGGAATGATGGGAAAATTTTAACACCAGTACACGCCCGTTTAGGTGTTGACACAGGGATTCAATCAGGCGCGTTTTTCCGACATTGGAATAGCCGACGATATGGAACACGCGCATGATTAATCACGCTCCTGATGATCTAGCCATGATTGCCATTCGCGTGGGGTATTGACATTACTGAGCCAAGCATCGGGCACCGGAACCCATTTCACGGTATGCCGGTTTAAAAAGGTGTCGACTTTGCGACCTCCCATTTGGCGAAAACCGATAAGGTCCGATACTAAGTGTGTCGACCAAAATCCAGCCAAGGGCTGACGATGGCGAGCGCTTTGGGGCAATATGGCCTCAACGTGGGGTGACAAGTACGGTTTAAAGCGCTGATAAAAATCCATGGGAAGGTTGGGCAAATCAACAGCCATTACCGCTAAGAAATCCGCATGAGAAGAGGTCATAGCCCGTGCGATTCCCGATAAAGGGCCCTCAAAGGGTTCGATATCCAACAAATCATTGTCGCCTGGGGTTGTATAATTCCATGGCCTAGAGATCCATAACTGGCCGTTAACAACCGTTTGCAGCAATAAAACTGCTCGGTCAATGAGACGCATGCCACTAGGTAAGGACAACTGGGTTTTATCCTTGCCCATGCGCGACGATTGACCGCCTGCTAATACCACTCCATCTATGATTGGTTCCACGTTTCGCTCCTCCCCATAATTCCCATTATAATACACATGGTTTAGAGGTCGGAGTTCGCCGGAGTCGGTTCCTTGGTGGAGCGCAGGGTCATGACGATTCCTAGCGTGAGGAAGATCAGGCTGATCCAAACCGTCCACGAGGGCATTTGTCGAAGAATAAGCCACGCTAACATGGCAGACCCGGGGATTTCCCCAATCATGGCCATGGATACTTGTCCGGCCGGCATGAATCGCAATAACCAGTTAAATGTGGTATGCCCGCCCAGTGTGGGAATGATAGCCATAAGAAGATATAAGATCATCACATGCCCATTCACAGGTCCGAGGGAATGTTTCTGAAACATATTGATAAGAAACAAGAGGAAACTCGACATGAGATAGGTTCCGAACGAGTACTGGCTCGCGGATAAGCTTTGTCGCGAGTGCTTCCCAGCCATGAGATATAATCCTGCAAAGAGTGCGCCTAACAAGGCATCGACCATGCCAGCTGTTTGATGAAAGGACCAGGCTGCCCCAATGGGTAATATTACAAGACCTAGGGTAGCGCTTGCTAATCCTATCTTAATGCGCATGGGAAAGGGCTGTTTGCGCACGATACGCGTATATAATGCGATAAGTAACGGGTGTGTCGAGACTAACGCGGTCGACAAGGCGACCGGTAGAATCATGAGGGATTGAATCCAGAAAATAAAGTGCAACGCTAAAAATAATCCCGATATCGTGAAAAGTTTTAGATGCCTTAAGCTCAACCATGTTGGCGACTGCCGGAGCACGACGGGCATTAAAAGCAGGGCAGTAAGAATGAGTCGCCAAAAAGCAATGGCATTGGCTGGGGCAGGGGTTAAACGAATAAGCACGGACGCACTCGAAACAGACAAGACCCCAACTGCTACAGCCCCATATAGTTGAAGAGCAGTTGGGGTGTAAGGTGTCCGAGATGGCTCAGACTTTAGCATAAGACTGGGTTAACATATCCCGAAACGCGCTTAAGGAATCGGCACGGTCCGGATCTTGCGTGCTATAGATTTGAATAAGATTGGTCAACATGCGCACAAGCATAAAACGCGTGGGAGTAGGACTCAAATACGCTGGATGGAAGCCAAAACCATTGGTCATGAGAAATTGAACACATTCGCCCCGGTTCAACAATTGGCCTTTTTCAAAGGCATCAATGAATAGGCTATCATTATATTGGAGGAGAAAGTGTCCAGGCATGCTGATGCCGACCACTGGGATGCGTAAACGACGGGCAATTAATAGGTAGACTAAAGACAAACTAATGGGAATCCCTAACCGACGGTCCAACACTTGGTTGAGATAACTGTTATCGGGATCATAGTAGGCTTCTTTATTTCCCGTAAAGCCGAGCTCATCAAAGAAATAGTGGTTTAAACTCTCGATGAGTTCACGACCTTTGAGATTGTGCTGATCCATGTGAACTTTAAATTCTTGGGCCATGGAATCCAGCATGTCTCGATAATGTTGGCGATTAATTGTCGGGTATCCGGATTCAGCAATGAGAAAGGCACCTTCTTCCAGGTCGATCCAAGCGGACGGCATGGCCGCAAAACGTTGGAAGCGTTCTCCCAGTTCGTCAAGACGAAGTCGTTCGAGAATACTATAGACCCGCGTCCGAACATGTGGATCTAAAGACGTTCTGGCTTCTTCCAGATATGGCTGAGCCTCCTGACGAGATTCGATCAATCGCTGTCGGGCTATTTGCGCCGTCTTGATATCATCATCCCCCAAGAGACGAATCAAAGCTTTAATTTCTCTCTCAGTCAATGTTTTCATGGCCGCCGCTCCTTTCTCCATGGCTCAAATGCGGCCGAGGTATCAACGAGTATACCTCCATTATATGGAATAGCGATCCCCAAGGTTCGAAGCCGCTACCAGCCGTTAACATATTATTCGCGTTAGGTCGTGATTCTCCTGCCAAATTTGAATCTCGCTATAAGAAGTAGTCGAGATTGTATATTTATTATACAAGGCTTGGCAAGAGCATAGCACCGCATTTACCTAAGCTGTACCATTTTTCCCCGAATTTTCTAACAGCAAACCCGCTGGCAAGCCACTTTGTGTTGAGTTTGGGGATGCAATGTGAATCTCTTGCCGTAATGTCTACCGACCCGCAGGTTCTTCGGGACCCGAGGAGTTTTCATGGAGGAAACTTGGCATTGCTTTAAAAGCAATGATATCATAAGAATAAAGATGAAAAAAAGCCATCGCCCATGGAGGAACTATGGTAATAAACATCCGTCTGGGCCATATCTCCCGTATTTATGATGGTGCGGGAGTGTTGGCGTTTTTGTACATAAAAGGGTGTACAGTGTCTTCTTTGGGGCTGATGGACACAAGATGTCGCGGACACGTTTTTAGCGTGTCCGCAACGTGATTATCCCCAAACGCAGCGATCCACAAGGTGTTCTTGGGGGAAAGATGGAGTTTTCTATTTTCTAATATTGTCAGGATAGTCTTAGAAACCTTGAACATAAAAACTGGAACGTGCTGTCATGATTGAGCAGACGGCAAGTGGGAACCCTGATAAAGGATAGCGGTGTTTTGCATCAATCGTATACGGAAAGGAGGGTATGCTTCTTGGGCACAGATAATCAAAAAGTCCTTGTTTATATCGGGAGAATAGCCCAACAAAACCCTCTGATTCAAACCATTATTGGTTACTTAATGGCGGACCCGAGTCGCACACGCTTTGTTTATCAATTAAAAGACGAGTATGCCTTAAGCATGACGATGTCTATTCACCGGCGTATTGAGATTCCATTAGCTCCATGGCAGGGATTTATTCGGGGTGTGCCTGTTCCTGATCCGTTGACATGGATTCAGGCGGCGCAAGACTTTAAAGGGCAGCCGATTATGGTGCGTCTTTCCACTGATGATCCGGTCCTCTTGCAATTATTGAATACGTTACTCAAGGATGAAAAGGCTCAGGAATACCGGAACCAATTGTTGGACCGGATGGAAAGTGTCCGGAAGGAACTGGACCGGGCACTCGACCTCTATAATGAGGTGCGCCACATCATGGAAATTGACCATGAACGCCAGCCAGAACTTATAAAATTTCTGGCTATGGCAGAAGATCAAATGCAGGGGATGGGTCAAGAACTGAAGACCTTGAAAGCCCACTTGGAAAATACGCAATCATCGTCTTGGCCTGAAGGGAGCGATGAGTGATCAACCACGAATCGAATCGATTGCCTTCGACGACATGCGTCGTGTGAAATGGCTGGCACATTGAGGAGTCTGTGTTTTTACATTGGGATTCCCGGGGACCTTAGTTTTACCCGCAAATTTACAAAATATGAATTTAGCCTGGGTACTTGATATTTCGGTTCGCCTTTTTAGAATCAAACGTCCCGGTGCAATTTGCTCTCTGACACCTTTATCCATGGCGTCATAAACTGCTACAATAGCAACGGTGACGAATATGTCTGACGCGAACGAAGAAAAGCCTAATAATTTTGTGCAATGGCGGCATGCACCGGCCAGTCAATGGATCTATTGTCCATTATGTCGCGAACCCTTATTAAACCATACGTGGGATGGGCGAGAGCGTCGCTATTGTCCTCATTGTGGTTTTGTTTATTGGGAACGGGCATTACCTGCAGTGGCGGTATTAGTTTTCGAACCGTCACGTAAGGAAATTTTACTGGTGACCCGCCGGTATCCGCCTTTTGTCGGCGGATTAACCTTTCCCGGTGGCGGGATTGAACTGGGGGAAAGTGTGGCCGATGCCGCAGTGCGAGAGGTGGAAGAAGAAACCGGGCTCGTTGTGTCATTAGATCGGCAATTTGGAACCTGGTCGACACCTAGTAATGACACGATCATTACATTTTTCCGCGGGCATCCCATCGGGGGACAATTGCAAGCTGGAACGGATGCGCAAGAAGCCCGTTTCTACCCTTGGGAAGAGGCTCCTTCACTCGCGTTTAGTTTGCACAATATGGTTCTTCAACTGTTTCGCATGGAGATGCGGATGACAATCCCGACGTCTTAATGTTAAGGGATAGATGTCCGGAATTTGTACCGTTAAGGCATCGAGAACATCATGCATTAAGGTAATCGTTTGAAAAAAGTTTCGAGGATTAGGCTTTTGATGATAGTCGTCAGCTAATGTGACCAAAGTTTGTTGCAAAAACTGGATGAGAATATCGACGTGCCAGGGGTCTGATTTATCATGGACATTGTTTGACATCATGATCCCTCCCGCGAATTCCTGTTGTTTCACCCTATGTGAAAAGATGGCTTGGCGTGACCGGGCAGGAAATTTTTTGCTACAAACCGCAAACACAGGCCTCCCTCGCTACAGAACATCGCATCGGTTGATGGGAAGTCTGAGTACAAGGAAGGCCTGCAATCACGACGAGACACTGGATGATGGGGGAGACTGTTTGGTTTTGCGTCTTTTGTTCCACAATGAATAGCCTAAAGCCAGCGTTGATAACCACCACGGACGTACTTTGGCTTTCGGCGGAGAAGCTTTGAGGGTTTTCGCCTTACGGGATTCGATGAGTCCGGCAATGCTTGTGGCAATCAGTCCCATCCGATAGGCCGACGCCTTAAATTCCTGAACGGTTTGTCCGAGCCGGGACGATGATTCACGGGCTGTTTGAATCAGTTCACCCAATTGCCGGCGAAGAACGGATACTTCCTGAGTAATCGTCTTCTCTAGGCGGATGACGCGTAAAGTGACGATGAACAGCATGATGCCGAGCCCGACGACAATTAAGGTTAAGATGATAAAACAAATAGCAATAATCGTTAAGGCGGTGCTTATGGTCATGCACCTTGATCCTCGTGAGGATCTTCATTGTCATCGAGCGGAATCTCGGTTACGGATTTTTTAAATAAAGCTTGTCCTTTTTGCGTTAATGATTCGCGAATATCACGCACATTCTTTTGAATTTGATCTAAGGAATCCTGCGTTTTCTTTTTTATGCTACCCCGAGTTTCTGCACCGGCGCTGGGTGCCAAAAGTATTCCTGCGAGCACACCTAATGCCGCTCCGACAACTAATCCGCTTAACCGATCCCATGTGCGATCGTTCATAATCTCGCCTCCTCGATTTTCTTCTATTGTGACATATCTCGTGGCGATGGAAAAGTCCTGGAAGATAGCATTGTGAAAGACGCCCAGACATGCCATCATGTCGCTGCGACTTGGGTCAAGCTGACAGGATGCCTTATTGCGTTCATGGCACCATGTCCTAGGTCTTTGTGCGTGTATTACTCGAGGGTGCGACCGTGATGGGAAAATGGAAAGCGATTATGAATATTGGGAACGATTGGGACTAGATGATTGGGAGGCAAAAAGGACAGGACAGATCGGCTATGATATACTATGCTGGTTCATAGAATATTTGGCTCAACATAGATACATGGTGGGATTGGGTGTGCAAATAACGCACTTTTGGGCGTTGAAGATATGAGAATTGCATTTGTTACAGAAACATGGCGGCCGTCCACGGATGGGGTGGTAACCCGGATTACGGAAACGGTTCGGGAACTTAAACGGATGGGACACGAGTTATTTATTGTGGCACCTTGTGGCGGAGAACCTGTCTTTGAAGGGATTCCGGTAAAATCCGTACCCACATTTTCCGTGTCTTTTGTCTATGGAGGAAAGCCTTGGGGTATTCCGTTACCCCGCGTCCAAAAATTTCTCGACGAATTTCGCCCCGATGTGGTCCATGTTGTAAATCCGTTTGTCTTAGGCATTGCAGGTGTATACGCGGCGCGCCGCCGCCAATATCCATTAGTGGCGTCGTATCATACGAATATTGCGCAATATGCTGACTTCTATCATTTGGGATTTACCAAACCGGCCATCTGGGGACTTTTGCGCATGTTACATAACCAGGCTGTGTATAATTTGGCGACATCCGAAGCCATTATGAAAGAAATTACTCAGCATGGAATTAAAAACGCGCGGCTTTGGCGACGCGGCGTGGATCTCTCAGGATTTCATCCGCGTCACCGGAACGAAGCCATGCGTCAGCGATTAACCGGTGGACATGCTGATCGGCTTATTGCGTTATACGTCGGTCGGATCGCTAAAGAAAAGGGATTAGAACGATTATTATCTTTGTTTCCGGGAAATCCCGGTGTGCATCTGGCTTTGGTCGGCGATGGACCGGCTGTCGATTATTTCAAACAGCGCTTTGAGCGGACGCCTACGACATTTGTCGGAAAACTGTTAGGGGAAGAATTGGCAAGTGCGTATGCCTCAGCAGACTTTTTTGTGTTTCCGAGTACGACGGAAACATTAGGTTTGGTGTTATTAGAAGCGATGGCTTCGGGGTTGCCCATTGTGGCCGCAGAATCTGGACCGTCGCATGAACTAATTGATCCTAGTGGGGCAGGAAGGCTATTTCCGAGTACCCAACCTTACCAATTAGCTCAATTGGTAAGCGAATTGCTAAAGGACCGGACTTTACTGGCGGATCTTGGAGTGAAGGCGCGCCAAGAAGCGGAGAAATGGGGATGGAAAGAACCTACGCAAGAACTCGAGGCGCTCTACGAGGCGGCGATTCGTCACGTAAAGGGACATCAATGAGTCGGCTATGGCAATTTATCCAATTCGTATCGGTCGGATTGGGTAATGCCGTCATCGATCTCTTAGTTTTTAATGGGTTGTATTGGCTCATTCCTACAAGGAATGTCGATCAACTCGTGGTGTATAACACCTTAGCGGTAATGGCCGCCATCCTTAACAGCTACATCTGGAACAGCCGCTGGACTTTTCGGAAGAATGTTAAAAAACATGGGAAAGAAGCACTGCGTCAGCGCGTTCTTTTTATTGTGCAATCATTAATTAATATCGTGGTCAATGATTTAATTTTGTGGTTAATTGCTCCGTTAGTATTGCAGATCCATGCCATTCCCCATGTCATGGCCAATAATATTGCTAAACTCGCTGCCATGTTTTTAGCGTCCTTAACCAGTTTTATTATGATGAAATTGATTGTGTTTACGTAATTTGTGCGATCCAATTTGTTACATGTTTCTTTCCGTCAAATTCCAGAGGCTCGCAAATATCTCGCTCATACGTCATTTTTTACGGTCTTTTACACACCGTTTTAAACCCCGCACGCTAAAAATTGGAATGATAGCGCAATCATGGACAAATATTGCGATTGTCTTGAAAAGGGACAGACGATAGGGCAAGACGCAGGGATAACCAGCATTATGGCATCTGACAGTTTGTCCAATCTTTCCTAAACTGACGCCAGCCAAATTGTTGATGATTCAACAACCGGGGGATCCAAATCTGGGGTGAATTCGACCGTTTTCGGTCGAAGGGGCCACTCTCCGCGCCCTAACCCGTCAGCTAACTCCGGAGGCAAAATTGTTGAGGGGAGATTATTTAATGCATTATCGTTTTCTTGCCGGAGCCCTAATGACTGGGGCGACTGCAGCACTCGGCATGATGGTTTCTGGATCGGCTGAAGCGGCCTCGATTCCCGAAACCACACAAATGTTAGCGCAGCAACATCCTGCCATGAATCAAGTGCTCCAACAAGGTAGCGTGGGACACTGGGTCGCCACACTACAAGCCGATCTCTATTTATTGGGCTATCACAGTGTCGGCACGGATGACGGAATCTTTGGACCCAAAACATTGGCAGCGCTCAAGGCCTTCCAAGAAAATAACGGGTTTGCTCCGACGGGGGTGACGAGCCCACCTGTTTGGCAAGATATTTTAGCCGGATTTAACTTGACTCCGCGTTACACCGGCCCTATGACATTCTCCGTTAACGTGCCTCCCATTAATGCGCAAGAACACCCGGCACTTTATCAGAGACTTGCCATCGGATCCCAAGGACATTGGGTTGCGACTTTACAAGCTGATCTCAAGTTATTGGGCTACACTCAAGTGGGACCGACAGACGGAATTTTTGGGCCTAAAACGCAAGCGGCGGTGGAAGCTTTTCAGCGTGCGCAAGGGCTGACTCCTTCGGGTGTAACCACATACGATACCTGGAAACAGATTTTGATTGGGCTCGGCATTTTAGCCCCCAATAGTGAGCTGACGCCCGCAAATACGGCACAAAACAGTGTCAGCAATACGACCTCCAGTACGACTACCACCCAATCGGCTAACGTGTCAGCGGCGTCGCAAGTGTCCTCGTCGTCTTCATCTACGCCCAGTACGATTGATGGCCGCCCCGTGATTGCGGTCTATCATATGCGCGCAACGGCATATGGTCCGAGTCTTAAAGACAACTATCCCTACGGACCGGTCGATGCATTTGGCCAACCTTTGGAACCTGGAATGATTGCCGTGGATCCATCACTCATTCCACTAAAATCGTACGTTTACGTGACCGGATACACCGATCCCAATTTGCCGGCCGGCGGATTTTTAGGCCGCGCAATGGATACAGGTGGAGCGATAGTGGGACACCGTATTGACATTTTCATGGATGCCAATTCGCAGACCGTCTCTAATTTTGGCATCGAGCCCGTTACCGTCTATGTTCTAGGCAAATAATTTGGCAGTACCTCATGAGAGCAGTTATCCGCTGCTCTCATTTTTTATGGAAAAAAATAGTTTAAATTGCTGGTCTGTGCCTCTTCAAGGAAGGATTTTTCGTCATTCTCGCGAAATATTATGATGAGGTGAAAAACAGATGAGAATGCATTCATTTGAAGAGTTTTGGCCATATTATCTGGCGCAGCACCAGAAGTCTATGACGCGTCTCATGCATTTCATAGGCACGGGTACGGCCTTGATTGCGATTTTATTGGCTCTTCTAACCTTTAACGCCTGGTATTTATTGCTTGCCGTTGTCATGGGGTATGGGTTCGCCTGGTATGGCCATTTATTTATTGAACAAAATCGCCCAGCAACCTGGCGGTTTCCTCGGTATTCTCTACAAGCAGACCTGTTATTATTTTGGATTATGTTGACACGAGGCTTTGCTTTTGAAGATTTCTCCTTGCCGCGCAACCCGTTGAAAGGAAAATGAGGCTCAAGACCTGTCGACATGGCTAACATAGTTCGCTTCTCAACCGATATATATAGGGCAAGAGGAGGCGAGCGTGATGTCATCGTGGTTGCGCCATGGGCGGCGTCTAGCGTTGTTGATAGGTGTCAGCGTGGTTCTCGCCGGTTGTGGCAGCCCCAACAGCATTGGCAACATGCCAGGACCTGTGCGCAAGATTATCAATACCCCGACCTTATCCGGCCATAATATTGGGGCGAATATTTTGCAGGCAACGGGCAATGCGGAATATCTGGGTAGTGGTCAAATTCCTGGGTATTACAATTATGGGCCTAGTTATGATAATGGCTCAAACACATATTATGTGACGTTAGAAGTCCCAATCAATGTGGCGGGTCTTGAAAAGAGCCTCCATTATCTCCCCCATCCCATTGAATCAACAACGATTCCGGAAGAAGTCTATATTAATGTTCCGCCGCTACCGAATATGGCTTTTGATCGTCTTTATTTTGATCCCAGCACCCATTTAGCCCCGTTCTCCTTTAAACTATTGCCCAATGGGCAAGTGCTTGATGTTTCGTGGGATGCGGTCCTCGTCAACAGTTGAGTTTTCGTGTCCGGGTTGCTTAAATAGAAAGAGAACCACGGAACTATACGAAGGGGTGGTGGCGACCGCGAATCAATCTAAGAACCAGCACGAAGAATGGGGATTTAGCACTCGAGCCATTCACCAAGCGCAAACCTCTTTAGATCAATCTCGAGCGACAACAATGCCTATCTACCAAACCAGTACATATACCCAAGTGCTTGATGGAACACCTGTTCACTATGAATATGGTCGCGGCGACTCACCGAATCGGGAAGCGTTGGAAGACACCTTGACAGCTTTGGAAAACGGTCAGTTTGCTGTGGTCTTTGGCTCGGGAATGGCAGCTTGTGATGCCATTTTGCGGCACTTAAACCCGGGCGATCATATTATTGCGGGATTAGATCTCTACGGAGGAGTCTACCGGTTATTAGAACAGGTCTATCGCCAGCATCATATCGCGGTGGATTATTGTACGTTCGATACCGATGATTGGGTGACGAGGATTCGACCGACGACCCGTCTGGTGTGGTTGGAGACACCGACCAATCCCCTTTTACACGTGATCGATATTGAACGCGTAACTCAAAAGGCGCATTTGCATGATTTGACCGTGGTTGTCGATAATACCTTTGCGTCACCCTATCTGCAAAATCCGCTATGCTTAGGTGCGGACCTGGTGGTTCATTCGATGACAAAATACATCGCAGGGCACTCCGATGTCATCGGCGGCGTGGTGATTGGCGGTGATGCTCGCTGGCGCGAGTCTTTGCAGTTTCTTCGCAATGCCACAGGCCCGATTTTAGGACCTTTTGACGCCTGGCTCATTCTCCGCGGCGTGAAAACTTTAGCCTTGCGGATGCAGCAACATACGCAAAATGCTTTACACATTGTGCAGTTTCTGAAGACCCATCCTCGTGTCAGCCAGCTTTATTATCCGGAAGGACAAGTCGCCTATTCCAAACAAATGCGGGGTGGTGGTGGAATGATCTCCTTTGTGTTAAAAGATGCGGACACAACGCACGTCTACGAGGTTTTGCGGAAGTTTCGCGTGTTTGCAGTTGCTGAAAGTCTAGGCGGCGTGGAATCATTAGTCAGCCATCCCGCCACCATGACGCATAGTGCGATACCCGAAGAAGAACGAAATCGCCGCGGTATTGTGCCCGGACTGATTCGACTTTCGGTAGGTATTGAGGATGTCAAGGATCTCATTGCCGATTTAGAACACGCTCTGGATTGATATCTCAGGCGTTATTCCTGCCGTTCCCCCGTAAAAGCGCACGGGATGTTGGGGCAAAAAATATTCTACAACAGCGTCCAAAATCGGTTGAAGAGGTGAAAGAGCATGGCAGAGGTATGGATTGATGGGCAACGAGTGCCTGTCGCAAAAGCATACCCGGTCTATCACAAATATCGCCATCAGGTCATCGATATGGCGGGAGAAGCGGATGATACGGCGATTGCATTAGCAGTCGAAAGTGCCACGCGAGCGAGAACTAAACCCCTTAGCGTGCACGAACGCTACCGTATTTTAGAGAAGGCGGCCGATCTTTTGCAAGAGCGGCACGAAGAGTTTGCCACATTGATTTGTCAAGAAGCGGGGAAACCATTAAAAGATGCACGCACGGAAGTTAGCCGAGGGCAACAGACACTCCGTTATGCGGCCGTGGCTGCGAGAACCTTACATGGTGAAGAAGTTCCGGTGCGCGGTAATCCGGGATCGGAGAATCGGTTAGCCTTCACCGTACGAAAACCCTATGGCACTATGTTGGCCATTACGCCGTTTAATTTTCCTCTCAACCTCGTATTACATAAAGTGGCTCCCGCCATTGCTGGTGGAAATGCTGTCATTTTAAAGCCGGCTCCACAAACGCCTTTGACGGCTATGAAATTAGCAGAACTCATGGCGGATGCGGGATTACCTCCGGGTTGGCTCAATGTGCTTACCGGATCGGGCCCTGAATTAGGACAAAAGCTTGTGTCTCATCCCGGCATCCAACTGATTAGCTTTACGGGCTCACAAAAAGTGGGCCAAGAAATCCGAGCCCATGCAGGACTCAAACCTGTCCTCTTAGAACTGGGCAACAACTCGGCCAATATTGTGCACGAAGATGCAGACATGGACTTGGCGGCTAAGACCCTCGCTGCCCGCGCCTTCGGATATGCTGGACAAGTGTGTATAGCCGTTCAGCGCATCTATGTTCAGCGCAACATTTTTGAACCGTTTCAAGAACGCTTGATTGCGGCATCGAAGGCTTTGGTCGTTGGCGATCCCGAAGATCCCCGTACGGACGTAGGACCTATGATTACCGAAGATGCCGCAAACCGGGCTTGGGCCTGGTATGAAGATGCCTTACAACAAGGGGCTCAAGCTCTTTTGCCCGCAGAAAAACAAGGCGCTTTGGTGACTCCGACGATATTAGTCAACGTGGCTCCTTCTATGCAGGTTATGGCGGAAGAAGTGTTTGCGCCGCTCGCAGGCTTAGTTCCCTATGACACCATCGATGAAGCGATTGCTTGGGCGAATGAGAGTCGTTATGGCTTACAAGCGGGAGTATTTACCCGCTCTTTATCCATTGCCATAAAGTGTGCTCAAGAACTCGAAGTAGGAGGCGTCATCATCAATGATTCCTCCTCCTACCGAGCCGATAATATGCCATATGGCGGAATTAAAGATTCGGGACTGGGACGGGAAGGGCCCGAATATGCGATTTTGGAAATGACCTATCCTACCGTCGTGGTGCTAAACTTATAGGATTTTGGAGGACCTGAGCCAAAATCGTTAATCCTTGGGTCAGGTCCTCTTCTGATGAGGCCAAGGAAATACGCACATAATGGTCGGTCATGGAGCCAAATGCCGAACCTGGGGCTACGGCAACTTTTTCTTGTTCGAGCAGTTGCAGTGCAAAGTCTCGTGAACGCATGCCCGTGCGGGAAATGTCAACCAAGAGATAAAATGCGCCATCAGGGCGGTGACAAGGAATCTGATATGAGTTCAGCAAGTTGAGGGCGAGATCTCGCCGACGTCGGTAGTGTTCAAGACGGGTCGTAATGCCTGGGGAACCAGTTTTTAGGGCGGTGAGTCCCGCATATTGTAATGGCTCCGCAACGGATGACCATAGTCCCATCGCAATACGGTTCAACGATTCACTATAGGGCCATGGCAGGGCGACATATCCTAAGCGCCATCCGGTCATGGCATATGTTTTGGAAAAAGAATACACGGAGATGGTGCGTTCTGGTGCAAGTTGTGCGGGAGACAGCACGGTATCCGTATAGACGATTTGATCATAGACCTCATCTGAGATAATCCACAAATCATGGGTGTGAGCAAACTCAACAAGCGCTTCAATGACCGTACGCGGTGGAATGCTGCCTGCGGGATTGCCGGGAAAGTTCACCACGATGGCGCGAGTTCTTGGTGTGACTAATTCTTCCAAAACAGAGAGATCCGGCCAAAATTGGGGAGCTGGTAAGGGATAAAAAATCGGATCAAGATGTAGTGCACGAATCCCGCCTAAATAATCCGGCCAGCCCGGGTTGGGCACCAGAACCTGATCCCCAGCACCGAGCGTGCCAAGAAAGGCTAAAAAGAGACCGGGACTTCCTCCCGGGGTGACCAGAATTTCCTCGGGTGATCGGATTACATGATTCACCGAGCGAATTTTGTCCGCCAGCGCTTCCCGTAACGGCAGAATACCCCATGACGATGTGTAACGATTGTGTCCAGCACGGGCCGCTTCGTAAAATGCGTCGATAACGGCCGGATCGGGAGGAAAATTGGGTTCTCCGGTTTCTAAGCGGATGGCCCCGGACATTTGCAAAGCGATATCGAGGATTTCTCGGATTCCTGAAGTTGGCAGATTGTCTGGTTGGGCCCAGTACACAGATGTTCCCCTTTCTTGGTGCAAAAATGATTCAGTCACGGTAGACTCTAGTTTAAAACTTTATTGGGATTCGGAAAAGACAAAATTTTTCGTGCTGCTAAGGAAACAGGAACTTGTCGCGTTTATCGCGAATGATAGGTTATGAACACTATTGGCATTTCCGAATCATTGCACCGAAAAATCGAATGGACCTTACATAATGTTTTTCATTTGCCCGATTTCCGACCGTTACAACGGGAGATCATCAGTCATGTGTTTTTAAACACGTCGCAACTCGCCATTTTGCCCACTGGAGCCGGTAAATCGTTGTGCTATCAACTTCCCAGTGTGCTTTTGCCCGCTCCCACCGTGGTTATCTCACCGTTATTGAGTTTAATGCGCGAACAAACTAAGCGTTTGAATGAGTTGGGTATTGCGGCGGCGCACTGGAGCCATTGGGAACAATGGGGGGATGCTGACGAGGATGTCTTGACGGCATGGGCTCAGGGACGATTGCGGGTGATTTTTCTCGCTCCGGAACGGCTCAGGCATCCGGATTTGTTGAGACAAATTGACCGTTTGCCGTGCAGCTTACTGGTTGTTGATGAAGCGCATTCGATTTCGGAATGGGGGCATGATTTTCGTCCGGATTACCGTCGGATAAAACAGTTTCACCGCTTACTGGGCCAACCTCCGATTTTGGCATTGACGGCTACCGCAACACCGCAAGTGGAAGACGATATCCTCCGCCAATTAGGATTGAGTCCGGAAAAATGCTTGGTTACGCGACAATCTATGGATCGTGCCAATATTTTCTTAGCGGTAGAAAAGGTGGCCGGGAGTAAGCAACAGCATCAGGCCGTCCTTGACGCAATTCAGCAAGAATCCGGAGCCATTATTATCTATACCGCCACCCGTAGACAAGCGGAATATTGGGGGCGGTGGATTCAGCAAGCCATTCAAGAACCGATTGGTATTTATCATGCAGGGCTTATGCAGAAGGAACGGATGGTCGTTCAGGATGCATTCTCCACGGGTCGCTTGCGTATTGTGGTGGCGACCACGGCATTTGGAATGGGAATCGACCGCAGTGATGTGCGCGGGGTGTTGAACATTGGGATGCCAGAGTCGTTAGATTCTTATACCCAAGAATGGGGACGGGCCGGACGCGATGGCCAAAGGGCTTGGGCTCGCTTGGTTGTTACGCCGGCGGACATCAAACAGCGGCGCAGAATGTTAGAACGCGAACGTCCGCGGCAGCAAGTGATTCAGCAGGTTATGGAGATTGTTGGTCGCTGGCCGTTACACCGTGGGGTGTGGTGGGATCTTAACAGCGCGGGGGAGATGACACCAGGTGAGGAGACTTTAGATTTCGAAGCGATAGCGGAGGTGATTGTGACGGCGCTGGAAGACATGGATGTGGTCGAGGTGTTAGCGAAAAGAGCGCACCAAATGTTCGTGCGCGTCAAAAAACCCGTGGAATCATGGATGACCCAGGCATTGAACGACAGACTTCAACGCTTGTATGCTCACCGAACTACCCAATATGAACAAATGAAAGCGTATATTGATGCATCCCGTTGTCGGCGTGAAGCGATTCACCAATACTTTGGTCAATCTCTGATCGCCTCTGGGGACACACCCCACCTGTGCTGTGATATTTGTGCGCACTCTTCATTTTCTGGAGCACAACGGACTTTGAAAACCGCGGACCATGATGGGGTGTTGTGGGAAAAACTTCGAGCCTGGCGCCAACAACAAGCGCTGGATGAAAATGTTGCCCCGTATATTATTTTTAGTGATCGTGTGCTGCGCGAAATCTGTGAGCGCCGACCAAAAACGTGGGAAGAATTGCACCAGTGTCCGGGCATGGGACCCATAAAATTAAATCGCTACGGTCAAGCTCTGATAGCGATTTGTCGTGAGGTCGATGAAGACAATCCTCAAAAAGCATCTTACGGGGTCCGGGTGAAATCAGCCAAAGAACAAGCGTGGAGTCTTTTTGCCGAAGGATTGCCGGTGCCAGAAGTGGCTGAGCGTGTGAACCGCAAGCCATCCACTGTCATCGGATACTTAGAGGAGTGGATTATCCAAGATCAAAGCCGGGCATGGCGTTGGTATGGGGAGAGTCTGGTTCCTCCCCAGGTCCAACAACAAGTCGAAGAGTGTTTGACCCGTGATCCGAACCAGACGTTAAAGAGTTTATTTGTCGCTTTAAAAGGAAAATATCCTTATGACCAGCTGCGCATTGCCCGGGCGCTGATACAGCGGTCACGGAGCGCGCCCGACATGCGCCGCTAACCAGACTCCGATGCTCACACTGCCCCCGGTTGCCAGCAATTGACATGCTGGGCGGTTGAGTTCATGGTGGACTTTACGGTCGGATAGATAGAATCCGAGTAGCCCACGGGCAACATAACGGTGAAAAGCAGCGTCAGGAAAGTTGCGGGCCTCGCGCACAATATGATGGTAAATCCATTGAAGCCGCTGGGTTGCCTGCTCTGGACTGTGATAGTAAGTGACAAAATTCAAATCACCGCCTTCACGGTCCTCTTCTTGGTCAATGAGATAATCGAGTAAAATATGTAATGCACCAATCCAGGGAAAATAGAGACGAAACAAGGTTTCGATTTGTTTATCGTCAGGATCTTTTTCTAATGCTAAGGTGAGTAAAGCAAAAATGCCGAGGGTAGACCCTGTGGCGGCAGCAAATTCCCACCAAAATAAGCCATTTTCGGGATCCGCCTCCTTTTGAAACCATGTGGTGAGACGATCAAGACGTGTGGGCACAGGGCCATGTTTATATACTTGTAAGTCCACATAGAGTTCGACCAAGCGCGTGATCGCGGGTTGAACCGCGGGATAACCGGGGAAATGGCGTAAGGCGGCTTGAGAACGGTGCACCAAAGATGCCAAGTAACCGCCATCTTCACCATGGGGATGATTCCGGTAATAGTCCCGGACGGGGGCTAAGGGCGTAATGGCATCGATCAAGCCTTGGTGCAGTTCCCGCAAATTGTCCGGATCTTGTGAGGGGCCTCTATCGGTGACAGTATCCAAGTAGTCGCATAAACTTTGATAAGGGACCAGAAATTCTAAGAGATACCCGTGAGGATCCCGAGATGGTCCTCCAAATACACCTCCGCCTTCACAGTGAAATTGTTTGGTTTGCAGCGAACTCAAAGCTTGTTCACGCAAGACGGGATCGGGGATGTCTTGCGCCATTTGGTGTAACTCACCGATTAAATGCACGACACGGGGACGCACAACACGAAAATATTCGGTTCCCCATTGCCATGACCTGATGAAGTCTAGAAATTTTCCTGACATGGTATTCTCCTTAATTCGGCCTCCGTAATCGCTTACCACAGTGTATGTCTGACTAAGGCCGCTATGCTACGTGATTTAAGTGAGACTCACTGTGACAGGCGCTGAAACCGAAAGGACTCAAAACTAAAGAAATCGAAGAGACCTGGGTTCACCGCGCAACGAAAACAAGCGGGCATATATTTATGATGGGACATTGTTAACGCCATGACCCATAATGAAATATTATGCAAAATAGTACCACGCACGTTTTGCATGTTACTAGCCTCTTCGCCTATGTTCCGGTATTTCTTCGACCTTCCAACGCACATTTGAAGGTCTCTTACCACCACTAGAAAAAAAGCCGAGCTTAGGCTCGGCTTTGGGGTCTTGGTGGTAAATGTCCTGGAGTCAGCACAGGTTTTTGACTAAAATCCGGTACCTTGGGGGGATTTTCAGTGAGCAGGCGCATGCCCTCTTCAATGGCCCGGTCGAGCTGGCGGTCATAGCCATTTAGGTAGTCTTCAGGACGATTTTCTACGGGAATCGTCGGGTCTGTCCCATAATTTTCAACACCCCAACCCACATCTTTAAACCAAAAGGAAAATTCGGGTTGCGTCGTAATACTCCCGTCGACTAACCGGTGCCGGGCCCATATCCCAATGACACCACCCCAGGTTCGTTGGCCGACTAAGGGGCCAATTCCCATCAGCTTAAAGGAGTGTGAGAAGATATCGCCATCAGATCCCGCATATTCATTGGTGAGTGCCACAATGGGACCCAAAATACTGTCTTGCGGATAAGGTTCTGGCTGACCGTGACGAGGCACGTCATAGCCCAGACGTTGACGTTGCAAGTTTTCTAAAATCAACTGCGAGACATGTCCCCCGCCATTAAAGCGTACATCGACTATGAGCCCTTCATATTCCGATTCTTTTAGGTAAGCGCGGTAAAATTCGGCGAATCCACGGGGACCCATGTCAGGAATATGCACATACCCTAGTCGTCCCGAAGAGGCCTGATGCACCTTTTCGCGATTGCGATTGACCCATTGGCGATAATAGACGGGCATTTCTTGGGGTAACGCGATGACATCGGCGGTTTTAAGGGCACTGTCACCTGGACGAAGATAACTTAAGCGTACGGATTGCTTGGCCTTATTGATTAAATGCGCTTCGGGTGGCAACGATGGATCTAATGGCTTGTTGTCTACCATGGTGACAATATCGCCTTCCTGGATGTCAATACCCGGAGCCAATAAGGGAGAGTTTTCCCCCTCCGTGGTGCTGTCGCCACGTGCAATCTCTGTGATTTGATAGCCATTAAATTCCGGAACCCAACGCCATTTGGCCGCTAAGAAACCAATGCGGTTACTGGGCTCTTTGCGATAATCGCCACCGATTTCATAGGCGTGGGATGTGCCTAATTCGCCTTGCATTTCCCAGACCAAGTCGGAAAATTCAGAGCGGGTAGCAACTCGTGGAAGTAAAATTTGGTAGCGGTGGAAAATTTGTTCCCAATCAATCCCTGACATCGATTCGGACCAAAAGTTATCCCGCATCAGTCGCCAGGCTTCACGCAACATTTGTTCCCATTCGGCGCGCCGGTTGACAAATAATGAGATACGTTGAAAATCAACGAATCCTGTTTCTCGTCCCGGTTTTGTCGATGCTTTCTCATCCAGTTTGTCCCCCGCTTTGGCAATTCGCAGCTTTTTTCCCAAGCGGATAGCCATGGTGTTACGAAGGGCGTTGAGCGAAAAACTGGTGATGTGAGATCCTAACACGTCTTCCTTCAAGTCTTTCAGCGAGTATTCGTGCAGAGTCGCTTGGGCTGATTCACTGTCATAAAATGAGGTATGTAAACTGCCGTGGGGTTCCACGGTCGTCCAGTACACTTTATCGGGACCAGCTTCCAGCTGACGATACAGCCCTTCTTGGACGGGAAAAGGCACAGCCCGGTCTAATATTCCTTCAAAATCGATGGTGACCAGTTTGTTGGCATCCGATCCCTCTGTCTCCGATTTGTCATTGGTATCCACAACCGGACGCGGCTCTGGCATGAAGGGAGACCGTTGGTCTTTTTGTAACGGAATAAGATAAGGGTGCATGCCATTGGGGAAACCCAAATCAAAACGCAAATTATCATAAACGGGGTCAAAAACCCGGTACGACAAGAAATATAAAAATCTTCCCGCTGGATCAAAAACCGGATCGGAATCAATCAAAACCGGACGCGTGATCCACTGGCTTTCGCGACTAATTAAATTATACACTTTGATGGCACAAGTTTTGGAAGATTGATGCAATCCATAAGCGACCCAGCGACTATCGGGGGAAAAATTGATCCCGCGAACAGGACCATAAATCGACCCATCAATTTGCGATAAGGTAAAAGCCTTTAAATCCGCTAGCCATAACTCATGGCGTTGATTGGCTAGCACAGCAAACTGGCCATCAGGTGAGACTTTCAAAGCCGTAGCTTGACCAATACTGCCAGGAAATCGGGTGCGCGAATGGGTTTTGGGGTCCAGTAATTCGAGCCCTTCCTCACCCCCATCATCAGAGATGGTTAAGATCTGATCACTCCCCGGTATCCACTGACTTAAGCGGTACCGTACTCCTTCAAGAGCACCGAGCGGTTCAACTGGCCCTTCCCAGTTGCCCATCTGAAAGAGCTTACCGCGGGTCGTGATGAGCACTTTGTCTCCAGAAGGACTTAACGCATAGTCCGTCCAATAATCTTGAGCTTTGGCATAATAGGGTTCGACTTGAGTTTTTTGGCTATAGTACTCAATGGCCAAACGGGTATCTTCACCGCTTAGAGGATCGAGGACATATAAGTCGGCACCAGCATGATAGACAATAAAATGACCATCAGTCGAAGCGTTACGCACATAATAGGTTTCATGGTCGGTATGCCGTTCTAAATGGCGACCATCTGGTTCGATCGAATAAATATTGGCATAACCTTCATGGTCAGAAATAAAGTAAATGCGGTTTCCAATCCACATAGGGGAGGCAAAATTCCCATTGACCCCTTCATAGCGCTCAAAGTGGCCACTCCCGTCTTGGTCGATCCATAATTGGCCGCGTGTGCCGCCCCGGTACCTTTTCCAACGGGCAGGATCTGCGGTGTTGCGCCCTAATACCACTCCTTGATTTGGTCCAAAAGCAATATTATTAGCGGGGCCCAAATGCATCGGTTCAGGCTCGCCACCACTTAAGGGAAGACGATAAAGCATGAACAGCGAGCGAAAGGGCTGACCTGCATTGGATGAAATAATCAGGGATCCATCAGGATGAAAAGCCACAGGCTGAGTGTTAGCACCTAAATAGGTTAACCGGGTGACTTCTCCGCCTTCCTGAGGCATGATATAGACTTCATTGTCGCCTTCTTCGCGACCGACAAAGGCAATCCATTGCCCATCGGGTGACAGTAGGGGACGGGTTGCCGATCCCCAGCCCGCGGTGAGTCGCCGCGCCACCCCTCCGTCTTGGTCTACGGTCCATAAATCATCTTCGGAAACAAAAACGACGTGATGTTTAGCAATTGTTGGATACCGATAATAACCGGCAATACTCATAGTGACCTCCTTAATTGCGCCGTTTGAAACCTAAACTTTTTCCGTGCCTGTTACGTCCAGTTTTTGTTATAGGGAAAAAAGACATACTGCGGTGTCTTAAGGTTCATGGCGGGATCATCGTGCAAAACTTGACCACGCTGTGGGCTTTCAGTGGGACTCCCCTCGTTGTAACCATAGCCATATGGTGTCCAAGACGATACTAACTACCGTAATTTGATCTGTTAACCCCATACTCGCTATATGCCGTCTTGAGGCGGCTTGGCTGGGTAAAAGAGGTAAATGCAAGAATCCTGCGGGGATGTTTCTAGCGGTGTGGCGCATTAGATATAAAGCCTGATTGCACATAAATGCTCCCGCGGACAAGGACAATTCGATGGGCAAGCCGTGTTGGTGAACGGTTTCGACAATCTGACGGACGGGAAGCGTACTAAAATATGCTGGCGGACCATCTGGTACAACCATCTCATCATGATATTGTTCATGCCGATTGTCCTCAATACGGCTATCAATCAGATTGATTCCAACACGTTCCAGGGTGGGGACGACACGGCCTTCAGCCTGTCCTAAACCCAAAATGGCATCGGGACGGACTTTGGTGATCAATTC
Organism: Sulfobacillus thermosulfidooxidans DSM 9293; assembly: GCF_900176145.1. Taxonomy (NCBI): domain Bacteria; kingdom Bacillati; phylum Bacillota; class Clostridia; order Eubacteriales; family Clostridiales Family XVII. Incertae Sedis; genus Sulfobacillus; species Sulfobacillus thermosulfidooxidans. The sequence goes on along the minus strand of NZ_FWWY01000001.1, from coordinate 717,901 downwards.
AGGAATTTGTTGTTCCACGTCGCGCTTACTGGTTTTGAGTTCAGCGCTTACAATATAGTCGCGCTGTGGAACACGGGTGGCAACTTCTTGGGACACATTGACTGTATCCCCACCAAAGGGATCAAAATACGTCACCAAAATCACAAGATTCCGTCCTTTCTTTGATAAACTATGCCCAAAGCAAAAATATACGGCAGATGTCGTGGGTACTCTGCCGTACGTTATACGTGTTCCCTATTCATCGACAAAAGCCCTTTTCTAGTATATGGAAGTGAACGCCAGAGGGCAACTTACGCCGTGTGACTCATCGGTGGTGTCGGATGTTCAGCGCTAATTAAGTCAATGGGAATCCACGGTTCTAAATCTTCCACATATGAGCAGATCGGGTAATTGTCACAGATTTTGTAAACGTCTCCCGAGATGTGGTTGGTGACCGTACGAAGAGGATGTCTGCGGCATTTGGGACAAATCATAATAGTTAGCATCTCATAACGCCTCCTTAGAAATTCACGAAATACGACAATCAGTGTCAGTTACTTCTCACAATCAAAATGTTTAAATTTTATAGTCGCCGTGTCATCTATTCATCAGTCAAGACTCCTTAGGAGATGGATGAATAAATCATGTTGTTGATGTCATTAAACACGGAAGTTGTTTCAAAGATGTTTCAAGTTTCAGAAGATCACCTGAAAAGGTCAAAATTGTTGAGGCTTCTCGTCTTCATACCGGGTAGGGTATATAATATGAAGGTGTAGTGGCATTTTTTCACGATGAGCCGGATATCCTAGAGACGGCAAAGGGCGGTGAGGTGTAAAGCATGGACACAGAAAAACGCCCTGTCATTGCGAAATATTGGGACCGAGACGATTTAATACGCCGTATGCGTCGGATCGAAGGCCAAGCTCGTGGCGTTCAGGCTATGCTCGAGCGCGACGAGGATTGCAAAGCCATTTTGACTCAGTTGGCGGCGATTTCTGGGGCACTTAGCCAAGTCGCTCGTGTCGTTAGCGCATGCGGGGTGGTAGATGGCATTGAACAGGCAGCAGGACCATTAGATCCAGAACAGATTCGAGCGATTTTAGCCGAACTCAATGCGAAAGGTCGGTTATAGGTCTAGAATAATAGCGGGAAAATTGACCTAAACTCAACCAGAGCAAAGACATTTCAGGAGGACTGAGTGGCTGGAATTCCTCGACTCGGCAAAATCGTTATCGTGTTGTTATTGGTTTTTGGCGGTAGTCGTCTTGATGCCGGCGTCACCAGCTTTGTGATACCTCCAGCGAGTGATGGCATTCTTCCCGCTCCGGCAACGATCTTTGGGCCGGATTCGACCCAAACCAATTATGGTTACGAATCTGCTAATACGATTAGCCCAATTATTCCGAATTCCTATACAGCGGTCCGCTCACCGAAATTTATCGGCGTTCAGTTTATTGGGGATAGTCCTGGAACGTTAAGAGCCGACAATTTTCAGTTGCAAGTGACCAGCAGTCACGGTCTTATTAGCACGGGCCCACTTTCTTATGAATCTAATGGATTTGTCGGGGTTCACTTGAAAAAACCCTTATTGCCAGGGCATTATACGGTTCGCTTTCTAACCCCAGGGTTTCAAACCCCGCTATCGACATGGTCGATAACCGTCAAGCCGTGGCCGGCGGCACAACAGCAAAGTCTCCATCCTTATTTAGCAACTGCTAATCAAGAGGATTATATTTCGGCGTTAAATACTATACGGAGCCGCTTATATGAAAGGCCGGTGACCTGGAGCCAGGCGCTGACGTGGGCTGCTGCTGCTCATGCACGGTATGTGCAGCAAAATGGTTATCATGCTCCCTCATTTCATCTGGAAGAGCCTTCTAAACAGGGTTTTACGGGACAAAATCCGTGGGACCGTGATATGACTTTTGGCTGGCCCACGCCACTGGATGGCGAAGTGGGCATTGAATGGAGTACTCCCATGGCGTCGGTGACGGTCATTCAAAATCTTGTTGATACGGTTTTTCACCGGTTATCGATTTTATCCCCCAATGCGGTAGCGATGGGAACAGGCGAAAGTACGGGTCCAACAGGAGCTGTGGTCATGGATCTCGGCTTTGGATATCGCTCCACATTGCCATTTGCTGTGGTCTACCCCGCATCTGGACAGCATGGAGTGCCCACGGGATGGATCGATATGGAAAGCCCAAGTCCGGTCGTGGGAGGATTTTCAAAGCAATTTGGATACCCTATTACCGTGGACTTTCCCACGGTGCAACAACTTAGTGACGTACATGCTGAGATTACATGGGGAAATGTCACGCTCCCGGTGATTGTTGATGAACCGGGTCTTCACGATATGGCCACTAATCAGGTGGGCATTGTTCCGTCTCAAGTGCTAAGACCCGATACCCAATATCAGGTATCGGTGACGGCCAATGCACATTTTAATAACCAAAGTGTGCACCCCATCCGTTTAAGTTGGCATTTTACAACCGGAGGCAGTGATCAATCAGTAGCCGTAGAACCGCGTGCTTCCGGCATCGTGACCATCTCGGTGGTTAAAGCGGGCAGTGGTGTGCCCATCCAAGGGGAAGCGGTACGCATATATCGTGCCGTTTCCCCTGAGCATTCCATGGTCGTGGGACAGGGAGTGACCAATGGTGAAGGTTTACTATCGTGCCGAATTCCTAAACCTCCTCGCAGGGAGATATTTGAAGCGATAACCGCTAGTGGAAACAGTGCGCAATTTTGGTGGTGACAAACGTGCTTGCCGATCCAAGAAAACAGACGACGGTCATTCTCTTAAGAGATCGCCCTCTTCGCCTGGTGTGGTCTTTGTGGCCCGCTTTGGGTGAAGGCCCGACGTGGATATTTATCCATGGCATGGGATCTTCGCGGTGGGCGTTTGCCGATCTGTTAGCCCAAAGGCCCGTGCCTGGACAATATCTCGCGGTGGATTTACCGGGATTTGGCGATTCCCAGTTGCCGCCTTTCGTACAGACATTAGATGATTTTCGGGATGCTGTCCATCAACTCATCCAACAATTACACCTCAGGCAGCCGATCTTGGTGGGGCATTCTTTTGGCGGCATGGTCGCAGGGCGCGTGGTCAGCGATTTTTCCAGCGATGTGGGGGGATTAGTGTTAGTAGCCAGTGCAGGCTATTTTCCGCCTGAGAATGCTATGAAAACCTTGCCATGGACATGGCTTAACCGCATTGGCATTTGGATAACGAGTTTTGATTTTTATGGTGACCGAATGTTGCAAGCTTTAGGACTGAATCCTTCAGAGATCCCTCCTAGCACGCGCGAACGGATGCGCTATGGGTGGCGACGGGCTAAAGAGATGGCGCGGATGCGAGAATTTTATCCCGCACCGAATTTTGTGGAGCACATTTTTCAGAGTACCGTGCCCACCGTGGCTATTCACGGGGATCGCGATATTTTGTTTCCGTTGCCAAAGGTGCGTGAGGCCATTGGTTCGGCATTTCCTCTACTTGTGCTACAGGGTGCTGGCCATCTTCCCTATGACTATGATCTCGATGGCTTTATCGTGCTATTAAATGAAGCCTACCAACGGATTCGGCATGAGGCAAACAAATCGTGAAGAGCATGGCACGCCTTCTCAAAAAAGGACTGATTATGGCAGTCGTGGTTTTTCTGGTGGCGACGGTATACGAGCTTGTCGCTGGATGGATGTTTTTACATCCCCGGCGTTCGCCGGTGGTGGGAAATCCTAAGGGCTGGGGCATGACCTACCAATCGGTGCAATTTGGACATCCTTTGGTGTTATCTGGCTGGTGGATTCCCCAACCGTCGGATCATTCTGTCACCGTCATTATTGCGCATGGTTATTCATCCAACCGGTCCGAACCTTGTATTCCGTTATTGGCTGTGATTCGGATTCTTCATGATATGGGCGTTAGTGTCTTAGATTTTGATTTTCGTGCCCATGGGTTTTCCCAAGGCAATATGGTGACGATTGGCGCGTTAGAGTCGCAAGACTTAAATATGGCGGTTGATTACACGAGGAGACATCTGGCACCAGGTACCCATATCATTTTGTTAGGCTATTCAATGGGGGCTTCAACAGCCCTTCTGACGGCCGAATCGAATCCTTACGTTTCTGGAATTATTGCCGATAGTCCCTATGATAGTTTGAAACGATACTTGGAAGAGGATCTGCCGATTTGGCAATACTTACCGCGCCGGATATTCCAACCCGTTCTTATGACGGTTTTACCCCGCGTGGCACATCTCTCTTTGGAGGATGCCAATCCGGCTTCCCATTTAAGGCAACTCGGCAAGCGCCCATTGCTCATTATTGCAGGGCAACGAGATCCACTAGTTCCCGTTCATAATGCCGTGGACTTGTATCACAAGGCTCAAAAGACCGATCCCCATGCGAGGTTGTGGGTTGTTCGAGGAGCGGGGCATATTCAGGCATTTAAGGTGGTTCCATTCGATTATGCTGCGCATTTATATGCGTTTTTATCTCGCTGGGACCATTTGCATGCTCCACCGTACCTGCCTGGTTTAAGGACCTGGGGGAGACGGACCGAGTAGTGAACTGCTTCCGCCTTCGCTTCGCTTAGAGGCGGAGAGTTTCGTGGTTCATTCACCATCACCCGCCGTGGCAGGTCTTACACGATCTCCACAAGCGTGAATTTGGCTCGTCCCATGCCTATGTGACGCATATCGGTTAGCTAACTGGCTGGAACATTGCTAACCCTCGATGCAAAATCTTGATCGCGGCGTTGACATCTCGGTCAATCTCCAGTCTACACGTCGGGCACTGGTGAATACGGATCGATAGGTCGTTTTCTACCAAAGTTCTGCAACCGCCATTACCAAGTTGTGACGTCTGATGCGGCGACACTTTAATCAGGGGCTTTCCGGCGTTTCGGGCTTTGTCGTTCAGGTAAACACCGAGTCGGTCCCAGCTGGCATTGGCTAAAAATTTTGCTAGTCGATGATGGCGCGAGAAATGTTAAAACGTGTCATAAGAAGAGTCTTCGTCCTTGGGATTCAGGCGTTCGCGAGAGGTGCCCAGCTGCATAAGATGGCAGCTGGGCACAGGATAGAACCGATTAGACATATTGGGCTAACCAGTCGGTGAAACTGTTAAGGCGAAAGATGCGATGCCAGGGTTTGCCATTACGGCTCATGCCATGAAATTCCTCGGGATAGCGGATGAATTTCACGGGAGCCTTATTGAGATACTTGACCGCAGTATACAGGATTTCCCCTTGTTCTATTGGGCAACGCAAGTCGCCTTCTTGATGCTCAATGAGCAAAGGCGTGGTGATATTCTCGACATAAGTAATCGGGCTTTGTTGACGGTACCAGTCGTCATCCGATTGCCATGGCTTTTGATCATGAGCACGGCGCATCCAGTGCCATCCTCCATCTCCGGTGCCGACCATGGCTTTCCAGTCGACAACAGAACGCATGGTGATAGCCGCCTTAAACCTTTGGCTATGACCAATAATCCAGTTGGTCATGTAGCCCCCATAAGATCCCCCAGCGACAGCAAGACGGTCCTTATCGATCCAGGGGTTTTTGGCTAGTGCGGTTTCTAGACCAGCCATGATGTCCTGATAGTCAAGATTTCCCCATTCGTGTTGGATAGCCAAGCAAAATTCCCGCCCATAACCTTGGGAACCACGGGGATTCGTGTAAATGACCCCATAACCGTGAGCAGCCAACCACTGAAATTCGAGGAAAAAGCTGTCGGCATACACCATCATGGGTCCACCATGAATTTCAAGGACTGCAGGATATTTCTTCCCCTCTTCACGGTCAACAGGGGGCAGAACCCATCCATCGATCTCCGGGCCGTTTTCGGCATGATAATGGAATCGTACTGGGGTTGAAAGCTTTAAAGATGCTAACAGCTCTTGATTGGGATTAGTTAATAATTGGGTGTCATAAGAAGACGCGGATGATTCCAACCATTCAATTTGTGAAGGGTTGGTGGGATTACTTTTCGCCAGAATCGCCAATTGTGCATCGGAGGAAATATCGTAACTGTAATAGACATGATCGCCTTTGGTAAGCAATTCGACTTGGTCATGTTGCCAGTCAATGCGGGCCAATTGCACGGTGCCGTTATAGCTGGTTAACGAGAAAATATGGGAGCCATCGGCATCAAAGCGCAAGGGATTGCTAGCGGGTCCTAACATATCGGATAAGGATTCGTCAGCAAAGGGTCGGTCCCACCATGGAGCAATCATGCGGATTTGATCGGGATGAGACAAGGGAATGACATACAAAGATGGATTATCATATCCCAAATCCTCAGTCCGTGTCCCGATAAAGAAAAGATGCTCGCTATCAGGATGCATGGCGGGAGAACTGGCACTAAGACCTGGCGGCGAGATGCGCTGGGGTTGCCCAGGTTTAGACGATTGTGTGTCCGATACATCAAGAACATAGATGTGATGTTCAAAGGATTCGCGGTCGTAGTCTTCGCCATAACGCGAGCTAAAAAATAGTTGGCGGCCATCTGGGGAAATAGCCAGTTGGCTATGGCGGTAGGGGCCAAAGGTCAACTGCACAGGTTCCCCCCCATCGCGGGTTAAGCGGATAATATGGGGACGTCTTGGCCCGTAGAATCCAATCCCATCCATTTTATGTGATAATTCTGTGATGACTTTAACATCTTTATTGAATTTTACATAGTCGTCCTCATTATCCGTAGCGTTCTCGTCAACAATACCGGCATCTGTTAATAGCGCCGTTGCATAAAAGGTGCGGGAATCGGGCGCCCAAATAAACGACTCAATGCCGCCATCAATATGGGAAACTTGTTGGGCTTCCCCGCCTGCGGTTGACATGACCCAAATTTGTTTTTGTCCACTGCGCTTGGAAATGAAGGCAAGCCACTTCCCATCAGGGGAAAATTGGGGCGATTGATCATGCGGGCCGTGTGTAAAGGGTTCGGGTTTTTCTCCCGGCCAGATTTTTATGATGCGGGTATGATAACTGTTTGTCTTGCGATCGGCCTGATTTTCTACATAGACGGCAAGTTTCTTCCCGGGACAAATCTGGATATCACCGCCTAACTTAAAACGAAATAAATCCTCGCCTGCTATGGTTCTCATCTTCTGTGATGCCTCCCAATATTGGCTGTTTTTTAACGGGCTTAGGTCCTTATGCCTGATCCTCCCTAAGTATGGAAGGAGTCTTCACCTTAGGTGCGGGCTCAGGATGTTTTCTCAAAAGACCTTAAAGTCATCTCATCACCGATTTTTCTGGGTTGTTTGTTTTTTGGTACATGACCATATTACCGGAAAAAAGAGGATGGCGACCACGGCAGAAAAACCAAATGATGAAGAGATTTCCCCCATTTGTTTAGAGTGAGGATGCAGGTGTTCGGGACTTTGTTAAAATAATAGCGAAGGGTTGATGTGAGGAGCTAACACAGTGTGGGATCCACCGCCAGGATTTAAGGTCGCTTCGGTCAGTGTACTTGTTGCCTATGATCATGATGATTGGTGGGTGCTCTTTATTAAGCGGCCTTCTTGGATGCGGGAGCATCCTTTGGAGATTGGTTTTCCCGGCGGGAAGAGGGAGGCCGGGGATGAAAGTTTATGGGAGACGGCACGGCGAGAAACGGAAGAGGAAGTCGGAATCTTATTGACACCCTCTCAATGTTTGGGATGTTTAGCCCCAGTCGTCGTGAAGGCGTCGAAATATTGGATATGGCCATGGCTTATTGCCATCTCTCAAAAGGTTGTGTTGACCCCTAATCCCCAAGAGGTGAGTGAAGCGGCTTGGATTTCTTGGCGAGATCTCCGCGAGGGAAGCTATAAGGGTCCTTACGGCATAGCGTACCGGAGTGATTTCGGCACAATTTGGGGAGCTACGGCTCGCATTCTTCAACAACTACTACCATTGGCGTGAATTGAGGTCTGGATTATGCCCGTGACGATTCGGCCGTTACAGACGCATGACGAATTGCAACAAGTTCAGCATATAGAAGAAAGCGTGTGGCACCATGCACATAGTACTCCCGTGAGCTTGTTAAGGGTATTTGCGGATCATGGAGGACTTATTTTAGGTGCATATGATGAAGGGCATAACATGATTGCCATGTCTGTCGCCTTTCCTGGCCAGTATCATGGATTATGGTATTTGCATTCCCATATGATGGCCGTGTTACCAGCCTACCGTAGTCAAGGGATTGGTCGGCAAATGAAATCGTATCAGCTTAATTGGGCCCTTGACCACGGTTATGAATTTGTGGGATGGACCTTTGATCCCCTCCAACGGCGTAACGCCCAGTTAAATCTCGGTATATTAAAAGCTCACGTTTTAGAATTTTATCCCAATTATTATGGTGTGTTAAATGACGCCATTAATGGGGCCTGGCCTACCCATCGCTTTTTTGTGGGACTTCATCCGAATTGGCCAGCGATGTCGAAAAAGACGGCCAAGAAACTTATACCCATTCCGGAAAATATTGCGGTATTACGACAACAAGACCCGGATAAGGCCATGTGGTGGGCGGAATATTATGTGACCCAGTTTTCACACGATGGCTATTCGGTGCTGGGGCTGGCACGATCACCACAAGGACGATTGTGTTATGTATGCGGTGATAAACCAAAGCGCGCTGGTGCCGCGAGAAACGTTAAGGGGATAAATGTATGCGTTTAGAAGAAATTCAATTACAATTCATATCACTGCCATTGAAAACACCCTTTGCCACCTCATTTGGGCGAGAAGACACCAAGCGTGCGTGGATTATTACAGTGCGAGGAGAGGGTATTGAAGGTTATGCGGAATCGGTAGCCTCAGATTTGCCGTTATATAGTGAGGAAACGCATGCCTCCGTCTATTACGCTATCCGCGATGCCATTATTCCCCACTTACAAGGGAACATCACAGATCCGCAGGAGATTTCCCTCCGCTTACAAAGTATCCGCGGTAATCGCATGGCCAAAGCGGCTGTGGAAATGGCGATATGGGATTGGTTTGCCAAATCTGAGCGCCAGCCTTTGTATCGCTTGTTAGGAGGTCGTGACGTAGACCGGATCCCTGTTGGGGTATCGATTGGCATTCAAGACAGTCCCGAACAACTCGGCGCGGTTGCAGAAAGCTATTGGAAGCAAGGCTACCGGCGACTGAAAATCAAAATTCGACCGGGATGGGACGTAATCCCACTTCGTCTGTTGCGCGCACGTCTTGGCGACGAGGTTCCGATAATGGCCGATGCGAATTCGGCATATCGTCTCGCTGATCGAGATCATTTCAAAGAATTTGAGGACCTGCATTTGATGATGATCGAACAACCACTCGCCTATGATGATATCGTTGATCACGCGACCTTAGCCAAAACGCTGTCAACCCCAATTTGTCTCGATGAGTCCATCCATTCTGTTGATGATGCCAGAAAAGCATGGGAGTTAGGAGCGCTCGGCATCATCAATTTAAAAGTGGGACGTGTAGGCGGTTATGCCCCGTCACTAGCCATTGAAGCATTTGCGCGGCAACATCATATCCCATTGTGGTGCGGAGGCATGTTGGAAACAGGAATTGGACGGGCTCATAATCTTCATTTAACGACTTTAGCGGGATTTACCTTGCCAGGCGATACCTCGGCCAGTGACCGCTATTTCTGGCAAGATATTATTACGGAACCTTTTGCATTAAATGCCGATGGAACCTTAACGGTCCCGACAGGACCTGGTATTGGCGTGGATTTGGATCCCAAGCGCATGCAAGAAGTCTGTACGTATGAAGAAACATGGAAAATTCCTCTTGGACAGGATGATCATCTTAATCCCCACCTGAAGATTAATCGTGAAAGGAGGTTTCCAGAACTTGACTTGGGACGATAACCAGGCGAAAAGGCTATTGGCGGACTTGGTGCAGATTGAATCGCCGTCGCGATATGCTGAAGGGATCCGTCAAGTGCAGGAACGAGTCCTTGACGCCTTAACACCTCTTTCTCTTCAATACCAATGGCATTTTACTGAGCGCGGTCCAGTTCTTGAGATTTTCCGCAACGTTCCCGGACGCCAAGGGGCCCTATTACTCGCTCACGCGGATACCGTCTGGCCGCTTGGTACCCTGGACACGATGCCCTTTCAGGACCAAGGAGACCGAATTTTTGGCCCTGGCGTTTTGGACATGAAAGGCGGTTTAGTGATTGGTGTGGGGGCTTTATATGATGTGCCTGCCGATATTCCTTTTTGCTGGTTGATTACACCAGATGAAGAAATTGGGAGTGATCTTAGCCGACAGCTGATTGAAGAGAAGGCTCGAAAGGCGTCGGTGACACTCGTCTTAGAACCCGGGGGCGAAGAGGGTGCCTTAAAAATTGGTCGATCCGGTGTTGGCAATTTCCGCATGGAGATTACTGGCATTGAAAGCCATGCGGGTCTTCACCCGGACCAGGGGGCGAGTGCGATTCGGGAATTGGCTCAACAAATATTGTGGCTGGCGAGTTTAGAAAATCGAGTTCTCGGCACAACAATCAATGTGGGGGTGGTCAAAGGGGGCACGACGACCAATGTTGTGGCGGCATCGGCGGTCGCTGAGATCGATATCCGGGTCAAAACGCAAAAAGAGCAAGAGCGGATCGAAAAGACCTTGAATGCGCCACCCCAGTTTGATACGAGGACCTCAACCCGGTACGTTGGAGGGTTTAACCGGCCACCGATGGATCATGGACCTGTGGCCGAGCAGTGGTTTCGTCAAGCTGCTGAAATCTGGGAAAGCATACGGGGAAAGCCATTGGCGGGAATTAATGTGGGCGGGGCCTCAGATGGGAATTTTACGGCGGCTATCACGCCAACTCTAGACGGGTTAGGCGCCGTAGGGCAAGGAGCGCATGCGCGCCACGAACACATTGACTGGCGATTCATGCCTTGGCGTCAAAGACTCGTTCAAGAGCTGGTTGTCCGAGCAGGACAAGAAGCCATGGCTTCCTCAGCGCCCTCTTCCTGAAGGGTGAACGAGAAAGTTTCGATGATTTCTCTTCTATCCGGTAAGATGGAGTTGGTGGCCCATATTCGCCCCAGACAGAAGGATAGCAGGGCTCAGGACGCAAGGCTCATAAGGGAGAAGGAAAAATCATGACCGTGGTCACGAACACATGATCAAAGATGGGCAGCGATGGGCTCGTTGGCCCAAGTACCATCGACAAAAGGAGGAGCGGGAATGGAGAAGGCTCGGTCTGTCGCGCTATCTCTCCTAGGCTTTCTTGCCGGGGGTTCTCGCGCAAGGGAATGAAAATTTACGCCTTAATTGGTCCGAGCGGTACAGGCAAAAGCCACCGGGCCTCGATGGTGGCAATTGAAAAAAATGCCGAAGCGATAATCGATGATGGGCTATTGATTGCCGACGGTCGCATTGTTGCCGGATATTCTGCGAAACGGGAAGCGACCCGAGTTGCAGCCGTGAAACGTGCCATTTTTTCCGATCCCGAGCATGCGGCTTCGGTTCGCCAAGCGATTGCTCGTTTAAATCTGTCATCTTTATTGATTCTCGGTACCTCGGTGAATATGGTGAACCATATTGTGCGTGCTCTCCATTTGGATCCCGATTCGGTGATGTGGATTCCCATTGAAACAATCGCATCACCAGAGGAACGAGCTTTAGCCCAAAAGATCCGTCGGGAACAAGGCAAGCATGTGATTCCTGCCCCGACGATGGAAGTCCGGAAAAGTTTTTCCGGGTATTTAATCGATCCGTTGCGGTTTATTTTTCGGCGCAAGGGTCGGTCGGTGTTTGTGGAAAAATCGATTGTGCGTCCGACCTATTCAGGACTGGGACGATTTTATATTTCTGATACCGTTATTACAGCCATTGTCGTCCATGCGGCACGCCAAAGTCTTGATGTGTCTCACGTTTACCGGGTGGTCGTTCAAAGTACGCCTGCCGGAGTGAGTATTACTGTGGAACTCGGCGTGAGTCGTCAATGCCAGTTGTTTGCCCTATTGGAAGATGTGCAAACTCGTATTCGCCAGGCGATCGAGGAGATGACAGCATTAAATGTGCTGGCATTAGATATTGAAGCCAGGCATTTCGTGGTTAGGACACGCTCTGAGACCATGACGAGCGACTCCTCGCCTGAAGTCGTACCTTCCCCCAACGAGAGAGGAGGATATCATGCCGCAACGGGTATTGGTCGTGGATGATGAAAAAGCCATTGTCGAATTAGTTGCCTATAATTTAAGACGCGAAGGCTTTGACGTGCTCACAGAATATGATGGACAACAAGGGCTCAAACGGGCTTTGCAGGATAAACCAGACCTGGTTGTTCTCGACGTCATGTTGCCTGGTCTATCAGGACTTGATGTGTGTCGTTCGATTCGGCACGAAACCGACATTCCCGTTATCATGCTGACAGCCCGGAAAGACGAACTCGACCGGATATTAGGATTGGAACTCGGAGCCGATGACTATGTGACGAAACCTTTTTCTCCGCGGGAATTGGTGGCCCGGGTCAAGGCGATTCTTAGACGCGTAAAACGGCCCACGGACAAAGAGACGACAGAGCCCGAGGTGGTGGAACATTCCGGCTTGAAAATCGAATTCGACAAACGGGAGGTTTTGCTGGACGGGACGCCTTTGCCGTTAACGTTTACAGAATTTGAATTATTATCAATTTTAGCGAAGAACCCGGGGCGGGCATTCACGCGGGATGATTTGCTCATCAAAGTCTGGGGACAAGATTTTTTTGGGGATGCCCGCACGGTCGACGTCCATATCCGCCATCTGCGGGAAAAATTGCAAGAGGATTTGCAATCGCCGCGTTTTATTGAAACCGTTCGAGGAGTGGGATATCGGTTTAAAGAGCTATGAAAAAATGTAACCGGTGCTTTTTATTACCTTTAGCCATTTTGCTTGTTGCGACCCTGGCAGGACTGATTATGCGGACACCGCATGGTCCCGTTGAGGCCATTATTCTCTATGCGGTGGCGTGGATTTGGGCCTTTCATTTCTCTGAATGGTTAAGACACCGAGACCGGTTACTTGATGAAACCGTGATCCAACTGACAGAGACTGTAGACCGCTGGGCTTCGGGGGATTTACAGGCGCGGGTCTACCTCGATCAAGCCGATCCATTAGATTCTTTAGCTCATGGAATGAACCGGGTCGCGGAGGTATTAGCGGAACGGACTGAAGATTTGCAACAGGATAAAGAGCGTCTAGAAGCGATCCTGAGTAGTATGGCGAACGGCATTATTATTTTAGGGCACGGGTTGACCATTACTCTCATTAACCAGGCAGCCTATGAACTGTTTGGATTGGGAGATGAACCCGTAACTGGCAAACATCTTTTGGAAGTGATTCGGGATATGGCCCTGGATGATGCCGTGACCAAGGTGACCCGGGAAGGAGGTACGGATACGGTTTTATGGAGTCCTCCTGATAATGATAATTTCGTTGTCGAGGTCACGGTCGGCGCATTAAATCAGCCTATAGGGGGTCTTGGCGCCGTTCTCGTGGCTCGTAATGTTTCTGCACAAAAACAGGTTGAACGGATGCGTCAGGACTTTGTGGCCAACGTGAGTCATGAACTGCAAACGCCTTTAACGGTCATTCGAGGATTTACGGAAACTTTGTTGGATAACCCCGATGATCCTTCGGCACGACGGTTTTTGGAACTTATTCATGAGGAAGCCACACGCATGAGCCGTTTGGTCGATGATTTGTTGACATTATCACGCATGGAACATCACTCTATGCCCATGAGACGCCAAGGTGTGGATGTTCCCGTCTTAATCGAATCTGTTACCGTCAAATTGTCCCCCCGGATCCACAGTGCGGGTTTAACCTTGGAAAATCACATTCCGGCACATATGCCTCTGGTGGCCGGTGACCCCGATCTGTTGGCCGAAGTCTTTATGAATTTGGTATCTAATGCCGTACAATATACCCCTGTGGGTGGATGCATTAGCCTGGATATGGCACTTGATGTGCCTAACCATATGGTTGGTATTTCGGTGAAAGATACCGGGATTGGTATCCCGGCTCAAGATGTTCCTCGTATATTTGAACGATTTTACCGTGTGGATCGCGCTCGTTCTCGGGCTTCTGGAGGGACCGGATTGGGCTTGGCCATTGTAAAACATATCATGGAACTTCACCACGGCCGCATAGAAGTAAAAAGTACGGTAGGTGTCGGCACCGAATTTTTGCTATGGTTGCCAGAATTCGAGAGTGAGCGCGATGATTAATGATTTCACGTCGTCAATTCGTTATCGGGATGCTGAGCGCCCCGTTCCTCTATGGAACTCTTCGACTGACCCATTTGCTTCATGCTCCGAGGCCCGTCTTGCATTTAACGATTATGGGAGCGAGCTCGTGTATGGGCTATGTGAAAGCGGTGCTCCCAAAGTGGGAGCAAGGGCATAATTCTGTTCATGTGGCGATCAGCGGTGGGGGTTCTTATGCTGGCTTAAAGGCTTTAGCCCATGGACAAGTTGAGTTGGCTATAGCGGATGTGATACCTCCACCGGGCTATATCGTCGTTCCCTTACGGCGATATCCTTTAGGGCGGATTCCTATCGTGATCGCAGCGCATCCTGGCGTGGGGATTACGCGGGTATCATGGCGACAGGCCCGTCAACTGTTTCAAGGGATAATTCGAAATTGGCGACAAATCGGGGGCCCAGATATCCCGGTTGTGGTGGTGTCCAGGCCTTTAAGTTCTGGAGCCCGTGACGTCGTGCAAACCAGATTGTTGGGGGAAAGCGAGTTTTCACCTCATGCTATTATTCAATTGTCCAATGGTGCGGTAGCGAAAACTGTACGAGAAACTCCGGGGGCGATTGGGTATGTGGAAGCGGTCATGCCGTTAGGTAATCTGCACATCATGTGTCTAGGCCATCATTGCTATCAGAGGAATGATCCCGGACAGTGGGTGTTATTTGCAGAACCTGCTATCTTCATTCGAGAAGACGCCGAAGCCTTGGTTGTGGATTTGGCAGAATATCTCGCTCAGGATCCCAGGCGTCCTGCATTCGGCATTTATCCGGAGCCTGCCCAGGGAGGTAGGGGATGATCACGATGGATAAAATCATGGACCAGTTAACCCATTTCAGTCTTGCCTTGTTTGTGGTGGTATGGCTCTTTGTCGTGGGGATTATCATACAGGGTTCATGGCAATTTATCCACCACCACGGCCTTTCTCCTATTGTTTCGTCGCAGTGGAGTCCCTTGCACGGACAATTTGGACTGTGGTCTTTTATCCTGGGAAGCATTATGGTGACGGTATTAGCCCTAGCGCTGGCTTTACCCTGGAGTCTTTCTTTAAGTGTGTTAGGAGCCAGGATCTTACGAGGAGTGTGGCAGAAACAATTTGTCCGCTTTTTAACTTTATTTGTATCCATTCCTTCGGTCCTTTACGGATGGTGGGGGTTAACGGTGATTGTGCCGTGGGTCAGACGTCTTAGCGGGACGTCCGGCTATGGTCCCTTTTCTGCCAGTGTGGTATTGGCGTTGATGATTTTGCCCACATTTAGCATTTTGTCTCTTGAAGCCTTACGGCATGTGCCACCATCGTATATTGAAGGGTCCATGGCGTTAGGCGCCACGGAAGATCAAACGCTGTGGGCTATTATTTTGCCGACAGCCAGGCCCCGTATTATTCAAGCAGCATTAATTGCCCTGGCGAGAGGACTGGGAGAGACCATTGCGGTGCAGATGGTAATCGGGGGCCAACCCCACCTGAGCTCAATATTTCACCCTGCGGCGACATTGACGACTCAGCTTCTTACCGATCTTCCCTTATTGCCTCCAGGAACTGAGGGGCATCACGTGCTCGATTTCATGGCCCTGTGGCTCATGATCTTGATGCTCGGAATTGTGTGGATGGAGTCCCGGTTTCGAGGTGTTCACAATGACTAAACCTCCTTTGTATCCGCCTAAAGTGTTGAAACCGACACGTCAAGGACGTACATGGCATACCCTGTTGACGATTATGGGCGCCATGGCTATAGGATTTCTGCTCTTGGTGATTATTCCTTTGATTGTCCAAGGAGCTCCTCGTTTAACCCCAAAATTTTTATTCTTGCGTCCTCAAGAACTAGGGGGCGGAGGCATCGCGCCAGAAGTGATCAATACGCTGGCGATGGTGGGAATCAGTCAAGGGATTTCGCTACCGTTGGCACTTTTGATTGCGATATACCGGGTTGAGTATGATCATTATTCCCCACTGATCCGGTGGTTTGATCAAGGGTTGCAAATCTTGTTAAGTTTGCCGACTATTGTAATTGGACTCATTGTCGTGGATGTCGCCATAGTCCATTGGCATTGGCCGGTTTCCGTTCAAAGTGGCATAGTGGCCTTGACCCTGATCAATTGGCCCTTTGCCATATCGGTTCTTATCACCGCCTTACGACGTATTCCCGGTAGTTGGCGGGAAGGATCGTGGGCTCTTGGAGCATCGCGTTGGCAAACCATATGGTATTTGATTTTACCCGTCGCTTTGGCGGATATGATTGAACAGGTAGGATTGGCCGTGGCTCGCTTGATGGGCGAAACGGCGGCGTTAATTTATACAGCAGGTCTCAACGTGGGAAACCATTTCACCTTGTCGGCACCGGGGGAAACTTTGGCTGTTCACTTATGGTATGTCAGAACTGAGGGACTCATGCCGGATGCGGGTCAAGAAGCGGCGGCCACGGGTGTGGTATTGCTGGTAGTGGTTTTCGTTGTGCTATGGGCAAGTCAGAAATTGGCGCAGTGGGTGAAAGGCCTGTAAGAGGTGTGCGGGCAATTGGCTGGGAATGAAGGAAAGGAGAGAAAATTGGGCAACGTGGGCGAGCGTTCTGTACCCGATATTGAAGTCCACCATCTTTCTGTCTGGTATGGCCATACGCCAGCATTGAAAAACATTAACTTACGGGTTGACGCCGGACAAGTCTTAGCCATTATTGGTCCTTCGGGCTGTGGAAAATCCACATTTTTAAGGGTGTTAAACCGGATGATTGAGCGTTTGGCCCTGGTCCGGGTTGAAGGGAGCGTGCGGATCGGGCGTTTCGATGTTCTCGATGATCATGTCGATGTGACGCATTTGAGACGTACTGTGGGCATGGTCTTTCAACACCCTAATCCCTTTCCTATGACGATTTTTGATAATGTGGCTTATGGTCCACGGATTTTTGGCATCAAATCCTCGACACAATTACGGAAAACCGTGGAAGATAGCTTAAAGCGAGCCGCGTTATGGGATGAAGTGCGGGGAAAGTTGCGGCGAAGTGCCGGCACACTATCGGGCGGCCAGCAACAACGCTTGTGCATTGCCAGGGCATTAGCGGTCGATCCACAAGTCTTATTGTTGGATGAGCCTACGGCTTCTTTAGATCCGGTTTCTAGTGCCAAGATTGAGGAATTGATTGTGCAATTAAAGTCACAATATACGATGATTATTGTGACTCACAACTTGCAACAAGCGGCGCGGGTGTCAGATGTGGTGGCTTTTTTTGAACAAGGGCAGTTAATTGAAATGGGTTATACCCAAGATATCTTTACCGCCCCAAGAGAAAAAAGAACCGAAGAATTTTTGACGGGCCGATTTGATTAATCCCTCCAACAGGGTCTTGAGGAGTCTTTAGGCATGGTGCGGCAAACGTTTCATCACCAATTAACCGAACTTGAACAGGAATTAATTCGCATGGGGGCACTGGTCGAAGACCAACTGCGACGTGCGGTGAGGTCCTTAACCGAACAAGATGTGGCCTTGGCGCATCAAGTAATTGCTGATGATGACCGGGTTGATGCCATGGAAATGGATATCGAACGCCGCTGTTTGACGCTTTTAGCTCTTCAGCAGCCCTTAGCCAGTGATCTGCGTGTGGTCTCGACGGTTCTTAAGATTATTACCGATCTTGAACGGATGGCCGATCATGCTTCGGATATTGCTAAGGTGACGGTGAGACTGAATCATGAGCCCCCTATTAAACCCTTAATCGATATCCCGGAAATGGCCCGACTGACCAGTTCCATGGTTCGCCTAGCGTTAAATGCCTATATTCACCGTAGTATTGAAGAAGCCATGACCATGATCCGGTTGGACGATGATGTTGATCATCTTTATGCCCGGGTGTTTCGAGAATTGCTAGAAATTATGCGGGCCCAGCCGGAAACCATTGGACAAGGCACCTATCTTTTGTTTGTGGCCAATTACATTGAACGGGTAGCGGATCATGCGACGAATCTTGGCGAATGGGTAATATATATGGTAAGTGGTCAGCGCCAAGAATTAAATGACTAGCGGTTCACCTCGAACACGACGTAAAATTGGCAAAAGTCAACTCATTTCACCGAGAAAGTGATGCCAAATGCCGTTGTTTTCGTTACAATATTCACGAGCGTCATTTCATCCCATGTCTATAGGAGGTTATACAGTGGTAAGAGTTGGTATCAATGGATTTGGAAGTATTGGGCGTAGGTTTTTCCGAATTGCGCAAAAACAAGATATTTTTGAGATAGTTGCCATCAATGATTTGACGGATGCCACGACCATTGCTCATCTCCTTAAATATGATTCCAATTATGGAATTTTTGATGCGGATGTGAGGGCAGAAGGTTCAAATCTGATTGTAAACGGAAAAGAAATTGTCGTCTCTGCGCAAAGAGACCCTGGGGCAATCCCGTGGAAACAATATGGCGTTGATATCGTGATTGAATCGACCGGATTGTTCACCGATGCCAATAAGGCACGAGCACATATTGAAGGTGGCGGAGCCAAAAAAGTCATTATTTCCGCTCCAGCCTCTCATGAAGACCGAACGATCGTATTGGGTGTAAACCAGCAACTTTATGATCCTTCCCGCGACAATGTGATCTCCAACGCCTCTTGCACCACCAACTGCTTAGCCCCTGTAGCCAAAGTCCTTGATGAGGTGTTTGGTATCGAATCGGGTATGATGACCACCGTTCACTCGTACACCAATGATCAAAAATTATTAGATCTCCCGCATAAAGATTTGAGGCGGGCGCGAGCCGGTGCCATTAACATTATTCCCAGTAGTACAGGCGCAGCTCGAGCGCTGCATTTAGTTCTCCCTCAGTTGAAAGGCAAACTCAATGGCATGTCTTTACG
Source organism: Sulfobacillus thermosulfidooxidans DSM 9293 (assembly GCF_900176145.1). Taxonomy (NCBI): domain Bacteria; kingdom Bacillati; phylum Bacillota; class Clostridia; order Eubacteriales; family Clostridiales Family XVII. Incertae Sedis; genus Sulfobacillus; species Sulfobacillus thermosulfidooxidans. Next base: position 698,854 of record NZ_FWWY01000001.1, on the reverse strand, counting down.
CGTTCCGACCCCGGTGGTTTCGATTGTTGATTTGACTGTCAATACCCGCGAATCGGTTTCGGTTGAAGCCATCAATGAATCCTTCCAGAAAGCCGCTGAAACCTCATTGAAAGGGATTTTGCAATTTACTGACAAGCCTCTGGTGTCATCTGATTTCAAAGGCAATCCGCACTCCAGTATTGTCGACGGGTTAGAGACCATGGTTGTAGGGGATCATATGGCCAAAGTCTTGGCGTGGTACGACAATGAATGGGGTTATGCCAATCGGTTGGTCGAATTGACCGAATTGGTTGCGGAAAAGGGCGTGTAAGATGACAAACGTATTTCGTCGCATGGAGGAACTGGGCGATATTTATGGAAAGCGTATTCTTGTGCGGGTAGATTTTAATATTCCTATCGACCCAGCTACGGGAAAAATTACAGATGACAGTCGCATTCAAGGTTCATTGCCCACGCTGAAATCCCTACTGCAAAAGGGCGGTCGCGTGATTGCGATCAGTCACCGGGGTCGCCCCAAGTCACCCAATGCGCAAGATTCATTGCAACCGGTGGTCGACTATTTACAAGAACACCTGGACTTTCCCGTGCATTTTGTGAATGAGGTCATGTCGCCAAAGGTTACGGAAGCCAGTCAGGCATTAAAACCCGGAGAACTTTTGATTTTAGAAAACTTGCGCTTTCATCCGGGCGAAAAAACCAATTCCCGTGAATTTGCTAGCTATCTGGCGAGTCTTGCCGACATTTATGTCAATGATGCCTTTGGTACATCCCACCGCGAAGATGCTTCGATTGTCGGGGTGCCAGAATTTTTACCGGCGTACGCGGGCCTTTTAATGGCCGAAGAATTAGACACATTAGATGAGATTCTTACCCACCCTGAACGTCCATATTGGGCGATCATTGGAGGGGCCAAGGTCAGTGACAAGGTAAAATTGTTGGCCCGTTTACTGGATTTGGTTGATGGGCTCATCATTGGCGGAGGAATGGCTAATACCTTTTTGTATGCTGAAGGCTATGATATGGGAAAGTCCTTGGTTGAACCGGACGCCGTGGCTACGGCAAAAGACTTAGTCGAACGGGCCAAGTCCAAAGGAATTCCTGTCATTTTGCCTACAGATATGGTTTTAGCGAAAGAATTTAGGGCGGATGCACCGTTTAGGGTTGCCAAAATAACCGATATTCACTCTGATGAAATGGCTCTGGACATTGGGCCTGAGACGATCAAGGCGATTGTCCAAGCACTGCAACCGGCCAAAACGGTTTTGTGGAATGGGCCTATGGGCGTTTTCGAATTTGAAGCGTTTGCTCAAGGAACATTGGCTGTGGCCCGTGAATTGGCTCAACTTAATGCCGCGGTGGTGGTTGGCGGAGGCGATTCCGTCGCGGCGGTGAACAAAGCGGGTGTCAAAGACAAGCTTACCCACATTTCCACAGGTGGTGGCGCCACCTTGCGCTATCTTGAAGGTGAAGATCTTCCCGGCGTGCGTGCCTTGAAACATGCCGTGCATGAATAGGGGGTGAACTATACGCGCGAGACTTTTCTCATTGCGAACTGGAAAATGCATAAAACGGTGGAGGAAGGGCGTGCTTTTGCTAGGGAATTGGTTCGCCGTTTAGAGAATGTGTCCCCAAAGCATCAATTAATTATTTGTCCGACAGCCTTAAGCCTTTGGGCTGTCGGACAAGAATTGGCCACCTCGCCGGTTATGCTAGGAGCACAAAATCTCGATTTGGGGCGAGAAGGTGCTCTCACCGGGGCCTTATCAGGCTACTTAATACGTGAAGCGGGGGCTCGGTGGGTCATTGTCGGCCACTCTGAACGACGCAACCTTTTTGGTGAAACCGATGCTTTAATCGGGCAAAAAGTCGCTCAAGCCTTTGAAGCCCATTTGCGTCCCATTTTATGCGTTGGTGAATCCCTCGATGATTACCGTTCTGGGCAAACTTTTGCTGTTATTACCCGTCAAATTGAGGCGATCTTTCCTTATACGAATTCAGAAGTTTTGAAATCCCTCGTTGTGGCCTATGAACCGGTGTGGGCGATTGGTAGCGGGGAAGTCCCCGAACCTAAACAAGCGAATGAAGTGGCCGGCTTGATCCGGCAAATCCTCTCCAAACAAATTTCTGACGATGCCAATACTGTTCCCGTGTTATACGGGGGAAGCGTTTCTTCCAATAACATCCATCAATTTCTCGAGCAAGCACATATTGACGGTTCGCTGGTTGGCGGCGCATCATTGCAAGTGGATGAATTTCTTAAAATGGCGGATATTGGCCACTAACCAGACGGAATGACGGAAAGAAGGGTTCAGCAACGTGGTACGACCTACGGTGCTGATGGTATTGGATGGTTGGGGGATTGCTCCCCCCTCTCCATCTAATGCCATTTCAGAAGCACCTGATCGCAATATGCAGGCATTGCAACAAACATATTTGTTTACCCAAGTTCAAGCTCACGGGCGAGCCGTTGGTCTCATGGACGGACAAATGGGTGATTCAAATGTCGGGCATTTGACTATTGGTGCCGGCCGCATCATACCCCAGAATTTAGTGAGAATTTTCGATGCCATAGACTCTGGAGAATTAGCTAAGAGCCCGGTTATTCAAGAGGTGATCCATCGCGCTCAGCATCACCGGTTGCATGTAATGGGATTGTTATCTCCTGGAGGGGTTCATAGCCATCAAGAACACCTCAAAGCCCTCTTGAAGATTTTTTCTGAGGCTGGCCTAAAAGAGGTGTTTTTGCATGTTTGGCTGGATGGCCGAGATGTTGATCCCCATAGTTCCCCGGCTTCTTTGGCCTTTTTAGCGGGAGTGATGAACGAATTCGACATAGGGCGCATTGCGAGTGTCTCCGGACGGTATTACGCTATGGACCGCGACAAGCGCTGGGACAGAACGGAGAAAGCCTATCGGGCGATGGTTTTAGGAGAAGGACAAAAGGCACAAAGTGCTGTAGAAGCTGTGTTAGCATCATATGAACACGGTATCAGCGATGAATTTGTCGAACCTACGGTGCTGGTTGATAGCCATGGAGCACCCGTGGCCACGATTGATCCGGAAGATGCAATCTTTGTCTTCAATTTCCGGCCGGACCGGGTTCGTCAAATAACTCGGGCGTTAGCCGATCCCGATTTTAATGCCTTTGATCGCCCCAAGGGAGCGATGCATTATGTGGCCGGTATGACCCAATATGACGAAGAGTTTATTTTACCGCACGTTTTCGCCCCCATCACGGTTGAGAACAATATGGCGGAGTGGTTAAGTCGGCAAGGTTTGACGCAGCTTCATGTTGCGGAAACGGAAAAGTATGCCCATGTGACATTTTTCTTTAATGGTGGGGTCGAACATGTGTATGATGGCGAGTCGCGTATCCTGATCCCGTCGCCGAAAGTGGCCACCTATGATTTAGCACCAGGGATGAGTGCCCCCCTTATTGCTGATGCCGTCATAGAGGCTTTGGACCAAGGGCACAACGATTTTATCTTGCTGAACTTTGCTAATAGTGATATGGTCGGGCATACGGGTAACTTAGAGGCGACCAAGGAAGCCATTCGGATTGTTGATGAACAAATTGGACGCATCGCGAGGAAGGTGCTAGAGCACAATGGACTCTTGGCGATTGTGGCCGATCACGGCAACGCCGAAATTATGGTGGGAGGTCATGGCGAAATTCACACCCAACATAGCACGAGTCCGGTTCCTTTTATATTAGTTGGACATCCTAGCGTATTAGACAGCTGGTCACTAAGAGCCGGAGGCGGGCTAAAAGACGTGGCGCCCACCGTGTTAGAGGCTATGGGTGTGCCTATACCCAATGAGATGACAGGAGAATCCTTGCTCGTTAAAGGAGGCCGGAATTAATTCGATATGAGAGAAAGTATAAGCAAAATACAAGCGATGGAAATTTTGGATTCGCGGGGCAATCCCACCGTGGAAGTCTACTTGGAACTCGAAGATGGGACGGCTGTGGTCTCACGTGTTCCGTCCGGCGCCTCAACGGGTGCCCATGAAGCGGTGGAATTGCGAGATAATGACCCTTCACGGTATGGCGGTAAAGGAGTCAGCTTGGCGGTGAAAAACGTCAATGAGGTGATTGCTCCCGCGTTTATGGGGTTGCCCGTGACAGACCAAAGGGCAATGGATCAGCGACTTGTGGAATTGGATGGAGACCCCCAAAAAGCTCGATTGGGAGCCAATGCGATTTTAGGAGTATCGCTAGCCATTTTGCAAGCGGGTGCGAAGGTCCATAACCAACCGCTATATCGCTATATTGGTGGACTTGGAGCTCAACTGCTTCCCGTACCGTTATTGAATGTCCTAAATGGCGGAGCACATGCGGATAATAATGTCGACATTCAGGAATTCATGTTAGTCCCGGTCGGGGCCGCGACGTTCCGCGAAGCGATGCGCATGGCCCAAGAAACCTATCAAATGCTTAAAAAGATTTTGCAAGAGAAAAATCTCCGTACAGCAGTCGGTGACGAAGGGGGATTTGCTCCTGACCTCAAGTCCAACCGGGAGGCCCTGGATTTGCTTTTGCTGGCGATGGAACGCGCAGGGTTGAAACCGGGTCAAGACATGGTCTTGGCGCTAGATGTCGCCGCCACAGAAATTAAGCAAGATGAGGGATATATTTTTGAAGGTACTCTCAAAACCGGAACGGAACTCATTGATTACTACCATCAGCTAATCCGCGACTATCCCATTATTTCTATCGAAGATGGTTTGGCAGAAGATGATTGGGATCATTGGCAACTGCTCACGGAGCGGCTTGGTGATCAGGTTCAGTTGGTGGGTGATGACTTATTTGTGACCAATACCCAGCGCATTCAGCGCGGAATTGAAGAGGGTTGTTCCAATGCGGTTTTGATTAAATTGAACCAAATCGGTACGGTCTCTGAAACCTTAGACGCTATTCGCATGACACACCAAGCTGGGTGGAATGCAATTGTGTCACACCGTTCAGGCGAAACGGAGGACACCACCATTGCAGACTTGGCCGTGGCCGTCAACGGCGGTCAAATTAAAACAGGGGCACCCGCTCGCGGTGAACGGATTGCTAAATACAACCGGTTGCTAACGATTGAACACAATGATCCCGGATTAGAGTATGCCGGATGGGAGGCCTTTCGCCGTTGAATTTAGAGCTGCGACAAGTGGGAGATGGCGTCTTTGCGACCAACCGGGCGGCGATGCAGGCGGAAGTCGCCGATGTCATTGTCTTTGATATGGACGGGGTCTTAATTGATGTTCATGCGTCCTATCCGATTGTGATTTGTCAGACCGTCACCCATTACCTAAAAGAGAACGGTTTTGTGGGAGAAGGACTCGCTGTCACGCCGGAAGAGACCGCCTATTTCAAAGCGGCTGGTGGCTTTAACAGTGACTGGGCGTTGGCTCAAGGTATCGTGCTCGTCTTTTTAGTGAAGGGAGTGATGGCGGGCAGTCGGGATTTTGATGGCCTCAGGCATCTTGCCCCGGACTTTTTAAGTCTTTCGCGTGCTGTCGCACAACAAGGTGGCGGGTTGAACGGGCTTGCACGGGCACTAGAAACCTTGGTGGATGAAAAAGATTTTGAGACCATTACACAGTCGTGGGACCGCAAACGGATCACTCGTCTCGCTATGGAGTATTATGCGGGAGACGAAGCGGCCCAAGTTTTTGGAATTTCCAATGATACCGTCAAGGGGCAGGGGCTTATGCATGCGGAGCGACCACTTGTCAGTCGGGAAGATCTGTTAAAGTCCCCTTTTCGTTATGGATTATATACGGGGAGAAATCTCGGAGAAACCCAGACCGCGATCCGCATTGCTGGGCTGGAAGGGATTTGGAGCGAGGATGCGATGATTACCGAGGATCGCGGCATACATAAACCCGATCCCCAAGGACTGGTGGCCATTGCGCAAAGTTTGTCGCCCCGTTTGATGATATATGTGGGAGATAATTTGGATGATTGGCAGGCTGCAGCCCGCTATGAAGCGGAGCGGTCGTTAGATGATCCACCCTGTCTGTTTTGTGGAATGTTGGGAGGCTCGCCTGGCCCTCTTGCCTACGCCTTATTCCAAGATCGGGGTGTGGATTTGATGGCACACAGTGTGAAGCAATTGCTTGCCTGGTTAACCCATCGGCGGCAACGCACAGACTAATTGCTTATAAAGGATTTAGGCACTCTACATTCTCGGATCGACTAGACCTCTGTTGGACAAACAGAGGTCTTTTTTTATTTTTGCCGCACAGGATCTGATGGTCTAAAGCTTGGCAGCACGCACATTTGGTTATCCCGTTCGTATGATGGAGTATTGCTAAGGAGGGCAAAGAACAATGCAACTAGAACAAGATCTTGACGCGTTAAATATGACGCGCTTTCATTACCGGCTTATTACTGTGGCGGGATTAGGAACCTTATTCGATTCGATGGATGTTGGGATTATTTCGTTTGTCCTGGCCGCATTGATTGGGGCATGGCATTTAAGCAATGTGATGGTGGGCATCGTCGCCTCTATCAGCTTGGTCGGTATGGCCATTGGTGCGGCGTTGGCTGGAACCGTAGCGGACCGGTTGGGACGGCGAAAAATTTTTATGTTGACGCTGGCGATTTACAGTATTGCGACGGGGCTTTCCGCCGCCGCTTTGGCGGTGTGGATGTTAGTTCTCTTTCGCTTTATTGTGGGCATTGGTCTTGGAGGTGAGTTGCCTGTTACCAGTACCATGGTGACGGAATTCTTGCCGCGAAAGGACCGCGGCCGCGGAATCGTCATGTTAGAAAGTTTTTGGGCTATCGGATGGTTGATTGCGGCATTAGTCTCGTATCTATTGATTCCTCGTTACGGTTGGCGGATTGGCTTTCTCTTTGGTATGTTACCGGCTTTGTATATTTTATATTTGCGCCGGCATATTCCCGAATCACCACGATTTCTACTGCGGACGGGAAGAGTTCAAGAAGCCCAGCACGTGATGAGTTTGGTGGCAGGACATGAAGTTGCGGCGACCATGAGGTCCCCGGTTACAGCCCGGGCGAAAGGGACAGTTCTGGATCTTTTCCGCCGTGGGCAAAGCTCCAAGACCATTATGCTGTGGGTCTTGTGGATGGGGATGAACTTCGCCTATTACGGAATGTTCTTGTGGTTGCCGTCGGTTTTGGTCACCCATGGGTATTCCTTGGTAGATTCGTTGAAATATACGTTGATTGTCACCATTGTTCAATTACCCGGATACTTATCGGCAGGATTGCTTGTGGACCGTCTCGGCCGCAAACCGGTGCTGGTGTTCTATATTCTTATGTCAGCCCTATCCGCCTATCTCTTTGGGCATGCACATGGAGTCGAACAGGTTTTGATATTTGGTTCGATGCTGTCCTTTTTCAATTTGGGAGCATGGGGTGTTACCTACGCGTATACGGTTGAACAATATCCCACGATGAACCGAGGCACAGGTGCGGGATGGGCCATGGGCATTGGACGCATTGGCGGCATTATCGGACCGACGATTGTCGGCGTGTTGCTCGCTATGAAATTGGGTCTGGTGTCAATTTTCGGTGTATTTGCTGCAGCCTTGCTCATTGCGGCATTAACCGTGATGATTTTGGGCAAAGAGACCAAAGGGAAATCCCTAGAGATTGTCAATACGCCGGAGAGTTAAGATATTTCCCGTCATATGATTTATAAGACAGTCGAGACTCTAGACAGAGTCTCGACTGTCTTTGTCATGATTGTGGTATAATATGATGACTTATAAAGCGGGCCTAGCTTGCGCATAATGGGGAAGGATGTTTCGGTGATAACCTTATTGGCGATTTTAGAAGTGGTCTTATCAGTGGCCGTAATTGGTTCGATTATTTTGCAAACCGGTTACAGTGCGGGAATTTCCGGAGCTTTTGGTGGAGGCGGACCGTCGCCTTATACGGGTAAAAAACAAGGAGTCGATCAACTTCTTGAAAAAATTGCCCTGTATCTGTCTATTGCCCTAGCCATTGTTACCCTGTTAATGGTTCATTATTGGCGGTAGAGAATGGATACATTTGTGAGACGAGACCCTTTAAGGAACCTCTGAAACGGCGGTTAACCGGACAGAGGTTTTCTGTGTTAAGTCAGGGAATGTTCCATAGGGGTCTTCCCATTTGTTGAGAAAAAGGAGGTGGAAAAAATGCCCAAGAAAAAGAAAGTTGTGCATCAAAGACCGCGCCATCATCTTAGCCCAAAGACACAGGGGGCGCATGCGGATCCCAAACGGTTGCCAGAAAGAATTTTTGCGATTTTGGCGAATGGACAACCTCTCTTAGAAGAGCAGTTATTGAAAAAACTCAATAAAGGCCGTAGTCCCGACAAGTCACTGTTCCGGATTTATGCGCAATATCGCAAGGAAGGGTGGCTCGTGCGCACCGAAAGTGGTCATATCAGCATATTAGTTCGTCCTGGTCACTTGCGTATTAATCCTCGGGGATTTGGGTTTGTGATGAATTCCGAATATCCGCAAGATGATATTTTTGTTCCCGCCCGGTGGTTTCAAGGGGCCCGGCATGATGATGAGGTACTAGTTTGGTACCGTAAAACGCCGGACGGGTTGGAAGGGCGCGTGATGGATGTGTTGTCCCGGGCGACAACTCAAGTCACAGGTCGGTTAGATCGAAACCGTATGGGTTGGCGGGTCATTCCTGATGATCCACGCAAACCAGAAGTGGAAGTTGTAGTCCCCAAACATGAAAAGGTGCGGCCTGGAGATATGGTCCAAGCCACCATTACGGAGTGGCCGCTAGATCCCAGACGGTCGGTCCGCGGCGAACTGACGAAAAATCTCGGAAACCCTTTTATGCCGGGGGTGGATGTGTCGGTGGTAGCACTTGAACACCACCTGCCTTTGGAATTCCCTCCTGCCGTGCTCAAGGCCGCAGAATTATTGCCAGCTAAGGTGCGTCCAGAAGATTATGAAGGGCGCCTCGATTTAACGGATGAATTGATTGTCACGATCGATGGTGCTGATGCAAAAGACTTAGATGATGCGATATCGGTGAAAGCGCTAGACCATGGTTTGTTTGAAGTGGGAGTACACATTGCCGATGTGAGTTATTATGTGGAGGAAAATTCACCGTTAGATCTAGAGGCCATGGAACGAGGTACTAGTGTTTATTTAGTTGACCGCGTAATTCCGATGTTGCCTGAACGTTTATCCAACGGTATAGCCAGTTTAAATCCAGGTATCCCCCGCTTGACAGTGTCAGCGATTATGACGATGGATGCGACAGGAGAGGTGCAACATGTCGAATTCCACCGTTCGGTCATTCGGTCGAAATTTCGTCTCACCTATGAAGGGGTGAATGCCCTCTTAGCCAATCAACAAGACGATGTCCATCACTTGCGACCATTTTTAGAAACTGCCGTGACCGTTCGTAATATCTTGCGAAACCGTCGTATCGCCCGGGGCGCGATTGATTTTGATGTGCCTGAATCCAAGGTAATTTTGGATGCCAATGGTTTTCCCGTTGACGTCGTTCTCAGGGAGCGGGGTTTAGCCGAAAGTATCATCGAAGAATTGATGTTGTTGGCTAATGAAGTGGTGGCCCGAGAAATGATTGACAAGAATCTGCCAGGACTTTTTCGGGTTCATGAACCGCCAGGAGAACGCATGGAACAATTCCGGGAGATGATTGGGGCCCTCGGTTACCGGTTACCGGAATCTCTCACTCCAAAACATTTACAAGACTTGATTAACCGGGTTCAGGATAAACCGGAAGAACGTGTGGTCAATACCGCATTACTGCGGGCGATGAAACAAGCGCGTTACCAGAGTGAAAATACCGGCCATTTTGGGCTGGCTGCTGATGAATATACGCATTTTACCTCACCGATACGTCGGTATCCCGATTTATGGGTTCACCGCGTGCTGACGACGTATTTGGAGGGACGCCTGGATGAACAGACCCTCTCCCGGTGGCGCTCTAAAGTGAGTGTGGTGGGCGAGGTTTCCTCATTGCGTGAACGCGAAGCCATGGATGCCGAGCGCGATTCGGTGGCACTTAAAGAGGCCCAGTTCATGGCTGATAAATTGGGTGAGCAGTATGATGCGGTGATTTCGGGGGTGACCAATTTTGGACTTTTTGTTGAATTGCCCAATTTAATTGAGGGCTTAGTGCGACTTGAGGATCTTCCCTCCGATTACTGGGTGTTTGATCCTGTTCGGTACCGGCTCAAAGGTCAACGTACCGGCCGGGAATATCAACTCGGACAGACGGTGCGCGCTGAAGTTATTCGCGTTGACGTGGCAATGAAACGCATCGATTTTCGGTTGGTGCAGGACAATGAAAGTCGGATCAAACCCAAGCGCCGACAGAAAGTTTAATATCGTTTGGCGGCAAGGCGTTGTGCTTTCCGCATAGCGCGTACGAGTGATCCCAGCCCAACGACGAGGACGGTAAAGGCCACGAGAATAAACCCAATCCCTAGCGTGTGCAAATTATGGACATGGATAGGCGTGATCCATGCCACATTTTGCAACGCGGGGAACATCAGGCTTAAGCTTCCGGCGAGCACGAAAGCTATGCCTCCGTAGAGCAATGTCGCACTGGCTGTACTTTGAGCAACACTTTTAGCCATATCGGCAGGAATATGGGCGCGACTCATCCAATGACCGAAGAGCGCCCCGGCACTGGCTTGAATCGTCATGGTGCCCAGTCCAAAAAATGCCCCGGGCACCCATCCCCACCATGCGCTATGCATTCCAGGCGCGAGTACCGTATAAATGATGATGGCAAAGGCCCCAAATCCCCACCCTGCTAAGAAGCCATGAAGCATCGCCATTTGTGGTGGGATACTGCGCATGGGCTCAAAGTTCTCGTGATGATGGCTTTTCAGCCCATGAATATGGAATACCCGACCTTGCGACCGAATATATTTTCCTGCGAAAAACATGGCAATCCCCACAATGATATAGACGACCGCATCGATGCGCGGATTTTCCATCCATTTCGCTAAGGCTAAATATGCCAGTTCTGAGGCGAGGGCCCTTTGAACAGTAAAGGCCAATGAAAAGGACAATCCGGCTAACAGACCGCCCCGGGTGGAATAGGCTCCAATCGCGTAGCTAAAGGTAATGGGCCAAGTGTGCTCATCGGGCGTAATCCCATGGACCATGCCTAAGAGAAAAGCGGTGACAATAATGATACTCATAGGCAGTCCGCTATGAGGATTCCACAGATTAATGTCCCTAAACATGCTCTGATGCTCCTTTTCATTAGGCAGTATGAACAAAAACCTCTCCGAACTTTCCCATAATTTTTTGGAAGTTCAAAGGAATCCGGATGAGTGTGAAACCTTTTTGCAGATGCCGGCGTTATGTGTGGTAGAGGTGAGTTCCATGCGGATATGGAAAGAGTGGTACATCGGCAATCCCAAAAATGCGACCCTGCCATATAAAGCGCATGTGGCATTGAGTTTTGAGAATACACGCATTTTATGGACGGAATTTGGTTCAGCGCCCTTATGGACAGTGGGAAAAATTATTTGGAAAAAGGAATCTCCTTCATGGAGTCGCTTACACTGGGGCAACAGTACATGGTGGTGTGGCCAACGAGGCAATGTAATGGTTGTTATTGGCCGCGGTCGTCGTCCTGCGGTCGTCCTAACACAAGGGCAGTGGACGGGAATCATTCCTCCCGGACGCGGCTCATGTAGCGGGATTATTCCCTCTGATGATCCCTGTATGGCAAAATTTCAAGAACCGAAGCTGGTTCATCACCAATGGGCTGCCCGGTAATTGTGGAACTCATTATTTTTAGTCCTAAACCAAAGGCTATGGGGTATTCTCAAGTGACAACAGTGATATACTGCTAAATTGTAAAGAAAAAGGGATTACCCGCGAAAGTTGGGTCTATCAATAGCTTATAGCCGTACCGAGTGTTCCATACACACGCCTATTGTACCTCATGGACTGGGGATTTGATATTTTTTGCGAAGGATCATATAATTTTAAGGCAATACGTGACGGGGGTTATGTTCAATGGCGAGAAATGAAAAACCCATTGCCGAGAACCGAAAGGCTCGTCACGATTATTTTATTGACGAGGTTATCGAAGCTGGAATGGTGTTAACGGGCACAGAAGTCAAGTCGTTGCGTGCAGGGCGTGTCAATTTACGGGACAGTTTCGCTCGATTTGACAAAGGAGAATTGTTTCTTTTTAACTGCCACATTGCACCATATGAGTACGGTAACCGCTATAATCATGATCCGTACCGGAGTCGGAAACTGTTAGTGCACCGCAAGCAGTTGCGGGAATTGGCAGCTCGTGTCCAACAAGAAGGGATGACTTTAATCCCTGTCCGGATGTATTTTGATAAACACGGACGCGCAAAATTGGCGCTCGGAGTGGCCCGTGGTAAGAAGAATTATGATAAACGGCAGTCGATAGCACAACGTGACGCGAATCGGCGGATTGAACGAGCGCTCAAACAACGGGTATAACCGTTGGATGGTGTTGATATTGCATGGGGGCGAACTAGATTCGACGGGGATGAACGGGGTGTTGGAACGCGAGCCGAGGTCCTGTGCCTCGTTAAACAGCAGGAAACCATTAAGTGCCAACAACACTGAAGAAAACTACGCTTTAGCTGCTTAATCCCAGCTAACGCCTGAGTCCCAAGTTCCTACCTTCGGATTCGTGGCGTAAAAATGTAGGATACCTTGGTATAAGGTCCGAGATATCAAGGGAAATTAAGGACTGGCCATGCAGATGCCGCGCTGTGTACGACACTGCTTGGTGAGACGAATTTCACAGCTACGCTCGTAGGGGTCCGGCACGACGTGTCTTCGGACGGGACGGGCAGCACGTCCCCGCCTCCACCAAGTTTTTCTCCCGCCAACAGGGTGGGAGTTTTTTTTAGAACGTTTTGAGAGGGGTTGTCTCATGGGGTTGCGTCAAGATGGACGAAGTAATGATGCGATTCGTCCCGTAGATTTTCAACTGGGTTTCAATGCCTGGGCTGAAGGATCATGTCTCATTTCTGTTGGCAATACACGCGTTTTGGTCACCGCAACGGTTGAAGACAAAGTTCCTCCATTTGTTCGTGGAAGTGGTCAAGGTTGGGTATCGGCTGAATATGGGATGCTACCCCGGGCGACCCATGAACGTACGATGCGCGAGGCTGCGAGAGGGCGTCAACAAGGTCGAACGATCGAGATTCAACGTCTGATCGGTCGGTCTTTACGCGCGATACTAAATCTTAAGGCCTTAGGCGAAAAGAGCATTTTGCTGGACTGTGATGTCATTCAAGCGGATGGGGGAACGCGCACGGCGGCCATTACGGCGGGATTTATGGCGTTGACACAAGCGTTGACGAAAATCCATAAAACTTCGGCCTTCACCACCAAACCGCTGAAAGATTGGATGGCTGCGATTAGTGTCGGCTTGCATGGTGATGAAGTGTATCTTGATCTCAATTACCATGAAGATTCTCAGATTGGCGTGGACATGAATGTGGTAATGACCAGCAAACACCAGTTGATCGAGATTCAAGGAACGGCCGAACATGGTCTTTTCTCGCGAACCCAGTTGGATTTATTGCTTGACTTTGTTGAGCCAGCGATCGATGAATTAATTGCGCTTGAGAAATCGGTTCTGCCAGAAGGAGCGTTGTTGATTGGATAGGGTTCACCCGCCTATTATTTTAGCTTCGCACAATCCGGGAAAGTTACAAGAATTTCGGCGATTATTTGCCTCTACCAATATTCGTCTGATTTTAGACGATTTTGGCGGCAAGGAAATTGTTGAGGAAACCGGGACGACTTACCGCGAAAATGCTGAACTCAAAGCACGGGCGGTTGCAAGACGGACCGGGCATTGGGCTTTAGCCGATGACTCCGGGGTAGAAGTCGATGCATTAGGAGGCCAACCTGGAATTCATTCGGCTCGTTTTGTGAGTGACAATAGTTGGGAAAATACGCGCGAAATTTTGCTGAGATTACTCGATGTGCCCTGGCCTCAACGGACGGCTCGAATGCGCGCGGTTCTCTGTTTAGCTTCCCCGGACGGCTTGGTATTTTTTGCAGAGGGAGTGGTTGAAGGCCGAATTCTAACCTGGCCGAAAGGACAAGCAGGATTTGGAGTGGATCCTATTTTTAGTATCGACGGGGAGACTTCATTTGCTCAGTGGAGTCAGGAACTCAAAGATCGCGTATCCCACCGAGGTATGGCCGTTCAAGGCATTATTCCTATTATTCAGCAGGTGATGGCTCTTTAATGCGGTATCTGGTTGTGGCCGATATTCATGGGCATCTCGAACGGCTGAAACCACTCATGGATTCCACCATGTTGCTTGATGGGGTCATTGGGGCTGGGGATTTTTACCGGGATGGACAATGGCTAGCCGACAATTTTGGTGTGCCCTATTATGGAGCTCAAGGGAATAACGACCACGAAGAAACTGCGGCCTGGATAACGATGTGGGCTGTGGATCATATCCGCTTTGGCGTCATTCATGGGCATCAATGGGTATCTTCCCGCAGGCAACAAGGTCTTTGGCATTTTGCCGAGAGTCATCGTTTGGATGTCGTGATTTTTGGTCACACGCACCGTCGACAACATTTTGTGCATGGTGAAACGATCTTTTTCAATCCCGGGTCGGTATTTCGGCCGCGGGGATTTCCGCCTGGAGTAGGTTGGATTGCCGGGGAAACTAAAGATCAGCTGAAGATTTGGTGGGAAGACCTACCTTTTTCATCGAAAACATAATAAATAGTATAATATGGTTTAGTTTACAAAGGGGGCACTTAAGTGAATTTTTATGTCTTAATCGCGTCACTTTTGGCCTCGTCGGTCGAATTTATTGAGGCATTATCGATTGTCTTGGCCGCGGGAGTCGTTTATGGGTTTCGCCCCGCTCTCAAAGGGGTATTTTATGGTATTTTAACGCTGGCATTATTAGTCGCTGTTTTAGGGGAAGGAATATTGCGCGTTATTCCTTTACAGATTCTGCAGGGAATTGTAGGCATATTACTTCTTCTCTTCGGACTGAAATGGATTCGAAAGGCGATATTACGTTATGCGGGCTTAAAAGCTTTGCACAATGAAGAAGAGGCCTATGAAAAACAGATCAGCCGGTTAAAGGCGAGTAATAAAGGGAGTTTTGAGGCCCAAGCTACTGCGTATAACGGCGTGGTGTTAGAAGGTTTGGAAGTCGTTGTTATTATTTTAACTATGGGTTCGGGAGCGCATGCTTTTGGTAGCGCGATCGCTGGCGCAGCGATTGGGCTCGGGCTTGTCTTATTGTTGGGCATTTCGCTACGCGCTCCTTTAGCCAAAGTACCTGAGAATACTTTGAAATTTGTTGTCGGTGTGATGTTAACCAGCTTTGGTACATTTTGGGCAGGACAGTCGATGGGAATAAGCTGGCCGTTGTCTGATGCGACTTTGCTGCTCTTGATTGCGGGTTATGTGTTCATTAGCCTGCTCTCCATTCGTATGTTAAAAAAGGAGGGAGTGCGGGCCTCATGACCATGAAATGGATAAAGAAAGTTTATGGTTTGTTTGTCGATGATCCCCTTTTAGCGGTATTGAGCCTTATTGCCTTGGCTATCGTATTTTTACTGGCCCATATTGGATTATCGCGGTGGTCCGGTCTGATACTTTTTGGTCTCATAGCGGGTTCTATTATGTGGAGTGTGCGCCGGTCTTGAGAGATTTGCCTCTTACGTTGACGAAGTGATAAAACCATGATATAGTGTTTATGCTTCGAATCGGGGCGTGGCGCAGCTTGGTAGCGCACTTGCTTTGGGAGCAAGGGGTCGCAGGTTCAAATCCTGTCGCCCCGACCAGACAGAGGCGTCCCCGTAGCTCAGTTGGATAGAGCGCGGGACTTCTAATCCCGGCGTCGCAGGTTCAAGTCCTGCCGGGGACACCAAGAATTGTTTGACATGGTGGATGTAGCTCAGTTGGTTAGAGCACCAGGTTGTGGCCCTGGGGGTCGGGGGTTCAAGTCCCCTCATTCACCCCAAAAAGTTTCTTTCCCCGGTGTGCCGGGATTTTTTGCGCCCGTAGCTCAGTGGATAGAGTGACGGACTTCGAATCCGCAGGTCGTAGGTTCAAATCCTACCGGGCGCACCAGGCGAGGGTGATGGAATGGCAGACATGCGAGACTTAGGATCTCGTGCCGCAAGGCGTAAGGGTTCAAGTCCCTTCCCTCGCACCATTCAATGCGGAAGTAGCTCAGCGGTAGAGCATCGCCTTGCCAAGGCGAGGGTCGCGGGTTCAAATCCCGTCTTCCGCTCCATTTGCCGAGGCGATAGAGCGCCTCGTTTTTTGCATGGCTTGGATACTGTCCCGGGGCGTGTTATAATGAGTTTATTTGTAACGGGTATTGAGGAGGAATTACACAACAATGCAAGTGGCATTACAGCGGTTACCGAATTCAGTCGCAAAGGTTTCCGTCACCATTGACCCCAGTGATCTTTCTAAAGCGATGGATAAAGCTTTTCGCAACGTCGTAGGTAAGTACAATATTCCCGGATTTCGTCGGGGCAAAGTTCCCCGCCCAATTTTTGAACGTTTTGTGGGTCGGGAGGTTATTCTCCAAGAAGCTGCTCAGCAACTGGTCGAGAACCGCTATTATGAAGCATTAAGTGAAGTATCCGTTGAACCCGTGGCAGAGCCGAAAATCAACATTGTGAAACTCGATGATGGCCAGCCCTTTGAATTTGATATTGAGGTGGAATCAAAGCCCCAAATTGATTTGCCAGATTATCAAGATCTTTTGCAAGAACCTTTAGAGATTCCGGTACCAACTGATGAGCAGATTGATGCCGAATTGGCGTTGGTTGCTAAGGGCCAAGCCCAGATTGTGCCTGCTGATGATGAACCCGTCGCCAAAGGTAACCGGATTGTTGTCAGTCTCAAAGGGTTTTTGGATGATGGCGAAGACGATTCTGAACCGTTTGTTGATGATGATGCCTATACGATTGAGGTCGGAGCCGGGACCGTCGTAGAGGGATTGGAAGACCAGCTCGTTGGCCTTAAAGTCAATGAACCTCAGGTGATTAAACTGACTTATCCAGAAAATCATCCTGATGTTTCGTTAGCAGGGAAACCTGTCCGATTTGAATTGACAGTTGTCGAGAATAAAAGGCCAGACATCCCGGAAGTCAATGATGATTTAGCCAAAGCAGTTGGTTTGGAATCATTGCAGGAATTACGTGAGCAAGTGACGAATAATTTAAAAACCAGATTGGAAGAGCAAGCCAAAAATGCTCGGTTACAAACCATCTTGGGTAAACTAAAAGAGCGTGTATCCGTCGAAGTGCCTTCGGCTCTGGTTGATCAAGCCATTCACAACCAGTTGCATGAATTAGAAAACACGCTTGCGCGTATAGGAGCCAGCACGCAGGAGTATTTGGAAAGCCGACAAATCACACCTGAGGCCTTACACGATGAGCTCCGACCTGCCGCTGAAGAGCGCGTTAAAGAAGAGTTATTGCTTGAAGCCATCGCAAAGCAACAAGGGTTTGAGGTCAGTGACGAAGAGGTTATTCAAGCGATTAAACCTGTTGCCGATATGTACCGGCAACCCTTAAGTGATATGGTTCGCCTTTTTAGAAGTTCCGGTGAATTTGAGGCTTTGCGAACCAATATTCTGTTGTCTAAGGCCAGCACGTATTTGGCCTCTACGGTGGCCGGCGGACAAGGGGAGAGTGAACAATGAGTTTTGGTTACCTCATTCCGATGGTGGTTGAGCAAACCAACCGCGGAGAGCGTTCCTATGATATCTATTCGCGACTGTTAAAAGAGCGAATCATTTTTCTGGGAAACGCTATTGATGATGATGTGGCGAACTTGGTGGTTGCTCAGTTGCTCTTTCTAGAAAGTGACGATCCCGACCGCGATATTCATCTATACATCAATTCTCCTGGCGGCTCAGTTAGTGCTGGTTTGGGAATTTATGATACGATGCAATATATTAAACCTGATGTCTCGACCATTTGCGTCGGTATGGCTGCCAGTATGGGAGCATTGCTCTTGGCTGGTGGGGCAGAAGGTAAACGGTTTGCCTTGCCGAATTCGCGGGTCATGATTCACGAGCCGTGGATTAACAATCTCGGCGGTAAAACCACAGATGTGGAAATACAGATGAAAGAGCTATTGCGGAGTCGAGAGGCTCTGGCCGGAATTTTAGCCAAGCACACCAATCATTCAGTAGAACAAATTTTGGAAGAGACTCAACGTGACTACTGGATGACAGCGGAGGAAGCGAAAGCCTATCATCTCATTGATGAAGTGGTCACTCCCCGCAGCAAGGCAGATTCGGAACAGAAGTCTGAAGAATAACTTATGGTCAGCTTGGTGATTGTAGGGGTGTCAAAGAGGGGGGCTTATAATGTTCAAGTTCACCGATGAAAAAGGTCAGTTAAAGTGCTCGTTTTGCGGTAAATATCAGGACCAAGTCAAGCGATTGATTGCTGGACCTGGCGGTGTCTATATTTGTGATGAGTGCGTCGAGCTGTGTTCTGAAATTATTGAGGAAGAACTCAGTGATGACGTGGAATTCGAATTAAAGGACATCCCGAAGCCGCAAGAAATCCGAGCTATTCTCGACCAGTACGTCGTGGGACAAGACCGTGCCAAAAAGACCCTGTCGGTCGCGGTATATAACCACTACAAACGGATTAACCTAGGGAGTAAAGTCGATGACGTTGAACTGCAAAAGTCCAATATCTTGATGTTAGGCCCTACCGGTTCAGGTAAGACGCTTCTGGCTCAGACTTTAGCAAAGATCTTAAATGTGCCGTTTGCCATTGCCGACGCGACGTCGTTAACGGAAGCGGGATATGTTGGAGAAGATGTGGAGAACATCTTACTCAAGCTCATTCAAGCGGCCGACTACGACGTGGAGAAAGCCGAAAAGGGTATTGTGTACATCGATGAGGTCGACAAAATTGCCCGGAAATCGGAAAATCCGTCAATCACACGCGATGTTTCCGGTGAAGGTGTGCAGCAGGCTCTCTTGAAGATTTTGGAAGGCACCGTTGCGTCTGTTCCCCCTCAAGGTGGACGGAAACACCCTCATCAAGAATTTATTCAAATTGACACCACCAACATTCTCTTTATTGTCGGTGGAGCATTTGATGGCATTGACAAGATTATCAAGCGCCGGATTGGGCGTAAGGGTCTTGGTTTCAATGCAGAAATTCAAATGCCTGAAAACAATATTGGTGATGTGCTCGCCAAAATCATGCCGGAAGATCTCTTAAAGTTTGGTTTGATTCCGGAGTTTGTTGGCCGCTTGCCGATATTGGTGACCTTGGATGCGCTCGATGAAGAAGCTTTGGTCAAAATTTTGACCGAGCCGCGTAATGCCTTAGTCAAACAGTATCAGAAGATGTTGACTTTGGATAATGTGGAACTCGAGTTTAAAGAAGAAGCTGTTCGAGCGGTTGCGCGCGAAGCCATGCGCCGTAATACCGGTGCGCGTGCCTTGCGAGCGATTATCGAGGATATTATGTTGGATGTCATGTATGATATCCCGAGTCGGACCGACATCGCGAAGTGTATCATTACCCAAGATGTCGTCGAAAAACATGAAGAACCACTCTTGGTCACGCAAGATCGAGCCAAACGTGCCAAAAAACAGAAAGAAGAAACCGCTTAAATTCGGTTAGGCCCTCGCCTCCCGCCCAAGGAGTTCCTTGGCGGGAGGTTTTTTTGTGCATAACGTCGGCAGAAACTGGGCATAATTCCCATAGGGAAGAGATCCATGATGTCCATCAATTGACCGTCTGCTCGTCCCCATTTTCGGTCACTCTATCTTATGTGAGCGAGGACTCGAAAAATTTTCGCCAAAGCGCGGAAGGAGGGGTACGGTGAATCTCACCAACATCGTCACCTTTATTCAATTCTTTTTTGCGATTGTCATAGGGTTATATTTTTGGAATTTGTTGAAATCCCAGCAAGGTAACAAGGTTGCCGTGGAACGGGAATCAAAAAAGGAAATTGAGAAGTTGCGGCGCCTTCGCTCGATCCATCTCAGCGAACCGTTGTCCGAAAAGACCAGACCCACTCGGTTTGATGAAATTGTCGGACAACAAGAAGGCATCCGGGCCTTGAAAGCGGCGCTATGTGGCCCCAATCCCCAGCATATTATCGTTTATGGACCACCTGGCGTTGGCAAAACAGCCGCGGCCCGGTTAGTTTTAGAAGAAGCCAAGAAAACGCCGTGGACACCCTTTCAACCTGACGCCAAGTTTGTCGAATTGGATGCGACCACAGCCCGTTTCGACGAGCGCGGCATTGCCGATCCGCTCATCGGATCCGTGCACGATCCCATTTATCAAGGTGCGGGGCCTCTAGGAATGGCCGGGATTCCGCAGCCGAAACCCGGTGCGGTGACGAAGGCGCATGGCGGCATTCTCTTTATTGACGAGATTGGCGAACTGCATCCCATTCAACTCAATAAGTTGTTGAAGGTGCTAGAGGACCGCAAAGTGATGTTGGAATCCGCGTATTATAATTCCGAAGATAGTAATGTCCCGACTCACATTCAAGATATTTTTGAAAATGGCTTACCAGCGGATTTCCGGTTGATTGGCGCGACAACCCGGCAACCGCATGAGATTCCGCCAGCCATTCGTTCTCGGTGTGTGGAAGTATTTTTCCGGGCCCTATTGCCCGATGAAATCCAAGTGATTGCGACCAATGCGGTGAACAAACTGGGCATGGAGGCCGAACGCGGCGCTATTGATGTCGTTAAGCGGTACGCCACCAACGGCCGGGAAGCGGTCAATTTGATTCAAATAGCCTGTGGGCTTGCGTTGACCGAAGGGCGGCGGAGGATGACCCAGGCCGATGTGGAATGGGTTGTCACTTCCGGGCAATACAATCCCCGTCCGGACAAAAAAGTGGGATCCGAGCCCCAAGTGGGGGTGGTCAACGGATTAGCCGTTTATGGGCCCAACCTGGGGACGGTCATAGATATTGAGGCTGTCGCCAATCCCGTGAGCGAAGGCAGTGGACAATTGTATGTCACCGGGATCGTTGACGAAGAAGAGATGGGGACATCGGGACGGACTATTCGCAGGAAGTCGATGGCACGCGGATCGATTGAAAATGTGTTGACCGTATTACGCAACCAATGTGGCGTGGAACCGAGAAACTTTGATCTGCATGTCAATTTTCCGGGCGGGGTTCCCCTCGATGGTCCCTCGGCAGGGGTCGCAATTGCCACAGCTTTGTACTCTGCCATGACGGGCAAGCCCTGTGACGGGCGCCTGGCGATGACTGGTGAGTTATCGATTCGTGGCTATATCAAGCCCGTTGGCGGGATTGTTGCGAAAGTGGAAGCGGCTAAACAAGCTGGCTGCACCCGCGTCCTAATTCCCCGGGATAATTGGCAACAGGCATTCGCTGATCATCCTGGGATTGAGATTATCGCGATTGACCGTTTGCAGGAAGCTATCGATATGGCATTGGCTGTTGAATCTACCAAAGGCACAACAGCTTTGGTGCCCACGGACTTGCTCACTGCCAGTCCCTCTGCAAGCATGCCTTCATAGCCTTTCCGAAAAGTCTGAGACGACCTTATTGAAAAGGGTCGTCTCTTTTCATGTATTTGAGTATTATGGTTAGGATAGAAGAGGATAGGTCTATCAGATAGGGGGATGCATGACGTGGAAACTCAACTGCCATTGCTTCCGCTAAGGGGTGTGCTCCTTTTCCCGTATATGGTTGTACCCTTGGAGGTTGGTCGCGAACGCAGTTTGAAAGCGCTCGAACAAGCGATGCTGGGTTCACAAGAGTTGATTTTTGTCGCGCAGAAGGATACGCGCCTCGATGAACCGCACGAAGATGATCTATATCGGGTCGGGATTATTGGAGAAGTCAAGCAGCTTCTGAAAATGCCGACAGGCGGCGCGAAAGTGGTTGTGGAAGGTCGGTCCCGGGCTATCATACATAAGATTACCGATGAAGGAACATATTTTGAGGCTCTTGTCGAAGCGGTGGCTGAAGATAACGAAATCACCGATGAAACTGAGGCCTTGATGCACGCTGTGGTGGATCTGTTCGAACTCTACATTAAAAATTCGAAAAAAATGCCTGGCGAAGCATCTTTAAGTATGAATGTCGATGATCCGGGACGGCTTGCTGACACCATTATTAGCTATTTAGATATTCGCACCGCGGAGAAGCAAGAAGTACTGGAAATTTTTTCGGCAGATGAACGGTTAAAAAAAGTGTCGGATATCTTGTCCCGTCAGATGGAATTGTTGGAGATTGAAAAACGCATTAACATCCGGGTCCGTAAACAAATGGAGCGGACTCAAAAAGAGTATTATTTGCGCGAGCAACTCAAAGCGATTCAAAAAGAGCTCGGTGAAGCTGACGACCATTTAGGTGAAGTGGAAGAACTCCGACAGCGCTTAGCCGAGACTCAGGGATTAACCGACGAAATTCGTGAGAAAATTTCTCGCGAAATTGACCGGTTGGCAAAAATGCCCACGATGTCCGCAGAAGCTGTGGTCGTTCGCAATTATGTCGATTGGTTATTAAATCTCCCGTGGGGCATTGAAACCGATGAACGGGTTGATGTAGCCGAGGCTGAACGCATTCTTAACGAAGATCACTATGGGCTGAAAAAGGTTAAAGATCGCATTTTGGAATATTTGGCGGTGCGTCAGCTGTCTCAAAGTCTTAAAGGACCCATTTTGTGTTTAGTAGGCCCGCCAGGGGTCGGAAAAACCTCGTTGGCCCGTTCCATTGCCCGGGCGACCGGTCGCAATTTTGTCCGGGTATCGCTGGGAGGCGTACGGGATGAAGCCGAGATCCGTGGTCATCGGCGTACGTATGTTGGGGCCTTACCGGGACGGATTATTCAAGGCATGAAACAGGCCGGATCCAAGAATCCCTTATTTTTGCTCGATGAAGTCGATAAAATGGCAATGGATTTTCGTGGGGATCCATCGGCAGCCCTTTTGGAGGTATTGGATCCCGAACAGAACTCCCATTTTTCGGATCATTACATTGAAGTGCCTTTTGACCTATCACACGTCATGTTTATTACGACGGCCAATGTCTTGCACACCATACCCAAACCTTTGCTGGACCGGATGGAAACGATTGTGATTCCTGGCTACACTGAAGAAGAAAAACTGCATATCGCCCTTCAATATTTGTGGCCTAAACAGATGGAAAATCATGGCTTGAAACCGGACATGGTGGAAATTAGCCAGCATGCCATTGCCGACGTTATTCGCCACTACACCCGCGAAGCAGGGGTACGGCAGTTAGAGCGCCAGTTAGGGGCCATCTGCCGCAAAGTGGCACGAGAAATCGTTCAGGGCTACCAGGGGACGGTGCGAGTTACGGTGAACAATCTTGAAAAATATTTAGGACCTCACCAAGTCCATCACCGTACCAAAGAATCCCAAGATGAGGTGGGAATTGTCACCGGACTTGCGGTAACCGAGGCTGGCGGGGATGTGATGCCTATTGAGGTCACGACCATGCCCGGCAAAGGCCATTTAAACCTGACCGGTCAATTAGGGGACGTGATGCAAGAAAGTGCTCGCGCAGCCTACAGCTTTATCCGTTCGCGTGCGCGGGAATTTGGCATTGATCCCTCGTTCCATGAAACTTTGGACCTACATGTGCATGTGCCCGAAGGTGCAATACCCAAAGATGGCCCGTCTGCGGGGATTGCTATGGCGACGGCCATGGTTTCGGCTCTGAGTAATATTCCGGTCAAATCCCAAATTGCGATGACGGGTGAGATTACCCTGCGTGGGCACGTGTTACCAGTGGGCGGGATTAAAGAGAAAACGTTGGCGGCTCACCGCGCTGGGATTCGGGAAATTATTTTGCCGAAAGAAAATGAGAGTGATTTAGAGGATTTGCCGCGCAATGTCAGACGCTCCATGCAAATTCATCTTGTTGAGCATTTGGATGAAGTGCTCGAGTTTGCTCTCACTGAGAAGATTGTGAGGGAAGAAATTGCCCCCCAAAAGTAATCGCCTCGTCGCGTCATGCTTGACAATGGCGGAAATGCCCAAAGATGGCTTGCTTGAACTAGCTTTTTTAGGGCGGTCTAACGCGGGCAAATCATCACTGATTAATGCTCTCACCCGCTCCAAAATGGCGCACGTGAGTAGTAACCCTGGGAAAACCCAGCGAATCCATTTTTATCAGATGGCAAACTGGTACTTAGTGGATTTACCCGGCTATGGGTATGCAAAAGTATCCAAAACCGTCCGGGATCAATTTGGCCAAGCGGTCGAAGAGTATTTGTCATCCCGGCAACCGTTAATTGGCGGGATTCTCGTGCAAGATATCCGGCGTGATCCTGAAGACGAGGAAAGACAAATATTACAATGGGCTAGCGACCGCAATCTGTTTTTGGCCGTGGTGGGGACCAAATTGGACCGTCTTAACAAAACCGAACAGAAAATGCGGATTCAACGGTTGGAAGAGATCTACCAGCGCCCCATATATCCCGTATCGAACCGAACGGGTGAAGGCCTAAACAAAGTCAAAGAGGCGATTATGGGACTGGGTCTTACGATTTAACCCAGGTATACCTGGTCGGACGGCCAAAACGAATGGACGGGAGAAATGGGCCCTTGATCCGGTGCTGCTGATGCAGCATGGTAATTAATAACGACAAAAATCCAGCATGGGACACCAGCGCGATGCGTTGGTGTCCTTCTTGATACGCCAGCAAGCGCGTGATGGCTTCCTGGGCTCGTTGACGGGAACGAGTTTTACCTTCTGGACCCTGATCGCGAAACCAATTTAGGCGCAAATAACTCCACCAAAATTCTTCGGGCCACCGACTTTTGAGAAATTTTGTAGACGCGTCAGGGAGCCAGACAGGAATTTCCCGAAAAGTGGGGTCGACAATGATAGGAGATGACCGAGCAAAGAGCTCGGCAGTGGCTTGAGCTCTTGGCAAATCCGAACAGATAACCAAATCGGGAACCGGATATTGTTGAAATAATGCGGTTAAGCGCTGTGTTTCAACGTCACTTAAAGCGGCCCGGTCATAGGCTTCTAAATATCGGTTAAACTGGTCGTGATCCATGAAAAATGGGTTACGGGGTAAGTCAGGGCGACCATGCCGCATAACCCAAAAGGTGCGTGACGCAAAAGTGTCCATAGTTAAAAACTAACGAATTGGTATCCTTCCGTCAAGGCTTTGACCAGATCTTCACCAACATAGTGCAAATCGATAGTTGGTTGCTCCTTGCGAATCACATCATCCAGATGCTTTTGCTCGGCATGTAATTGACACGCCATTGTAAAGATTCCCAACTCCTGGACCTTATGTATAAGGGATTCAAATGGCTGGATGGCTCCTGGGGCTAGAACTTCCACGCCGTCAGCAAAGAAACAAATTTTGACATCGTCTACTTGTTCGCTTTGTTGGGACACTATAGAAAAGCCTAACCCGGCTTTAACCTTAGCGGGATCATTGGGACCAGAAACAATCAAGACTAATAATTTGGCCATGATGATAGAGCCTCCTTTGTTGGTGGGAGTATGACATCGATTATACCGAATGTTGAGAGGTTCGGGCAGTGTGCACATTCCACTATGGTGTTGACTATGATAACTGAGAAAGATGGGAGGTCGAGATTCCCAGCCTTACCAGAAGAAAGTCCTCCGCGTCTCACTCGAGAAAACAGGAGACGAGCTCTCTTCTGTCGAATTGAAGAAGTGAGATTGAGACGAGGTGAAGAAATACATGGTGTTGGATTTGGAAGGTCGTTACCGCTATATCCGGGAATTAAAGGATGACGACCTCGCAATGTTGCTTTTGTGGGATGAAGATGAAGAAATTACGGAGCTCAGTGGGAAGAAATTTGGACGGGCTAACCAGATTGATCTCGGCTGGTGGCGCGATTTAATGACCAGTCCCATTCGCTTGGGATTTGCGATTCAGACCGAAGAGGGCCAGTTGATTGGGGATGTGGAATTAGAGCATATCACCTGGCGCAATGGCCAAGCTGAGCTGAGAATTTCTATCGGCGATAAAAGATATTGGAATCAAGGCTATGGCTCTGGGGCCATCCGCGATGTGTTGGATGTGGCTTATGTTCGCTATGGACTCAATAGGGTTTATTTACGCGTGAAAAAAGATAATTATCGAGCAATTCGCGCCTATGAAAAAGCGGGATTTAAAAAGATTGCCATGTTAGCCGCATCAGGACGTCTAGAAGGCAGCACAGAACTGGTGCTTATGGAATCATGGGCTCGTCAATATGCTGCACTTAAGGCTTGAGTCGCTAATTTTTTATCGACGCCCTCGTAATAAGGGGGCCATGTATCCTGAGTGGTTAAACTATATAATGCCCGTCCCCGGTTATATTCACTGGGGGAAATATAGGTGGTCACGGGCCACAATCCATAATGGAGTCCCTGGGCGATTTGTTGTGGCAAAGATTTTTCCTGCGGATTGGCGAGAATACCGGCAATGGTTTTCGGAGATGATGTATGAATGTACCACAATGCCAGGTTGATAGCCCGCAGAAATGGCACGCTGTTTTTACTGTGCCCGCTAAGAATGAGGGCAGGAATGGGACCAGTGGATGCTCCTAGCCAGTTTAAAATCACGGTGTGCGGATCTTGCTGGCGTAGTTGATAAAATTGATGAAGAGTCACGATGGCCCAGGGCAAGTGACGCTGTCTCCACAAATTTTGAATATGTTTAAAGGATACGGTTTCCAAATAGGGATGGGTACGATTAAGCGTCATGATACTCTGCAGTAAGTTCAGGGAGATTTGCAGATTATCGGCATATTCTACGGGAAGACGGTCTAAGGCTTTCAAACGAAAATGCGGATCGGGGGCGGGTGCGACCAAAAACAAATCAGGACGACTTGCCAAAGAGCCTAAAACAGGCCATGATTTGACCGTATCCGAAATCATAAGTTCACTGTGATTGGCTGGTACGATGTCTACGCGAATATGTTCATCTTGAAACAAGTGAAGGTTTTGGGCAACATAAAGGGGCAGTGCCAGGAAAGATGATGACACATTCATCGACACACGCACCACAGGCCAGGATGGTTGAGCTGACTTTGGTGTATGTTGTCCACAGGCCGTTAAGGTGAGCGTTAGCCATGGAAGGATCCATTTCTTCCATTTTCGGGGATTTTTCATCACAGCATCCTCCTCAGCGATGGATATCAATCCACACTATGCATAGAGGACAGGTTTGAGACCAGCGGGCAGGTGGGTTCATTGACACACTAAGGCTGTACGATATAATGTTAGATGCCACGATTTTTGTGGAACATCAGATACACCATCCAAGGGGGATATTTCCAATGCAGGTCAAGCCGTTAGGGGACCGCGTTCTGGTAAAACTGGTGGAGGAACAGGAACGGACTCAGAGTGGTATTTACATACCCGATACTGCCAAAGATAAACCCCAGACCGGTCTTATCGTAGCAGTCGGCGATGGTGAAGACATTAAGGTAAAGGAAGGCCAGCGGGTCTTATTTGCCAAATTTGCCGGCACCGAAATCAAGATTGGCAATGAGGAACACCTCATTCTGTCGACTGACGATATTCTGGCTGTCGTGGAAGACTAATCATATCTTTTGCCGATGACGGGAAGAAGCGGGACACAAACGCGTAGAGAGCGAAGTAATATGGTGAAATCTTCGTGCGTGATGACTTGCAGGTGGACCCCGAGGTGTTTTAGTGAGCCAAGGTTGGCCTTGGCAATCTAAAACGGTTTTGCCCGTTATCGCAAAAGAGGCCCTAACAATTTTAGGGCGAATTAAGGTGGTACCGCGAAAGAGACTCTTTTCGCCCTTAGCGAAGAGGGTCTCTTTTTGGTGATCGTGAAAAATTTTGAACACATTTTGCATGGAATTTTCATGGACGTTTGAGACGATCTAGCCGTCTTCTGGCTCATGGTGTTTAACGACGTTTTCTCGTATCATCAGCGTTGTAACTATGCTCAGAGGACCAGAATCAAAGGAGGAATTTCGCGTGGTTGAGCTCAGTGCTCAATATTCGCCGCATGAAGTCGAACAAAAGTGGTACAGCTTTTGGAAAGAGCAGGGATACTTTAAACCCAATATGAATCCTGAAGCTCCGACCTTTAGCATTGTTATGCCACCTCCCAATGTGACAGGGATTTTGCACGTTGGACATGCTCTAAACAACACCTGGCAAGATATTCTGATTCGCTTTCACCGGATGCTGGGGGATAATACCTTATGGCTGCCAGGAACAGACCACGCGGGAATCCACACCCAAATGAAGGTCGAGGAATTATTGCGGAGTCAGAATATTGACCGACGCAGTATTGGACGGGAAGCCTTCATTCAAGAGGTTTGGCAATGGAAAGAGAAGTATGGAGGAGAGATTCTCCGGCAGGTAGAAAAATTGGGCGCTTCGGTGGATTGGGATCGTCTTCGATTTACGATGGATGAGGGTCTTTCCAAAGCGGTTACCGAAGTATTTGTCCGCCTGTATGAAGAAGGACTCATTTATCGGGGCAACTATATAACCAATTGGTGTGTTTCGTGTCGCACAGCGTTATCAGACATTGAAGTCGAACATGACGATGAAAAAGGGACGTTAACGTTTATTCGTTATCCGTTAGTCGATGAACCAGGAGAAATTGTGGTCGCGACAACCCGACCTGAAACCATGCTGGGAGATACGGCGATTGCTGTTCATCCCGATGACCCGCGCTGGAACCATTTGGTGGGACATCAGGTCAAAGTCCCTCTAGTGGACCGTATTATTCCTATCATTGCTGATACCTATGTTGATCCTGAATACGGAACGGGTGCGGTCAAAGTGACTCCGGCTCATGATCCCAATGACTTTCAAATGGGTGAACGTCATCAACTGCCACAAATCCCTGTGATTGGCGAGGACGGGCGCATGACCGAGGCCGCTGGACCTTATCAGGGGTTAGACCGGTATGAAGCACGCCAGCGTATTATCAAAGATCTCGACGAACGGGGTGCGATTGAGAAACAAGAAGATCTCATTCATTCGGTAGGACATTGTGAAAAATGCGGAACCGTCATTGAACCCCTATTGTCTTTGCAGTGGTTCGTAAAGATTAAGCCGCTAGCCGAACCTGCCTTAAATGCTGTACGCATGGGGGCCATTAAATTTGTTCCCGAACGGTTTGAAAAAATCTATACGAACTGGATGGAAAATATCCGGGATTGGTGTATTTCCCGGCAAATTTGGTGGGGACACCGCATTCCTGCATATTACTGTGATCATTGCGATCACGTTATGGTGGCTCGAGAGGCTCCAGAACATTGTGATGTATGCGGTGGTCCCGTGCACCAAGATGAAGATGTATTAGACACATGGTTTTCTTCAGCATTATGGCCATTTTCGACATTAGGCTGGCCGGACCAGACGGAGGATTTGAAAACCTTTTACCCGACGTCTGTCTTGTCTACGGCCTATGACATCATCTTTTTCTGGGTCTCACGGATGATTATGCAAGGGATCCATTTTACGGGTCAAAAACCCTTTACCACCGTGTTGCTGCATGGCTTGGTCCGCGATAGCCAAGGCCGTAAGATGAGTAAATCCTTGGGGAATGGCGTTGATCCCATGGACGTTATTGAACGTTATGGAGCGGACGCATTGCGGATGGCATTAGTCCTGAGTTCGGCGCCTGGTAATGATCAGCGTTACAGTGATGAACGCGTGCAAGCGGCGAGTCACTTTGCAAATAAGATCTACAATGCGATTCGGTATGTGCGCATGAATTTGCCGGAGAATTTTGTGCTCAAGCCGCTTAATCCCCACCACGTCGAAGATGTGTGGATTATACAGCAACTAAATCAAACCATAGAAAAAATGACAGCTTGGCTGCATGAATTCGAATTTGGGCAAGCCGCGCGAGCTATTTATGATTTTCTATGGGATGATTATTGCGACTGGTATATCGAGTTAAGCAAAATTCGCATGCGTGAGTATCCGAGTGACGCGGACGAGGTTTTAAGCACACTCATTTATGTCGCGGAACAATCACTAAAACTGCTGCATCCCTTTATGCCCTTTGTAACGGAAGAGTTGTGGCAATCCATTCCCCATGAGGGTGAGAGCATCATGATTGCGCCTTGGCCCGAGGTGATGCCTTTATCTCATCAGGAACAGGCTTTAGCCACCATGGACAGGGTGAAAAGTCTCATCCGTGCTGGACGCAATTTACGTGCCGAAGTCAATCTCCCGCCTGGACAACGGGTGCAATTTTTTGCGGTAGCGGATAACGCCTCGGTTCTTGGGGATTGGCGGCAGGAAGAGGTAGCGATTCGGGAATTGTTACGAGCCCAGGATATTGCCTGGCATGTAAAAAGTGAGGATGTTGCCAAGCCGCACCATGCCCTGACCGGGGTCGCTTTAGGGGGAAGTCTCTCATTATTGTTGGAAGGGGTCGTGGACTTAGAAAAAGAAGCGGCTCGTGTCAAAAAAATGATGGATCAAACGCAAGCAGAATTAGAGCGTGTCGAGCGGCAACTGGGTGACCAGAAATTCCTCGAACGCGCCCCCGAACCCGTGGTGGCTAAAGCCAAGGCGCAACGCGAAGAACTCGTATCGCGGATAACCCGTCTCAAAGAGCGCTGGGAGGATTTACAGTGAAAGAAAACTGGTGGGAAGACCTCGAACGCGTTCGGATTCGCCCGGGCCTCGAACGCATCCGGGACCTTTTAGAGGCCCTCGGCAATCCTCAAAAAGGCTATCCCATCATTCATGTGGCGGGAACCAATGGGAAGGGCTCTACCGCGTCGTTAATTGCGGAGGCGTTGCAGTCACAAGGTTTACGCGTCGGCTTAACCATCTCACCGGACATGGGACATATTAATGAGCGGGTGATGCTCAATCGGCAACCTATGCCTGAACCGTTGTGGGACCAATTAGGGGAAGAGGTAGAACATGCTGGCCGGAAACTTCAGGATGTTCCCACGTTCTTTGAGGCGGTCACGGCTTTGGCTTTTCTCGCCTTTCATCACTGGAACGTGGATATTGCGGTGGTGGAAGTGGGACTCGGTGGCCGGCTTGATGCCACCAATATTATTGATCCCCCTTATTTGGCCGTGATTACGCCGGTAGCCTTTGACCATATGGATCGCCTGGGGAACACGATTGAAGCGATCGCTTTTGAAAAAGCTGGGATAATCAAGCCCCGATCACAATTGGTGTTGGCGCGTCAACCCTATCCGGCTGCCCGGGACGTGATTATGGAGCGAGCAAAACATGATGGTGTTAGGGTCGTGGAACCGTCATGGTTTCCCAATGTGGATGAACGCGGCGTGTTTGGGCAGAGTCCGGCCGGACCATTATTTGTGCCCCTTTTGGGCGCGTATCAAAAAGAAAATGTCGCGACAGCTTTTGCTGCCGTAGAGGTCATGGCTCAAGACGGATTAATCCGCGATTGGTCACGGGTTTTGCAGGCATGGGCAAAATTTTCATGGCCGGGACGGTTTCAAGTGCTTCATCGCCACCCATTATGGATTATTGATGGCGCACATAATCCTCATGGAATTCGCGGCGTGCTTGAGACTTTAAAGCTGGAACCGTACCGAGAGTACCAATGGACCATCGTGTTTAGTGCGTTGGTCGATAAGCCAGCGGAAGAGATGTTACAGATGTTAGTGCCCTATGCGCGTCACGTTATTCTCACGCGGGTACCATCCGAACGGGGAGGAGATCCCAAACGTCTTCAGTCCATCTATCCCGAAGCAGATTTTGTCGAGGACCCATGGGATGCGGTGCAACAGGCTTTTGATCGGACTCCGGAAAACCAGGCGATTTTAACGACGGGTTCATTAGCGCTGCTTAGTTATATCATGGAACAGCGCCGCAAACACGCGGGAAACCTCGTCAAATAATGCAGGAGAATTTGTCCAGTGAAGGAATCTTTTCCATGATTGCCGTGAGTATCTCACGAATGTTATGCTGAACAAGGCCTAAGTTTTTGTCGAGGAAACAGGCGAAGCGTCACGAAATGCCGGGATACCGGAGGAGTTTGTCATGCACGGTCGAAAAAGTTCAGGATGGATTGCACTGATTTACGTCCTGATTGGAGGACTGGTGGGCTCATTGTTGGGGCACTTTCTTGCACCGTTATGGCCGCCTTTGGGTCACTCCTATTTTGAATTGGGGACGTCTCGGGGTCCTTGGACGTTAAATCTGGGAGTGTTTGGCCTGGATTTAGGAATATGGCTCGACTTGAATCTTGGCGGAATCATAGGTCTTTTAGGTGGTTTGTGGTGGTTTCAACGGAGGAAGGCTTAGATGGCACGGTGTTATGTCCTCGCGTCTTCCTCGCCCAGGCGCCGTGAATTATTGGCGAAAGTGGGTTTATCATTTATTGTTGACGCCGCGGACATTGATGAAACGGCCAGATCTTCGGAAACACCCCATGATTTGGTTAGGCGCCTGGCAGCGCAAAAAGCCATCGTGGTGGGCACACGTCATCCTCAGTGTCTCATTATTGGATCGGACACCGTTGTTGCCTATCAGGGCCGGATATTTGGCAAACCGCGGTCGATGGCGCATGCCCAGGATATGCTTCGTCAACTGTCGGATCATCGTCATCAGGTGTTTACCGCCGTGGCGATTTGGGATCCACTATGGCAACGAGGCTATGTCCAAGTGGACTGTACCGCGATCACATTTCATGCGTTGTCTAGTAGCGACATTGATGCGTATTTAGGTACGGAAGAACCCTGGGATAAGGCAGGAGCCTATGCCATTCAAGGCCGCGCTGGAGAGTGGATTAAAGAACTCACAGGCGATGTGGAAACCGTCATTGGATTACCCACTCGTCTTGTCAAAAAGTTGTTATCCCACTGGGATAAGGAGCGTGGGGTGTGAGCCGGGTCCAAGACCTGCCAAGCGAGGAGCGTCCCCGAGAGCGTCTTATGCGGCACGGGGCAAAAGTATTAGGCGACCGGGAGTTATTGGCCGTGCTCCTTGGAACAGGAACATCGGGCCAATCGGTCTTAGAATTAAGTGGGTCATTGTTACAAGATGGATGGCAGGCCTTAAGCCGGCGGCAGGCTCAAGAATTGCTGCAGATAAAAGGGTTGGGACAAGCCAAGGTGGCTCTTTTATTAGCAGCATTGGAGATTGGGAACCGGGTGCGGCGTCAAGAAATGGGAAACCGAATTACCGGCCCGGAAGACGTTGTAATTTTGATGGAAGATATGATTCGACTCAGTCAAGAAGAATTTCGTGTGTTATTTTTAAACACCAAAAATCAGGTGCTAGCGATCGAAACCATTTTTCGAGGGGGACTCGATAGCGTTGAGGTGTTTCCACGCGAAATCTTTAAGCGAGCTGTTGGATGGGCTTGTGCTTCCATTATCGTCGTACACAATCATCCTAGTGGGGATCCTTCCCCCTCTAGGGCCGACCGGTCTTTAACCAAAAGGTTAGAGGATGCGGGAGATTTATTGGGGATTCCCGTATTAGACCACGTGATCATGGGGAGAGCCCGTCATGTGAGTGTCCATCAAGGACAACTGACAGAACTAACAAATTAAGTGTTTGAACCTAGGGGATCTAGGACCTATAGGATCTAAAGGGAGGATTATTCTGTGCCCATAAGAAGTTTATTTGGGTCTTTTGCAAAAGACATGGGAATTGATTTAGGAACCGCCAATACGGTGGTCTATGTCAAGGGTCGAGGGATTGTCTTGCAAGAACCATCCGTGGTGGCCATTGACACCATGACGGGTGAAATTATTGCGGTAGGACAAGAAGCTAAACAGATGGTGGGGCGGACTCCGGGTAATATTCGTGCCGTCCGACCCTTAAAAGATGGGGTAATCGCGGATTTTGATACTACCCAGGCGATGCTCAAATACTTTATCAAAAAGGCCTCGAATAACTCGCGCATGATTCACCCTACCGTGGTGATTGGCGTACCTTCAGGAGTCACGGGTGTGGAAGAACGAGCGGTTAAGGATGCTGCCGTACAGGCCGGAGCCAAAGAGGCTTTAGTCGTAGAAGAACCTATGGCGGCCGCCATTGGTGCCGGTTTGCCAGTCAATGAGCCTACAGGCAATATGATTGTCGATGTGGGTGGTGGGACCTGTGAAGTGGCGATTATTTCTTTGGACGGTATTGTGACATCGCAATCTATTCGCGTAGCCGGTGATGAGATGGATGATGCGATCGTGAATCATATTAAAAGGACATACAATATGATGATTGGAGAACGGACAGCCGAAGAAATCAAGATTACCATCGGCTCGGCGTATCCTCCCGATCATGAAGAAACGATGGATGTGCGTGGACGGGACTTGGTGACGGGGCTACCGAAAACCTTAAAAATTAATTCCACGGAAATCCAGCGCTCGTTAAGTGAAACGGTCAATACCATTGTGGATGCGATTAAAGCGACGTTGGAAAAGTCCCCACCGGAACTCGCAGCGGACATCATGGACCGGGGGATTGTGATGACAGGTGGGGGATCTCTCTTGCGCAATTTTGATAAGTTGGTGAGCTCAGAAACCGGAATGCCAGTGCATCAAGCGGATGAACCCTTATTAACCGTTGTCCGGGGAACGGGAATGGTTTTGGAAGATATGCACCATCTGGAAGCGCTCCGCCGCCGTAATCGACGCTAAGAGGAGGAAGGGGAGGTAAGTAAGTGGGCGGATTCATATACCGTTGGCGACGGTTGCTCATCACGGTGTTAATCGTCATGGTTGTCACGGTGAGTTTAAGCTTGACCGCCCGCATACGCGGTAAAGTTGTCGGGTTAAGCAACATCATTAATACCGTCGTGTCTCCTGCGGAATCCAGTATGGCGTTTATTGGGCGTGAAACCGGATTAGGGGTCAGTACCATAGGGGACATTTTTACACTCCAGCAACAAAATCGCGAGTTGAAACGGAAGTTGCTGGAGTATAACAGTATGAAGTTGGAACTCTCGGAAGTTCTGGCGGAAAATGGTCAATTACGGGGCTTATTAGGACTAGAACATTCCTTGGGAAGCTGGAAACTGGATCCGGCCAGCATTATTGCCAGAAATCCCGATAGCTGGTTTGACACAGTGGTCATTGATCAAGGCACCAACAATGGGGTGCATCAGGGAATGGCTGTGATTGTCCCGCAAGGCGTGGTTGGGCGGGTGTTATCTGCCGGTCCCGATACAGCCACCGTGATGTTGATTTTGGATCCGAAAAGCGGCATTGGAGCTTTAGATGTCCGCTCTCAATCCACTGGAGTGGTATTGGGCCAGGATCCGGTTACGGGCCTACTGCAGTTCCAACTTTTCTCGAGTAAACCTGATGTGCTCCCCGGTGATGTCATTGCGACATCAGGGTTAAGCCAATATTATCCGAAGGGATTACTCATTGGGCAAGTTGTCTCAGTGTCGCACAATCAATATGGGTTAACAGAGACGGCAACTATCAAGCCGGCCGTTGATTTCAACCGATTGCAAACGGTGATGGTGGTGGAATCGCATCCTTCCGGAGCGAGTATTCCTCCCGTATTTGGTGGAGGAAACAGTTAATGGACCGGTTGCGGATAGGAACATGGCTTGTCCTTTATCTTCTTGCTTTGTTGATTCAAGTTGCGTTATTGCCGCAAATATTTCCAGGCGGTTATGTACCCAACGTGGTGCTTTCGGTGACGGTGCTGATTGCTTTGCATGAAACGCCCAAGCGAGGCATGTGGGCTGGCCTGTTGGGAGGACTCATGCAAGATTTGTGGGCGGGCCGATTAATCGGATTAAATGCCCTAACTTTTGCCTTGTTGGGCTATGCGGTGGCAACGGTCCAGCAAAAAATTGTTCGTGATCCGATCTTTGTGCCGGGTCTGATTGCTGCGTTAAGCCAAGTGGTGGTACTGCCTTTTCAGTGGTTACTTTTATATGTGTTTGGATACCATTTTTCATGGTTTGTGTTTTCCCGGCCCTTACCGGTCTGGATTTTGTTCTCGATGCTGTTTACCCCGGCTTTAGGGGGGATTATTGGGTTTGGTACGCGGGGCCGTCGCCGTTCACGTTATCGGTCATTTTCGTCATAACCTTGGTACCTACACCGAGCGCGTGGCTGGTAAAGAGGGCAAACGGATGAGAGGGATTTTTCCCTCACATCAAAAAGGCTCAGCGTTTGGTCTCTGTGAGCTGGATTCAAGGGCCAATTTCCCCATCTCTCAATCTTTCGTTTTTTAAGCGTTGAACAAGAAAGGCTGAGGACAGCAAAGATATCCATGCCTCAAACACATGACGACATTGTCCATGTACCGACGACATCTTTGAATGATGCCGTCGGTTTTTGTCCCTTTACTAGAACTTTTGACCGAACAGCAAGAGAAAATCTTCTATATAGAGGTCGAACGATTGGCAGGAGTTTAGACATCAATAGAGAATGTGTTAGATGCTGAGTGAAAAGAGGAGGGACAGCACCGTGGCGCGCCGTTTATCCCAAAACCTTTCCGGCGATAGGTCAAAAGACTCTAGCTCGTTTCCTTCGTTAAGCAGTTACGGTCAGCAACGCACTGAATTTTCGCCCGATTCCGGTCGAGTCGCTCTATTAGGATTAGGGGGCGGAAGCATGCACAATGGACAAGACAAACCTTTTATTGAACATTATGTTGAACGGCGCAATGCGCGAGATTGGGAGGATGAAGCCCGCAGACATCCAACCTTGTTGATTCGTAAAACATTAAGATCTGGGCAACATGTGCGATTTTACGGTAATGTAGTAGTGTTGGGTGATGTTAATCCTGGCGCGGAAATCACGGCAGGCGGCGATATTATCGTGATGGGATGGCTACGGGGATTAGCTCATGCCGGTGCCGAAGGGAATCAGGACGCGGTAGTCGCCGCGTTTAGACTGAGTCCCACCCAAATTCGCATAGCCCATTTTATCGGTCGTGCACCAGATAGCGACGAATCAGCATTACCGACGGTGCCAGAAATTGCTGAGGTGCGGGACGGACAATTAATCATTGATCAATGGCAGCATAGTACACTGGGAAACATCAAGTAAGGGGGAGCCTTTAGTTATGGGGGAAGCCATCGTCATTACATCAGGGAAAGGAGGCGTGGGAAAAACCACGACCACGGCGAATTTGGGTGCCGGTCTGGCTCAAATGGGACAAAAAGTTGCATTAATTGATGCAGATATCGGTTTGCGCAATTTGGACGTCGTGATGGGACTAGAAAACCGGATCGTGTATGACTTGGTTGACGTCGTCGAAGGTTTTGCCAAACTTAAGCATGCATTAATTAAGGACAAGCGATTTGAAAACTTGTATTTGTTGCCAGCCGCTCAAACACGGGATAAGACCGCGGTATCGCCGGATCAGATGCGTGAACTCGTCTCGCAGATGAAAGAAGACTTTGATTACGTGCTGATTGATTCGCCAGCCGGTATCGAACAAGGGTTTAAGAATGCCGTCGCGGGAGCAGACAAAGCGTTGGTTGTGGCGACACCGGAAGTCTCGTCGGTCCGGGATGCTGACCGCATTATTGGTTTACTCGAGGCACAAGAAAAACATAAGCCCTTCTTGATTATTAATCGAATTCGTGCCAGCATGGTAAAAAAAGGCGACATGATGGACATTGATGACATGATAGAAATTCTTGCCATTGAATTGTTAGGGGTTGTGCCTGACGATGAGTCCATTGTGGTATCTACCAATCGTGGTGAACCGGCCGTGCTGAACCCGCAATCGAAAGCGGGGGAAGCCTATCGCAACATTACGCGGCGCCTTCGGGGGGAGAATGTGCCAATGATGAAACTGGATGATGGGTCTGGATTATTTAGTAAGCTGCGGAAGTTTATGGGGTTTAAGGCATGAGTAGGGGAGGGCGGTCCATGTTTGATTTGTTCGCACGGGTTTTCGGGCGTGAGGATGCGAGCAAGGACGTGGCAAAAGAGCGGCTTCGTCTGGTTTTGGTGCATGACCGTGCAAGCCTCTCACCTCAAGCGCTCGAAAATCTGAAAAACGATCTGCTTAAGGTCATATCGGAGTATATGGATATTGATGACCAGGGATTTCGGGTCGATTTTTCCAGACATGATGATGCCATGGCTCTTGTAGCCAATATTCCCATACGCAAAGTCAAGCACCATTCCGTATAGGACGTTGTAATCATATTGCGACTTTGCTGCAACCTCTCTTCCAAATCCATTGAGGGAGAGCTTGCAGCTTTATGATTTTGTGCGGGTTTCTCGTTTTCCCGAGCTTTTTCTGATGCAAGCTGAATGATGAGATGAAAAAATCTTTTATCCCCTTCTCATGTGCATCTCATGCGGTTTTTTAGTCGCTGCTCTAAATTAAAAGGCAGGGTCTTGATAGCACCTGCCGAACACCAGGAAGAAGAAGGAAAGGCGTTTGCTTCTTGAATCCTTACGGGCGCCAAGGTATGATTAAGGCAATCTGAGCATAAGCACGGACAAGTTCGGTTCGGGTTTACAATATCCCAATCGAACAATTTATTTGTCATGACGTCCCACTAGCAGCAATCCGTGTCGTCATATTTTGCGGTTGCAGAAATCGTGGGTATCCTCTTGAGAGAAATCGGGATGAGACGCACAAGGTGAATGGATTAAGCGAGGTTAAAGCATGCACTCGAAAAGCATCTGGAAAAACATTGATATCCTTACCGTTCTGATTGTGCTGTTGATATCAGGATTAAGTCTCTTTGTTATTGGCAGCGCAACCAAACCCTTATTATCCCCGGGATCACAGCTCTATTTCGTCCATCGCCAACTCGCCTGGATATTTCTCGGTCTTTTGACCATGGCCATTGTGGCCTGGGTCCCTTATGAAAAGTTCCGGGTCATTAGTCCTTATTTATATTGGACATCAGTCCTCCTGTTGGCTTTTGTGCTGGTCAAAGGTCATACGGCACTCGGAGCCCAGCGCTGGATTAATGTGGGGCCCTTTCAGCTTCAGCCTTCAGAGTTTGCGAAAATCGCCATTGTTATTACGCTCGCAACTCATCTGAGCCAAAAACAGCGACTGACGCATTGGAAAGATTTTATCTCGCCGGGACTCCATGTGCTTCTCCCGATGTTGCTGGTGTTAAAACAGCCGGACTTGGGAACAACACTGGTCTTTGTGGCGATAACAGCGGGTATGTTGTTTATGGCAGGAGCCTCGTGGTGGAAATTGGTCATTATTTTTCCAGGCGGTCTACTGATAGTTATTTTGTGGATTTATCTGCACTACCGGTTTCATATTCCTATTCCGATGCATCAATATCAATTGAACCGGCTCATTATTTTTCTTAATCCTAACAAGGATCCCTTAGGAGCCGGTTTTAACGTGATTCAATCGCGCATCGCGGTCGGCAGTGGCGGACTTTTCGGGACAGGAATCTTTACCGCGCATTTTAACCAGCTAAGCTTTTTGCCCGAATCGTATACCGACTTTATTTTTGCGGTCGTCGCTGAAGAGTTGGGATTTGTTGGGTCAATGGCGCTTTTGTTGGTATATCTCTTGTTATTGGCA
Organism: Sulfobacillus thermosulfidooxidans DSM 9293; assembly: GCF_900176145.1. Lineage (NCBI taxonomy): Bacteria > Bacillati > Bacillota > Clostridia > Eubacteriales > Clostridiales Family XVII. Incertae Sedis > Sulfobacillus > Sulfobacillus thermosulfidooxidans. The sequence continues at coordinate 659,406 of NZ_FWWY01000001.1, read as the reverse complement.
CGGGGCATCTACATTGCGAATCAAGCCAAAGATCGCTATGGGATGTTACTGGCCACCGGGGTAGTTTCGATGTTTGCGTTTCACGTGATTGAGAGTGCGGGAATGGTTTCGGGTATTATGCCTGTGGCCGGCGTGCCTTTGCCCTTTATGAGTTATGGGGGTTCGGCATTTCTTGCCGACTCGGCTGGCATTGGCATTTTACTCAATGTTTACATGCGCCGGCATGATCTATCCTATAACCGTAGTGCTCCTGTCACACAGGTTGTGTATAGCAAGAACACTTAAATTCATTAAAGGTGGCAACGGATTGACGACTAATTTTCCTATTCCGGCGTTTGACCGACATTGGTTTCATGTGATTAATTCGTGGGCGACCATTAGCCCATTACTCAACGATCTCGCGATTGTTCTCGCGAAAGATGCCGTAGAAATTTGGGCCGGGATTTTCTTATTGTTGTGGTTTTGGCCGCCCTTGCGGCAGAACCGTGCACGGCGCGCTGTGGTGTATGCGACCGTGGCTGGTTTTTTAAGTCTGGCAGTGTCTATGACTTTATCCCATGTTTTACCGTATCGCCCGAGACCCTTTGTCTTTGAACCGAAAATGGTGCACTTATTGATTTCCCATGCTCCGGATACCTCATTTCCTAGTGATCATGCTACGGGCAGTTTTGCCTTTGCGATCGCACTATTTTATGCGGGACGGCGGGATGGTTGGTGGGCCACATTGTTGGCAGCAGCCATTAGCATAGCTCGGGTCTTTGTGGGTGTTCACTGGCCGACAGATGTCCTAGCGGGTGACGCGATCGGAATGATTGCTGGCTTTATTGTGCTGGCATGGCATCGGCATTTAGAAGGTCTCGTGATGTGGCTATTTCGGTTATTTCGCTTTCGACCCCAAGTGTCTCAACGCTATGGTCGGCGTCTTGGCTAATCCCATACAGGGCAAGGGGGATGAAAGAAGGGGATAGTGAGTTGATGACATGGATTATTGTGCTCTTAGCCGTGGATGGTGCGCTCTTCTTAGCCATTTTTGCGGTACTTGCCCGCATTGAACAACGCTTAACGCATCTCGAAAAGAAGAAGGCACGGTCTGCACGCCGTGCCACTAAAAAGTCCTCGAAATCGGTAGATTTTTAGACCGCACCCTGTGACTAATCTTTACATGCTTCTTCCCAGTCTGCTTGGCGTCCCCCCAAAAAGCCGATGACGGTACCATAAATGGGTGCTAACCAACCATAGCCCGTAATGGAGGGAAACCCGAGTACAATGATGGTGACTAACATTAATGAGTAACGAACCCAGCTTTTGGCCAGATACCGCGGCATTTGCCATACCCTAAACGCCCGCTTTTGTAAATATGTCCCGACAAAAACAAAAACCAGTGCAATTGTTAACGCTAACCATGGTGCCATACAGATCTTCCCTTCTTGCTTGCATCATACCATCTGCGTTCCGGGAGAATCAATGACCGGTGTGAAGAGGCCTGATTGCCCAACTCAGAACAAGGCGACGCATGAATGGCTGCAGAACGCATATGATGTGGTGACGGATAGGACAAGGAGGCCGAACAATGCACGGGACACCGGTTATCAAATCCTCCGCGCACAAGGCGAAACATTGGAAGTGGTGGCTGGCTCTCGGATTGATCAGTGTTATTTACCTGACGAAGATCTTCCCACCCGGATTGTCCAGCGATTTTCGCACATGGGTTCACCGCGTAATCAGCTCAAACGGCTCATGGTCCCATGTTCGGTTTCAAACTCCAGCAAGTCACCCATTAACCGCCCCTCTCAGCCAGCCTGCAACTTTGGGTGTCGCCTTTGGCTGGCATAAAGATCGAGGAAGCGTGCGCTTTGTTCCACGGATTACGGTATACACCCCGGGCATCAGTAATGTACTAGCGCCCGCTTCAGCTAAGGTACTCTCGGTGAATGGTCATGACCTGACCCTAAGTCTCGGGACTATTCGCGTACAATTTTTAGGATTGCGGAAGGTGTGGGTTCATCCGGGACAAGTTGTGTTGGCACGCCAAACTCTCGGACAGATGAATGGCGTTATCCAGATTGCTGTGACGCGCGATCAGTTACCGGTTAATCCTTTGGCACCAGAATACTTTGGCACCGATTGGTTACGCCACTAGACTCTAGGAGGATGCTGCTATGGGTTTGTGGCGTAAGATTTCGGTTAATCCATGGTTTGTTGTGCTTCTTCTTGTCTATATATTTGTGGGTCAGGGCCTTCGCATGGCTTTGGCTTTTTTTGTGGTGACACTTCATGAACTCACTCATGCTGTCATCGCTGAAAGTTACGGGACCACCGTGGAACGCATAGAAATTTGGCCATTCGGAGGTATTGCCCGGATTGCTGGGATGAATCACCAAGAACCTTATGTGGAAGCCATGATTGCCGTCGTGGGCCCGTTACAAAACTTTATTTTGGCTTCTGTCGCATGGCTCGCTGCACCGTGGCTGCCCGTTGAGCCCCGGTGGATCCACGAATTTATTCACTTTAACTTGGCTATTGGCCTTCTAAATCTCTTGCCCGTTGCTCCGTTGGATGGAGGCCACTTGGCCCGTTTGTTTTGGGCGCGAAAAATTGGATATGAAGCCGCTCAACAACGCGTGATTCAAGGCGGAGTTTGGCTGGCACGGATCCTTTTTGTGATCACGGTCTTATCTTTTTTAACTCCCCGCCCTCTTTTAAGCTTAGGACTTTTCGCGTTGTTTCTTCATTGGGGGGCTCTCCATTCGGATGATACTGCCCCTTATCTTATCGTACGGGATTTGAATTTGAGGGCGGGATGGTTCCAAAAAAAGCCGATTTGGACGTTAGATGATTTCGCCGTGCACTGTGATACACCCCTTAAAGATGTGTTAAAAGTGATGCGGCCGATGAAATATCACCGGGTGGTGATCTTATCCCCTGATATGAAAAAAATGGGCATTCTATATGAAGAGGACTTATTGCAGGGGCTTCATGATTATGGGCCAGGCATAAGTCTTCGCGAATTGTTGACGCATCGTTGACCCATTACCAGGTCATGGTATGATAGAAACAAGGCATTGGTGAAGAAGCCCTATAATTTAATGCCTAAGATTTTCATTTTTTTGTCACTGTTGTGGAAAGGGGTCCATTCATGACACGGCGCAAACGTCGCCGTTGGGGGATTCTTCCTGCAGAGTCGATGGACTCTATGGGAGCGGCTAATAGGGACGCTGGCGTCGAATCCCCAGGGGCCGCCGCATCGTTAAATCAAGATGATAGCGCTCCTCTGGCGCCGGAACCAAAAGTTTTCAAGGAACTGTTGGTAAATTATGAGCCTCACGAAAGTCGCTTGGCCATTTTAGAAGCCGGACAGTTGGTTGAATTTTATATTGAACGCGATGATGAAGAACAATCGGCAGGCAATATTTACAAAGGCAAAGTCGAAAATGTTTTACCCGGAATGAGAGCGGCGTTCGTCAATCTGGGGTTAGAAAAGAATGGTTTTCTTTACGTGGATGACGCTCATGCTGAAGAACGGGATCATAAGAAATCCCGGCCCATTCAAGATGTCTTGAAAGTGGGCCAGGAAATTGTTGTGCAGATTGTTAAAGAAGCCATCGGCAACAAAGGGGCTCGTGTGACGACCAACATCAGTCTGCCTGGGCGTTATCTGGTGCTGACGCCATATTCGGAAACGATTGGGGTCTCCCGGCGGATTGATTCTGAACGGGAACGCGAGCGGCTGAGAAGTATTGCGGAAAAGATCCGCCCCAAAGGAATGGGATTGATTGTCCGCACTGTGGCTGAAGGGGCTTCTCAAAAGGCGTTGATTCGCGATTTAGCCTACTTACGGCGCATGTGGACACGCATTAAGCATAAGGCGCGGGTCATGAAAGCTCCAGCATTATTACATCGCGAAGCGAGCTTGATTGCCCGAACCATTCGGGATCATTTGGATGAATCGGTCGATCGTTTCGTGATTGATGACGAGCAGGCATTTTACCGAGCCCGGGAAATCGCGGAAACTATTTCTCCCGCCTTAAAGCACCGGATTGAACTCGATAATGGCACAGTACCACTCTTTGAATTGCGGGGGGTGGAAGCCGAGCTTGATCGCGCGGTCAAACGCCGTGTCTGGTTAAAATGCGGGGGATATTTGGTTATTGATGAAACTGAAGCGTTAACGGTCATTGATGTGAATACCGGAAAAAATGTGGGATCGACGGATCTTTCCGACACTGTCTTAGCCACCAATAAGGAGGCGGCAATTGAAATTGCACGCCAACTTCGGCTACGGGATATTAGTGGGATTGTGATTATTGACTTCATCGATATGGAAAATGAAGAAGACCAGGCCGAAGTCTTAAAGACATTCCAACGTGCTTTACGCCATGACCGCACCCGGGTCACCGTGTTAGGGCTGACCCGGCTCGGATTACTGGAAATGACCCGGAAGAAGGTCCGGGAGTCACTCCTTAATCAATTAACACGAGTTTGTCCACAGTGTGATGGTCGGGGACATGTCTTATCTGAAGAGGTGATTGCTCGCCGCCTGCGCCAGCGAATCGTCGAGCGCCTCAAAGAATCGGGTGCAGAAGCAATCCTGGCGGAAGCGAATCCCGCCATTGCAAGCCACTTGATTGGTCCCGGTGGGACAAACCTTAAAGAACTGGAACGGAACACAGGACGCGCTGTCTTTGTTCGTGGGGCCCAAGACTGTGAGATGGAAGAGATTAAGATTATCAAAGTGGGAACCCGGGAGGAAGTGGAACGGCTGGCACTTCCGGTTCACGAGGGTCAAAGGTTAGAGGTCTTGGTTCAAGAACGTCATGCCAGTAACGCGAAAGACGGAATTGCTCGCCTCGAAGGCTATGTTGTAGACATTGAGTCGGCGGGGGACAAAGTGGGCGAAGTGGTTCAAGTCGAAATTGTGCGCGCGTTGAGGACATTCGCGACGGCGCGCATCGTTGAGGACCATAAAGAGTCTCTCATCGATTTGGCCCCAGTACCTCTTGACGAGGTAGAAACCTATTCGAATATGTTGCCACCGCCTTGCTCTGAGGTTTGACGATCTTCAAGATTTATGGTAACATGCATTGGATTAATGCCACGGTGATGGATGGAATAGGGGGATTTAGTGTGTACGCGGTAATTGAGACAGGGGGAAAGCAATATCGGGTGACCCCTGGACAAGAACTTTTGATAGAAAAATTGCCCCTCGATGAAGGCAATGAATATACATTTGATCGTTTGCTATTGGTTGTCGATGATAATGGACAGCCCATTGTGGGGACACCATATGTCCAAGGCGCCAATGTGGTGGGCACCATCGTCCGACAAGAACGTGGTGAAAAAATCTTGGTATTCAAGTATAAGCCCAAGAGTAACTACCGACGTCGCCAAGGTCATCGCCAGTACTTAACCCGGGTTCGCATTGACCGCATCAATGCGACGGTCTAAATTCTGTGATCAAGGTGAAAATTGGCCGGGACACCCATGGTATGGTGCAGGAAATCACGATTACCGGTCATGCTGGCCAAGGACCTTATGGTCATGATATTGTCTGTGCTGCTGTATCCGCTTTATCCGAAACCCTGGTGTTGGGATTAACACGGATTGCCCCCATCTCGATGGATTACCATTTAGATGAAGGGGATCTCAGTATGGTATTTCATGAAGCTCCATCGGAAGCTGCACAAGCGATAATTGATACCTTTTGTTTAGGATTGCAAGATTTGGCCAATACCGAACCCAAATTTGTGCAATATCATGAGCACACGATAAATCGTCACAGATCGCGAGGGAGGGATTAGCATGCGTTTACAACTCTTTGCTCACAAAAAGGGAGGCGGTAGTTCCCGTAACGGCCGTGACTCCAAGCCCAAAATGTTGGGAGTAAAGCGCCATCAAGGTCAGTTAGTCACTGCCGGAAGTATTATTGTTCGTCAACGGGGCTCAAAGTTTCATCCCGGAACGAACGTAGGAATGGGCCGTGACTTCACGCTCTATGCCAAAGTTGACGGAACGGTAGCTTTTGTCCGGAAAGGGCATGATCGGCGCGAAGTGCGCATCTTGCCCGTCAATGAGGGTTAAGGGCGGTTCGAAGGGGTTTATTGGTGTGTATGGCCTAGCCATGCGGTTCATAATTCTTCTTGCGCTGGGAGTGGGCGTGTATTGGAGTACCCACTTCTGGCGTATTATTTTTCTTATCTTTTTTGCTTTATATCTAGTCATTTGGGTACGTCTCGCTAGCCAAGCCCAAGCCGTCGAAATTATCCGGCGATACCGACATCGTTATGCCAACCATCTGCAAGTGATCAGTGGATGGTTGCAGTTGGGACAATATGAACGGGCCGACAAGTATCTGATGGATCATGCGTTGGCGAGCGTTCATCCCGGGATTTTTCGTGGGTTGCCTCTTAGATGGACGTATCAAATGATTGCGTTAGACGCCTATGCGGAATCTCTAGGAAACATGATTCTCTGGCAAAATCCAGAACATATTGCTGGTACCTACATGATGCTGTGGAAATTACGGGCGGTTTTACGCTGTGTCATCCCATTGGCCAAAGGTACCATCGTGGTGCGGTTCGAACCAGGCCGGTTTAATGTGGAAGTTGAGGAAGGGGGCATGAAGGCATTGCCCCGTAAGCACATTAAAGGCGTAAAGTGGAATCGACAACAAGGGATGATTACCGCATCATGGGGGCATCGGTAAAGGGGGGACAAAGACATGTTTGTCGACGAAGTAAAAATTTTTGTGCAAGCTGGCAAAGGGGGTAACGGCGCCGTAGCCTTTAGGCGGGAAAAATTTGTTCCCAATGGAGGACCGGCTGGCGGTGACGGGGGGAAAGGCGGTAGTGTGATTTTTGAAGTGGATCCAGGACTCAACACGCTCATGGATTTTCGTCATCAAAAGCATTACCGTGCCCAAGATGGAGAACCGGGCGGTACCAATAACATGTATGGACGTGATGGCGAGGATATCATTGTGCGCGTACCCCCTGGCACAATTGTTCGTTCGGAACAGGGCGAACTCATTGCGGATTTGACACAACCGGGCCAGCGGGCAGTGATTGCTCGTGGTGGGCGCGGAGGTAAAGGCAATTCGCATTTCGCGTCCTCCCGGCACCGAGCTCCCAGGGTGGCAGAACGTGGTCAAGCGGGTGAGGCACTTTGGGTCACATTGGAATTAAATCTATTGGCTGACGTTGGGCTGGTGGGATTCCCCAATGCGGGTAAATCGACTCTGATTTCGGTGATCTCTGCTGCTAAGCCCAAAATCGCAGACTATCCATTTACAACCCTTGTGCCGAATTTGGGAGTGGTTAGCCAATACGGGGAACCGTTTGTGGTTGCCGACGTACCAGGACTGATTGAAGGTGCTCATCAAGGTCAGGGACTGGGAGATACCTTTCTGCGCCACTTGAATCGTACTCGCGTGTTGTTGCATCTGGTCGATATGGATCCGCAAAATGGTCACGATCCGGTGAATGACTTCCGAATTATTCGCCACGAACTGGAAGCGTTTTCTCCAGATTTGGCCGCCAGACCCCGCCTCATTGTTGCGACCAAAATGGACGTGCTAGGAAGCCAGGAGAATCTTCAACGATTACAAGACTATGTGGCGCCCTTGAAAGTATGGCCCATTTCCTCGTTAACCCGGGAGGGCGTGGATGCGTTGATGTGGGAAGTGCGAAAAATTTTGGATGAAACGCCTAAACCCGTCTTTCAAAAACCAGAACCCGTGATTAAACCTGTTGTCCGCGGATTTTCCCTGGAACCTTGTGAAGAGGGCGTCCGCGTGGTCGGGGACGTGGAAGAACGTGCAGGAATGACATTATGGGGTAATCGCGATGCCGAAGAATATTTTCTGGAATATTTACGGCGCCGCGGACTCGAAAATTTATTACGACGCCAACAAATCCCAGATGGCTCGGCGGTTATGGTGGGAGAAGGGACATTTTATTGGAGAGAAGGAGAACTCGTGTTAGAATGACAATACTAGTTGGAGGAAATTTGCGGTTTATTTGGGCGGTAGCAGGAATTTGCCAACGGACCGCGAATTCATAGTGAAGAATGGGTAAAGAGACACGAGCCATAGGGCTTATGGGAGGAACGTTTAACCCGATTCATTACGGACACCTGGTGACTGCGGAAGCAGCCCGGGATGCATTCCATTTGGATCGGGTCATTTTTATCCCTTCTGGGCAGCCACCGCACAAACCGCCTTCGGTATTGGCGAGTGCGGAACACCGGTTCTTGATGACATTTCTGGCGATTGCTCCCAATATGCATTTTGAGTTATCTCGAGTAGAAATCGATCGTCAAGGCCCATCCTATACCAGTGAAACTCTTGCCTATTTTCACCGGCTAGATCCCGATGTCGATTGGTACTTCATTAGTGGTGCCGATGCTATTCTCGAAATCGCCTCGTGGCATTATCCTGAGGATATTTTTCGGTATGCTCATCTTATTGCCGCAAGCCGCCCGGGCTATTCGTTGTCGCGCATCCATGCCCTGGCTCGTGAGCTTGGCGAAGAAAAAGTGCAACGGATCCATCAATTAGAAGTGCCGGCGCTAGCCATTTCATCGAGTCAGGTACGGGAACGGTTGCGTTTGGGATTGTCGATAAAATATCTCGTGCCTGAGGCTGTTGAGCATTATATCGAGAAAAATCATTTATACGAACATGGCCCATAAGGCTGTTCGCATGTTTCCTTGTTGAGCCGTTCATAATACCACTTGATCGTCAGAGGTTTCCCAGCATCACGGGGTCGGTTTTCCTTGAGTGAGGTATTCCGGGTGCCTGGGTCCCTGGTCAGGTACCTTTGTTGATATACAGGGAGGAAAAACAATGTCGAAAACATTATATGTCGGTAACTTACCATGGGCAACAACCGAAGAAGAATTGGCTCAAGCCTTTGCCCAACACGCCCATGTTATTAGTGCCCGAATTATTATGGACCGTGAGACGGGACGTTCGCGGGGGTTTGGATTTGTCGAAGTGGCGGATGAAGATGTGGACCGTGCCGTTGAGGCCATGAACGGTACGCAGTTAAATGGCCGTGACATTATTGTCAATGAAGCACGTCCTCGTCAGAACCGGTATTAATGACCTGGCAAAGCTGAAGCGATTTGTCTTCAGCTTTGCCCTTTTGCTTTATGCATCTTGGGCCGAAGCTCAAATTGGGGTAGAATGACGAGCAGGTGATATCATGGGATTTTTAGAGGATCGCTTGGCTCAGTTAACAACACACCGGCAGCAGCATGTTTGGCGCGTCGCCCAATTGATGGAGGAATTAGCCCAGATTCATCATTTGCCCGCGGAAGATGCCCGACTTTCGGCATTGGGGCATGACCTCGCTCGGGAAATGTCTCGCGATGCCCTACGCCTCGAGGCCCGGCGCCTGGGTTTGCCCATTAATGCTCCTGAGGAGGAGGAACCGATTTTGCTTCACGGCCCAGTGGCCGCAGCGTGGTTGCAACAGGAAAATTTGGGAGGGCCCGAGGTCTGGGAAGCCATTTATTATCACACCACAGCGGCGCCCGATCTTTCGCCATTAGCGAAAGCTTTATTTATTGCAGATGGGGTCGAACCAGGCAGGAAATTTGATGCCCGGGCGAGAATCGAGCAGGTGGCGAAAGAACAATCATTGGACGACGCCTATATTTTGTTGTTGAAAGAAACGATGCAATACCTTCAATCCCGCCGTTTAAAACCGCATCCCCTGATGCTCAAAACACTGGAGTCTCTGAGATGACCGCACTAAACGCCAGGTGATAAGCGGTCAGGAAATCGTTTTGGATATCCCAGGTGCCAAGAGAGGTCCCGGGATTCAACAAGCAGCTCTAAGACGAGAAGAAGACGACGAGGATTGACACCAAAAACTAGGGTAGGAGGGATAGATTATTCCTGAGGACACACGGAAATGGGCAGAATTAGCTGCGAAGACGGCCTTAGAACGCAAGGGCGAAAATGTCGTAGTCTTAGATATGCGGCAAGTGACATTGGTGGCGGATTATTTTGTGATTGTCTCCGGGCATACCGTCATTCAAGTGGCGGCGTTAGCTGACCATATTGAAGAGGCATTAAGGATGGCCCAGGTTCCCCTGCTTCAACGGGTAGGCGGGGATAAAGCGCACTGGGTGCTACTCGATTACGGAGCGGTGGTAGTTCACATCTTTACGGATGAAGAGCGCCGGTATTATGATTTAGAACGCCTGTGGGGCGATGCGGAAATCGTACCCATTGGGGAATGAATCCTAGACATGCGGGGTATCCTGGCTAAAAAGGCCGAGGAGATGCCCAGTCGATGTCATTAGTGACGAACTATTATCAAAGCTTGATTGATGTCGCCTTATTTTTGTTTTTTGTCATCGGTGCTAAAGTCATTATTTTATTTACCATCCATACCGAAAAACCCACGGTCTTACGCTCACGCTACCTTTTATGGTTGGGATATGGGGGATGGTGGCTGTTATCAGCCGTTTTACAAATCTTTCCTTGGGCTGTGACCACCCATACCCATCAATTGATTCAGGAAATGTACCCAGCACAACCGTCATGGGTGATTCAATTGTTCCGGCCCATTGCGGTGACCTGGACGACACAGCCCGTCACCTGGAACATTTTATTGGTGGTTTTTCAGTTTCTTATGGGGATTATGCTGTTAACTGAGCGAGAAAATATCGCGGGATGGATCTCATTACTGTTAGCCACTCTTTTTTCTTTTACAACCTGGGCCACCACCGAAGCTTTTGGTGGACTCTTCTCGCCGCGGTTAAGCATTGTGCCAGGCAGCCCAGGCCCTGGTTTGTTGGCCGCTATTGTGGGCGCTTTATTATTGTTACCCAATGATTATTGGGAACGAAACCATGTTGTCTTTTACATTCGTCACGCCATGGCCATCATGTATGGTCTGGCGGCTCTGGCCCAATTACGGCCCAGGTTTTGGACGTCCCATATTGCGATAATTTTTGGTCGTTCCCCCTATTCTCCCATGGCACATTTTGTCGACGGCTTCATATCCATAGCTCAAAATAACCCAGTGGTAATCAATATCATATTGATAATGTTCCTGAGCATACTAGCCATTATCACCTGGAAAAATTGGTCCTCCTGGTCTATTCTCGTGATTTCTGCGATCTTGTTATTGTGGTGTTGGATTTTTGGCCAGGATTTAGGCTTGCTACCGGCAATGGGAGCGAATTTATATAGTGCGCCGCTATGGTTTCTTTTGACGTGGATTTCGGTAGGCGATACGTCGCGCAAGATAAAGGGGCAACGATTATGACACACCAACCTGAGCTAATAGATTTAATTCACCGGCTAACTACGCTACACTTAGAGGGAAAAATGACCTCTACAGAATATTATGTGTGGTTAAGACAAGCCGCCATTGATCCTGAGTTTGTCTTGGCACTCTGGCGGTAAGCTGGTGGTGACTCATTGAACATTTGGCACGCTCTCATTGGGCGACCCCTCAAAGACCGTGAAGAGCAAGCGGTCCGTGTGGGCGTGATTGAGGGATTATCGGTTTTGGCGCCAGACGCTTTGTCGTCGGTCGCGTACGGCACGCAGGAAATTTTGATTGAATTGCAGCGCGCAGGAATTACGGCCTTATGGTATGTCTTGCCCATATCGGCCGTCATTGTGGTTTTACTCACATTTTTGGTGATCAGTTACCGGCAAATTATTCGGTCCTATCCGGGCGGTGGCGGAGCCTATGTTATTGGGCGAGACACACTAGGGGCGGACGCGAGTTTAATCGCGGGAGCAGCACTTCTTATCGACTATACGCTAACCGTGGCGGTTAGTGTCACAGCGGGCGTTGCGGCTGTTGTTGCGGCGTTTCCAGTTTTGACCCCATGGACCGTGGGACTTTCCGTAGCGATTGTGATTGTGTTAGCGATTTTAAACCTCCGCGGTCTCAGGGAGTCGGCACGTGCCTTTGCCTTGCCGACTTATTTGTTCATTTTTATGATCTTGTTGATGGCCGTGGTTGGCCTCTTTAAACCCTTGCCCGAAGCTCCACCCTGGCATAGTTATATCACCCCGCCACTGGGGGCGGTGGGGTTATTCGTTGTGTTGCGAGCTTTTAGTTCCGGATCTTCAGCCTTAACAGGGATTGAAGCGATATCCAATGGTGTCCCGATATTCCAAGAACCCGCACCAACCAGAGCTCGGACGACATTGTTGTTGCTGGGATTGTTTCTCGGCAGTATGTTTTTGGGAACCTCGATTATTTCATATCGCTATCATATCATTCCGTCCGCCAACACCACGGTATTACAGCAATTGGCGGCCGACATTTTTGGACGCGGCATCTTTTTCTACGGATTATCTTTTGTGACCATGGCGATTTTGGCGATCGCAGCGAATACCAGTTTTGCGGGATTTCCGCAGTTGTCAAGCATTATGGCGCGCGATCAGTGGATGCCGCGAATGTTTTTGAGTCGCGGAGATCGTCTGGTCTATCAAAATGGCGTGATCATTTTAGCGCTCGTGGCCATTATCCTCATCGTGGGATTTGGCGGAAATACCACCAATTTGATTCCCCTTTATGCCATTGGGGTCTATTTAAGTTTTACCATCGCGATGCTCTCACTTGCCGTAAAAACGTGGCGGAACCGGACCCAATTCTCGAAACGGGCAGTCATTATATTAGTGGGTATGGGTCTTATGGGAGCTACCTTGACGGCTTTGGTGGTTATCGTCTCGCTGATTACAAAATTTACCCAAGGGGCATGGATTGTTGCCTTGGCATTACCCTTGTTGATATGGGGTATGCGTAAAATAAGACGGCATTACCGGGCTGTGGCTGATGAATTGCGTGTTACGGATTATTCCTTGAAGCCCGTCCCGGCGAAAATCGTCGCAGTGGTGCCGGTCAATAGCATTAACCGCTTATCCATTAAAAGCCTATCGGTGGCCTTGGGACTCGCTGAGGAAGTGGTGGCACTGCATGTGGTGCGCAGTCAAGAACCGCCTCACCAGTTTGAAGAGCGTTGGGAAAAATGGAATCCTGATCCCCGGATCAAATTGGCGGTTGTTCCTACCCAGTACCGCTCGGTCGTGCGACCTGTTGTACGCTATGTGGATTTATTGTCACATCAAAATCCCGAGAACCATGTGGTAATTATTTTACCGGAACTGATCGTTCGTTACGTTTGGGAACATTTCTTGCATAACCAGCTCGCGTTAACACTAGAAACGGTGTTTATCTTTCGCAAGAATGTGACCGTCATGATCATGCCCTATAAGCTTCAAGGACACTAGTTTATAAAGACATCTGCGGATAATGGAAGGGGCGGGGCTATCCCAAACAGGATAGCCCCGTTTGTTATGGTCTCCGAAAACCTCGGGGCTTTATCATCATCACGTCAGGTGGAGGGGTTTAAGCCTCCGGGGAACTGCCGCCTGGGTTTGGAACTTGGGCGGTGGCTGCTTGTTGCAATTGTTGAAGAGCGGGCAAAATGCCTTCAGGTTCTGTGATGGGCTGAGAACAGGTCTGGCCCTGACAAATATAAAGAGCCGGAACGGGAATTTCTGGATAACCACTTTGAGCAAATTCAGGACTCCCCACAGGCCACGTACGCACAACCCGATTACGATCATAAAGACCATAAATCGCTTGCCGCAGGGCTGTTCCGGGCCGGTGATGGGACTGTACGACGGTCGCGCTCAGTACAGGAGCATGGGCCCGATCCGCGACAATAGCCCAAAGCGCACCAAAAACTCCTTGCTCTTCGGCCATCGGGGAGAATTCCCCAACAAGGGCCTGGCCACGACGAGTCCACTGGTCGTCTTCGAAAAGTGCTCCTAGGCGGAGAAATGCGCGGGCCATTAACGCGTTTTCATTCAGGGGTTGTTGACGGTGTTTGAGTCGTCCCGGAGCGCCAGGCATTTCGATTTGATCGTAGAAGCCGTTATTTTCACCTTTTAAGACCCGATCGGCATAGGCAATAAGGGTCTCGGCCCGCTCTAAGTAAATGGGATCGCCCGTAAATTCATAGCCATCAATCAGCGTGTTGGTGAAGTGGGCGACATCGATTAATTGGCCTGGCAACTTGGGGCCCTCATTATCATAATGATAGAGTCCCGCATTTTCATCCCACATCCTATCCCAGAGCGCTTCTAACGCGGTTAGGGCAATGGGCGCATAAACGGTGGGATTAATGAGCGATGCCGCTAATAACTGGGCTGATATCATTTGTGCATTGGCATGGGTGTACATAATGGGATCAACAAAAGGTGCCGGTCTCTTGTCTCGTTCTTCTTGCGGTAGCCGGTAGTACTCTTCATCGGCGTCTTGAGAGCCGCCCCATAAACCATTGAGATTTAACAGATTCTTATTGGCCCAATTGAGCACGGCGTCGGCGATTTGCCGGTACGTGTCATCACCCAAAACCTGGTACGCGTGCAGATATAATTTGGCCAGTTGCGCGTTATCATCCAGCATCTTTTCAAAGTGGGGAATCGTCCATTCGCGGGTCGTGGAATAGCGGAAAAATCCCCCGCCAATGCCATCGAATAGCGCGGAACCCGCCATGGCATCCAAGGTTCGCACGGCCATTCCTGCCGCCCAGCCATCCCCTGTGGCGGTAAAGAAGAGCAACGCTAAGTCCCAGACATCCACTTGCGGAAATTTGGGCGCGACTCCAAGACCCCCGTAAGCCCGGTCGAATTGTTGACGAATCGCCTCCATAATCTTGGTAACCGATTCCGGAGAGGGGATCTCCGCATGGGGATTGATTTTCGGGGGCGCAGGCGGATTTAATTGGTCAGCAATTTCGCTTTTGTGCTCATTCCAATAGCTAATAACTTGATCTAGCAAAGGCGCCATTTGCTCCGGGGCAATATACGTCCCCCCCGTAATAATTTCTCCAGCCGGGGTCAAAAATGCTGTCGTCGGCCAGCCGCCCATATTATAACGTTGATTGATGTCGGGTCTTTGATCATTATCGATCCGAATTGGTATAAAATCGGAATTAATGCGGGAAATGATTTGAGGGTCAGAATATGTGGTTTCATCCATGACATGGCACCAGTGGCACCAGACTGCCGAAATGGACAAGAGAATCGGCTTGTCTTCGGCCTGGGCCTGTTGAAAAGTGTCTTGGGTCCACTCATGCCAATGAATGTCTCCCGCCCGGTTAGGACGTGGACTAAAACGGAAAGTAGGTTCTGCCATGATACTCATCCTTTCTCGAAATCAACAACACACTGGCTATCATACCAATCTTTGCCCTAAATTGGCGAGAATATGCTTAGGAGGCAGAAGTTGTGAATAATCCTTCTCCGGTTTTATTGGCCACCGGTTTAACCGGCGCAATTGGGCAAGCCCTTGTGGCTTTAATGTATCCGTCGTGGCATATCATAGGAATTCGCCGGTCCCCCGTCAACGTGAATACATCCATTGAATGTGAATGGATTGAAGCCGATTTAAGCGACTATGACACCTTGGCTCGCCGCGTAGAACAAGCGCTCTTAGATCGGCACATTACCCGCATCAATGGGTTTGTTCACGTGGCCGGAGTGGTATACAGTGATGATATTGTCCATACAACAGGCTTCGAGTGGGAGAAGACCTTGAATGTGAACTTGCGAGCGGCTTTTGAGCTCGTCAAAGTCGTTAAACCTTTTCTTTTCTCGCCTGCCAGTATTGTTTTCGTATCCAGCGTTGACGCTCTTATGGCCAGCACACTGGGCCCTGCGGCTGCGTATGGGGCGTCCAAAGCAGGCTTGGAAGGACTGATGCGGCATTTAGCCGTGGAATGGGGCCACGAAGGGATCCGCGTCAATTCCGTGATGGTTGGTGCTCTCAGAGAAGGTATGGGTGTGGCTGATCCTCAAGAAGCTCATGGATTGTCAGAGCATACGGCTTTAGGCCGTTTAGGATGGGCGAAAGAAGTGGCACCGGCTATTCAATTTTTATTGGAAGAACACCTGTCGTCCTATATTACGGGACATACCTTGCGGGTAGATGGCGGGCTTAATTTGGCCTATTAACGTTAACGACAACAGAAAGTGGAGTGGAAGGTATGACAAATGTAGAGCGCGCAATTCCCCGCCTGTTTTATCCAAAATGGGAACCTTGGATTGTGAGCCTACTGGCCATGGTCACCGGCGTCGTAGGCGGGTTTGGCGCTATCGTCTTTCGATGGATGATTAAAGAAGTCCATAATTTGTTGATTGGTGATGTTTTGCAAAAAGGTCCTCATCCTCTTTTAATCTTTGGACCCGCGTTAGGCCTCTTAATTGTTAGTCTGATTACCCATTATGGCGCCAGAGAAGTCAAGGGGCATGGAGTGCCTCAAATTCTCGAGGCGTTAGCTTTGCGGGGAGGGAAAATTAGACCACGGGTCGGTATTTTAGGTATTATTGCCCCTGCTGTGACGATCGGTAGTGGTGGCTCGGTCGGGCGGGAAGGACCTATTGCGTTAATTGGAGCCGCGTTTGGGTCAACCCTGGGTCAACTCTTGACCCTGCCCGAAAAATACACGTCATTGTTATTAGCTGCAGGCTCTGCCGCCGGAATTGCGGCGACATTCAATGCTCCCATTGCTGGCGGATTTTTTGGATTAGAAATTGTGTTAGGCAGTTATCAAATTGGGGCTATTGTCCCGGTGTTTTTGGCTGCCGTCACCGGGACAACCGTGTTCGATGCCATCATGGGATCGCAGGCGGTGTTAGCGACACCCCCCTATCATGTTATTAATCATTTTGCCCTGCTCTTTATGATGGGGCTTGGACTGATTATGGCTATTGTCGGCGTGTTATACACGAAGGGTTTGACAGCGTCTGAAGATTTCTTTGACCGACTCTCGCTTCCTTTTTGGGCCAAAGCATTGCTTGGCGGCATGGTTGTTGGACTTATTGGATTATTTGTGCCCGAGGTGTTAGGTGTCGGATATCCCACAATGCACCTGGCCCTCACCAATCAAATCTTGTGGGGAGCTTTGGCCCTATTGTTTGTCTTCAAATATGTCGCCACGTTGATAACCATCGGAGCAGGCGGTTCGGGTGGTGTTTTTGCGCCCTCGCTCTTTTTAGGGGGCATGGTGGGGGGGGCCTTTGGTAATCTTCTCTATCATATTTCGCCGAATTTAGCTCCCCATCCTTCCATTTATGCCATTGCCGGTATGGCTGCGTTGTTTGCGGCTGCAGCCCAGGCCCCATTTGTCGCCATTACCATTCTATTAGAGATTACCGGAGATTATCACCTGACTGCTCCGGTAATGGCTTGTGCGGCGGTCAGTTATTTAACTTATACGTTCTTTACACGGGATTCGATGTATACGGTGAAATTGCGTCGGCGAGGCATAAAGATTTTGCGGGGCGATGATATCCGGCCCATGGCCGCTATTTCGGTGTTGTCGGCCCTTCAGCCCCTCGGTGACGATGCTGTGTCGCCATCGACCTCGATTCATGAGGCGTGGCAGAAAATGACCGCATTAAGCCGCAGTTTTCTGCCAGTCATAAGCCGTTCTCAAGGCTTAGACGGGATTGTCACCATGCGGGATATTGTGGCCGCCATGCAGCAGCAAGATCGCAAAAACAATACGGTGGCATCGATTATCCAGCCGTTACCCAAACCTATCATGAATAACGATTCTTTAGATGAAGCCATTCGTTACTTATCGATTTACGATGTCGAGGTTCTGCCCGTCCAGGATTCTCAAACACACCATATTGTCGGCTTAGTGACCCGTTCTGGCGTCCTAAAAGCCTATAATGCGTCAGCGGTTCATGCGGTGGACACGGCTCATCAGGTCGAAGCCTTGAAACGCACGGCTGACGATGGGGTTTTTGTAGAGGTCGAAATTCCTGATGATTCGCCGATGGTGGGTAAGCAACTGAAAGATCTCTATCTCTCGGAAGATGCGTTAATCGTCTCCGTGACGCGCCAACAAGGTGCGGTCATACCCCACGGCAATTTTGCCATTAAAGGTGGCGACCGCTTATTGGTCTATGTGGCCCCCGCATCGCGCCGGGAACACGTGATTGAACAATTGCAGGCCAAAGAAATTGTGTCCTTTCACGGGGTCTAGGATTCAGGCATGATCTCAAGATGACCTGAACCTTGACTATGCAAGATTTGGTAGGCTGTCCGAATAAGGTGTTGCAAGCTAATCCGGCGGGGCTCGGGAATGTAAAGCGAGACCCAGCGAAGAGGCAGTGGGGCATTCTTTACGAGCCGTTTGGTTTCCTTTTTTAATGTGGTTGCATCGATATCGGGATGTAATAGGATAAACTCGTCACTACCAAGCCGGCCTACCACGCCGTCATAATTCATCGCAGCACTCAAATATTGGGCTAATTCGGTGAGGCGATGGTCCCCGGCTTGTTCTCCATAAGCTTGATTAATATGGGAGAGTCCCACAATATCCAGCAGGATGCATCCCGCACCCGGATGGACCGACATTTCTTGCAGTTGACGGTAGTATTCTTCGATGCCTAAATCATTGGGCAATTGTGTCACGTGATCGGTATGCGTGGCATGTTGCTGTTGGCGGCGCATTTCAAGAATCTCATAGATTGAGGCAGCAAAGGAAATGAGCATTTCCATGCGGTGGCTTTGTGATCGGGTAAAACCTTCAGATTTTGCACTGCTTACCACCAAAAAGAGGTGTTGTTGCAAGCTCGGGAAAGAGAGTCGGAAACCGACCAGATGTTTTATTCCCCATTCTTTGAGTGCCAAGGGAATGTCCGCTTCAGCGAGAGTGACTCGTAATTGGTCATGACGCAAGGGCTGGGGAACGAAATAATAATGTTTCGGCACTTGCCCAAATGCCATCCGTGGGCATTGGGCATCATCTCCTTCTATTAACCATCCCCCATCGGCTCCGACGAGGTTGGTTAAGGTGTTGGCCACTTCTTGCCATAGGATATCATCTGAGGCGACCATGGGCAGCGTTTTAATGACGTCGAGCATAGCATCCATTTGCTGCTGCTCCTGGGCAATCTGCTCTTGTAACAGAATTTTGGATAACGCGGTGCCCAAGGAATGAATGTATGACTCTAATTCAGGCAGCTGGATGTCAATCCCATTATGGTCACGGGAAAAGAGAATGACGGCCATATCGGGAATTCCGACGCCAATGACGGCGTAAGAGAGGAATCCTTGACGCTTGGCAAATTGGCTTAAGGCATCACTTCGGCTTTCCTCCGCATTGATGAAAACGCTTCGTTCTTGTTGGAGGGCCTCCGTGACAGCATGCCGATCGTGGCGCGGCAGCATAAATCCTGCAGCCAGAAGATTGCCATTGCCTGCAGGCGAGGTCGCGACAGGAATATACACACCTCCTTGAGGCTTAACGACGACCACCAGAGGGAAGGGGCCATATTGTTCAAGGGTCGACACGAGAAGATTTAAAATCTCATCGCGCGTTTTGAGATAATTGATTTGAGCGAGACACTGTGCTAAAAGCGTTTGTCGTCTGGCGCGCTCTTCGGCAGCCAAGGAATTTAACGAGCGTTCAATGAGAGCGGTGGCGAGAGAGCTTAACGCATAGAGCCGGCGAATGCGACCGGGGGTAAAGCCTCCCATTTGGCTGTGATACACTTTTAAGATACCAAGCAATTGGTCTCCTGAAATCAAAGGAATTCCTGCAGCAGACTGGATGCCTTGAGCACGCATTTGCTCTAACCACGGATTTAATGTGGGGTCATTCATAATATTAGGGATAATTCGAGGTGTGCGCGTCTGAAGAATTTGGCCGACGGGACCTTGCCCATCATCGGTTGAGGGATCAAATAAATCGTCGCGCGACACATCAAACGCTTGGCCGTCCGGCAGCACGCAATGAAGCACGGTCTTTTGAAGGATGCCAATCCACCCTTCATGTCCGCCAGTTACAGCCAGTGCTGCCGAAATCGCTTTGGCTAAGAGATGTTCTAAATCGGCGCTGTCGGCTAACGCGGAGATGGCTTCAAATAAGGGTTCGCCCAACATGCCTTGATCGCTGAAGGCTTCTTCTTTTTGAGTGTAACCGACAGCTAACACGATGAGGGCAGCAATGCCTTGAGCCATATGAATTAAGTCAGAGCGGATTTGATTGGGTTCATGATAGCCTAAATGCAGAAGACCCCAGCATCCTAAATTGTCACAAATGGGGACGGCAATCGCTGAGTGAATATGAAAACGATCGGCCCAGATGCGCGGACCATTGGTGGGCTGTTGAAAAATCGTCGGTTCTCGCGTCAAAATAGAATGATATAACGCGGAAGACTGGGGAATGACCGTATGGGTAAAGAACGCCTCATCTTGAGGAGAGAGCCGTTCGGTAGATTCTAGATAGCGTAAATCATTGCCTTCCACCTTAAACAGGGCGACGACATCAGCTCCGGTGAGTTTTTTGGCTAACGACAGTAAATAGGCATATCGTCCTTCCCCGTGAGCCAAACCTTGAACCATCCTTCGCGTTGTACTTAATAACGTGTCGAGCTGGTAGGTGGCAGAAGGTCTCGGGAGAGGAGTCTTGGTGAAATCAGCGGCAGTCAAGGTCGTATGAAATGTCATTTCGGGTTTTCCTAATAAATAACCTTGGCCATATTCCACCCCGATTTCTTGGAGTGTGTAAAGTTCTGCAAAGGTTTCAATACCTTCGGCGATGAGGGATGTGGCTGCCGTTTTCTTGGCGAACCTGGCTGTACTTTCTAATAGGGCGAATTTGATGGGGTTCTTATCCACGTCACGGACCAAGCTTAAGTCGATTTTGGCAAAGTCAGGCTGCAATTCAATGAGCCGAGTTAATCCGGAATATCCTGAACCCAGATCATCTAAGGCAATGCGGATGCCCATTTCCCGAAATGGGGCCAGGTAATCGTGCAGTTTATGATCACCCTCGCTAATCGTTTCCCGCTCCGAGATTTCTAGCACGATTTGCTGCGGTTTGATCTGATCGCAATGTTGTAATGCGCGCAAAAAGGGTAACGGACTTAATAGGCTTTTCGGCAAAATATTAATAAAGAGAATCCATGTGTCCGGACAGCCACTATGACAAAACGCATCAAGAATTTGTTGAAAAGCCAGTTGATCAAACATAAGTAACCCGTCATGCCCTTCGGCAGAGGCCATAAGATCTAAGACTGAAACAGGGTCGCCATCTGGCATCTGGGGTCGACTGAGTCCTTCATAGGCTAATACCGAACCATCACGCAAGGACACAATGGGCTGAAAAGCGGCATGTAAAATCTTGCTACGATACCACTCGGGCCATAGATTGTCGCGGTAGCGATTTGCCGTCTGATTCATTTTGGACTCCTCCAACCTCTTTCGACATTTAATCTATGCCATTTCGTTGCCAACCTGTGAAATCCTTTATTGCCTTCCAAAAAAATTCCAGGATTTTATGCATCCCACCAGGGAAATCGGGGAGCATTTGCATTTGTTGAGAATTTCAGGGTAAAATTATCCTGATAAAAATAGTGGAAGCTTAATGACCACGGACTTAAAAGAACCGAAAGGTACCAGAGAGCTAGCGGATGGTGTGAGCTAGTCCTATTAGATTCTTTGACTCACCGTGCGAAAGCTACGATTCAGCTCGTTATCGCTGGTTTAAGAGAGTGCTGGTTGAGCACTAAAATGGGTGGTACCGCGGGTTAATTCTCGTCCCTGTTAACTAGACAGGGGCTTTTTTATTGGAGGGAACACCATGACGATCAAGGAAGGACAATCTTCCACGATTTCTTCGCCCGATCGCTATAATGTGCGTGCGGTCGAAGAAAAATGGCAAAAAATCTGGGAAGAGGAACATCTGTACGAAACCAAGGATTCTGACAAAGAAAAGTTCTATTGCTTAGAGCAATTTCCCTATCCATCCGGGCACTTGCATATGGGCCATGTGCGGGTTTATACGCTCGGTGATGTGATCGCCCGTTACCGGCGCATGGCGGGATATAATGTGTTGCATCCGATGGGTTGGGATGCCTTTGGCATGCCGGCTGAAAATGCTGCCATTAAAAACGGTATTCCACCGCGGACTTCGACGATGGCTAATATTGCGTACATGAAGCAACAGATGAAACAAATGGGGTTGTCATTCGACTGGTCGCGCGAAGTCACCACATCGGAACCCGAATATTACCGTTTTACGCAAGAATTATTCTTGTTGTTTTACGAACGAGGTTTAGCCTATCAAAAAGAAGGCGCGGTCAATTGGTGTCCGAGTTGTGAAACCGTCTTAGCTAACGAACAAGTGGAGGACGGCTTGTGTTGGCGTTGTGATTCGGTGGTGACTAAGCGCGATTTGACGCAGTGGTATTTCCGGATTACGGACTATGCAGAGCGGCTGTTAACGTCCTTAGATGCTTTAGACTGGCCGCAGGAAATTAAGACCCAACAATTCAATTGGATTGGAAAAAGCATTGGGGCCGAAGTCGTGTTTGATGTGCTCAGTATCGGCCAAAAGATTGCGGTCTTCACGACCCGCCCTGACACCTTATATGGGGCGACGTATGTGGTTCTGGCCCCGGAACATCCTTTGGTTGAACAACTCATTGCGAATTATCCGGAGGCCGATAAAGTCCGGCAGTTTATTGCGGAAGAACGGGTGCATAGCGATATTGAGCGAACGGCAGAAAATACGGAAAAACGGGGTATTTTTACGGGCAGCTACGCTATTCATCCCTTAACTGGGGAGAAACTGCCTATCTGGATTGCGAATTATGTATTGGTTGATTACGGAACCGGTGCCGTTATGGGGGTGCCAGCGCACGACCAGCGCGACTTTTTGTATGCACAAAAATATCACTTGCCGATGAAAGTCGTGGTCCAACCTGAAAATCCTGGTGAGGATTTTGATCAGCAAGCCTATACGGGACCCGGAAAATTAGTGAATTCCGGACCTTTTACGGGGTTCGATAATCAGGAAGCGAAAGCCCTCATTGCCAGTGCGTTAAAAGAACAAGGCAAGGGAGGTCCCCGGGTCAGTTACCGCATGCGGGATTGGTTGATTTCCCGGCAGCGCTACTGGGGAGCTCCGATTCCCATTATTCATTGTCCTAAATGCGGGGCGGTACCCGTTCCTAAAGACCAATTGCCGGTGCTTTTACCGACCAATGTTGAGTTTACGGGTCAAGGCGCTTCGCCTCTGGCCGGCGCTAAAGATTGGCTTCAAACAACTTGTCCGGTTTGTCAGGGGCCTGCTACGAGAGAAACGGATACCATGGATACCTTTGTGGATTCGTCATGGTATTATTACCGCTTTACATCGCCCAATGCTCCCCGTCCTTTTAACAAGGCCGATGTCGATTATTGGATGCCAGTGGATGAATATGTCGGTGGTAAAGAACATGCGGTATTACATTTATTATATTCGCGTTTCTTTACCAAAGTCCTTTACGATGCGGGCTGGGTGTCCGTCGATGAGCCCTTTAAGCGCCTGTTGGCGCAAGGCATGGTGGTCTATGGTGGGGCCAAGATGTCAAAATCGAAGGGGAATACTTTAAGCCCGGAAAATATCATGAAAGAGTGGGGCAGCGATGCGACACGGGTATTCATGCTGTTTGCCGCCCCGCCCGATAAAGATTTCGAATGGTCCCAGCAAGGCGTTGAAGGTGCCTATCGGTTCTTACAGCGGGTGTACCGTTTGGTGATGAAGCAGCGACCGGAATATGCTGGCCCATCGCCCGAAGAGGCCAAGACCCGAGTATGCAAGGTTGTCCACCGCACGGTGAAAAAAATCAGTGAGGATATCGGCGAACGCCGGGCTTTTAACACGGCTATCAGCGCCTTAATGGAGCTGACGAATGCTTTGTACCAGGATTTAGATGCTCTGAATACGGAGGATCAAATCCGGATCTTAGGAATTTTAGTGCGGTTGTTGGCGCCATTTGCTCCGCATTTAGCGGAAGAATTGTGGCATCAATTAGGTCATGACACGAGTGTGCACTGGGCGTCGTGGCCGCAGTATGACGACAAGTGGTTGCAAGATGAGGAGGTTACCATTGCTTTACAAATCAATGGTAAGGTGCGTAGCCGGTTGACGGTTCCTGTAGACATGACTCCCGAGACCCTGCGGGAATTGGCGTTGGCTGACGAAAAAATCCAGACCCTCACGGAGGGACGGACGATTGTTAAAGTGATTGCCGTTCCCGGGCGTCTTGTCAATGTGGTCATCCGTTGAGGACGACGTTAGCCCTGGCTATTGCGGTCAGCTCCGCGGTCATCGGTGCGATTTTTGGTCGCTCTTTAAGGCCTCAGGGTCCCATTTCCATAATGTGGACCATGATTGTCGCCGCAGTCGGTGCCCTTTTGGCGGAAGCCGCTTCGGTAATCTGGGTCGGACCTCCTCCACAAGGATGGCAGCCTCTTGTGGGGGGCATTCTCATTGGGGTTATGGCTGGCATTTTCTCGGGCAAAAAACGCCAACCTCCGGATAAACCAGAATCATAAGGGGCCTTTTGGCCCCTTATGGATTTAGTGCGCAGCGTTGCTAATACTGATTTTCTTACGGCGGCCGGTGGCCTTATAGACTTTGACCCGGAGTAAGCCGTATTTATACTCGGCCTCTGCGGATTCAGGATCAATTTCGGTGGGAAAACCCACCACGGCTTGAAATTCCTCTCCCTCGCGTTTATCTTGTTCCAAGGGCGAGGCAGGAAATGTTCCCTTAACACTAATGGATTCCTCGTCGACTTCGATATTGACCAAATCCGGGTCGACCCCCGGTAATTCAAATTCCGCCATGTACCCATTTTCGATTTGATGTAAATGGGTGCGCGGTTTAGTGTCATCAAGATTCCAATCGTCACGCATCCGGTTCCAGACGCGGGACATATCATTGCGGAAGTGCTGGATATCAGTAGGATCCCAGCGCATGAGCATAGTCATCACCTCCGATTAGAGTATGTCCCAATGCCTCACTTTTCTTGTAACGGAACTGTGCCATTATTATCTTGTTCTTGCTGGTCTTGTGCTAGATATAAGAGTTCGGTATCGGTATCATAATGGAATAAATCGGCAAAACGTCCCCAGTTAATGGCCGTCATCAGCTGACGCTCGGCTTCGTCTACGGAAAAATGTTCTTCAAGAATGTCATTGAAAAATTCTTTCGGCATGGCGTGATTAGCTTTACTGCGCAAAACGCGGTCAATAAGCCGAAAAAGTGGAACATCACGTAATTGCTCGCGAATGATCCGCTTACGCTCATTGACATCAGCCTCAACAAATTGGCGGCCCAAATCGGTTAAGGTTAGGTCTCCTTCTTTGACATCGGCGAGATGAAAGAGTTCTGCGGTTTCGGTGACGGGCAACAAATCATCAACTTCTAAAAACAGTTCTGAGCCCAAATGATATAAATCGTCTTGCCCGCCGCGGTCGGCCACTAATTCTAACAAGCCGCTTAACATCGACAAGTGACCATAGGGAATCGGTTGCAAGGTGGCGCGGTCTGTCAAGACGGCTTGGGCGCTTGGATTGTCAGATTCTTTATCGGAGCGTTTGTCATCATCTCGTCCCGTTACGACTTTATAGACATAGTCCACGAGATCGATGAACTCTAGGGATTTGCGGTTGCGGGGATAGGGCAGAGGGACCGGCAAATCCGCAATAATTCGTGCGGGATTTTTTGATAAAATCACAATCCGGTCGGCCATAAACACCGCTTCTTCGATTCCGTGAGTGACCATCAAAATGGCTTTTGTCGGAATTTTCGATTCCAACCATAAATCCAGAAGCTCCGAGCGGAGATTTTCTGCCGTCAAAAAATCGAGAGCTGAAAAAGGCTCATCCATACACAAAAGTTCCGGGTCGACGGCGAGGGCCCGGGCAAATCCCACACGTTGGCGCATTCCCCCTGAAAGTTCCTTGGGAAAGGCATCCTCGTATCCGTTAAGCCCAATTAAATCGAGGAGTTTTAGGGATTTGTCCCGCCGTTCCTTTAAATTTTCCCCTTTAGCGACCAGACCAAGTTCGACATTTTGTAAAATCGTCAACCACGGGTATAGGGCAAAAGACTGGAATACCATGGCGGCTTTGGGATTGGGACCGGTGACAGGTCGTCCCCGGTATAAAACCGTGCCAAAGGACGGACGGGAGAGCCCGGTGATAATGCGGAGTAATGTGGATTTTCCCGATCCCGACGGTCCTAAGAGGGCGACAAATTCCCCGGGATAGATATCCAAGGTAATGTCGTCGAGCACCAGAATATCGTATTTATCGGGTTGCTCATACATCTTGGTCACGCCTAAGAGACGAATCAGGCTGTTTTTTTCGATATGGGGTGCATGATTCATAATCGTTCCTCACTTATGACAAGGAATAGCGTTCCGAAGCTCGGTTATATAATGGCCGCCAAATTAATCGATTAATCAGGACCACGGTTAATGCGAGGGTTCCTGTAGCCAGCAAAAGCAGCGAAAACTGGCCTTTTTGGGAGGTTTCAGCAATTAACGAACCGACACCAAAGGTCGTGTAGGTACGATTGTGAAAGCTCACATATTCGGCCACAATACTCGCATTCCAGGCTCCACCGGAAGCCGTAATGAGTCCAGTAATTAAATAGGGATAGATGGCAGGCAGAATTAATGTTTTCCATGCTTGCCAGCCTTTTAACCGGAACATCACAGTGGCCTCACGTAAATCTTCGGGAATAGCCGATGCGCCCGCAATGACATTAAACAAAATATACCACTGAGTCCCTAGCACCATCAGGAGAATGGAGGCCGTTTGAAGACCGCCATGAAGCCCGATTAATAAGGCAACCAGCCCTGGAAACAACGCGGTGGCGGGAACAGAGGCGGCAATTTGGGTAATCGGTGTTAGTGCCTGTGCCCATTTGGGATGAGAACCAATGAACACGCCGACAGGGACCGTCCATAACACCGAGATGAGTAAGGACATCATAACCCGAAAGAGGGTGGCTCCTACCGCTAATAAAACCATTAGGACTTGTGACCATGTCCAGTGCGCCATGAGGTGAAAGGCCCCTTCTAAGGCGCTGAATAGGGCAATCAACGAAAAGGCCAGAAGTAATGAGCGAAAAAGACCCATGATACTTTCCACCGGTTGTTTGTGGGTGATCTTTGGAAGCGTTCGGCTAAAAAGGCGGTCGGTCCATTCCGTCAAGGGTGCAAACACTTTTTGGCCCAACCATTCCAATAAAATCGAGCGCCGGAGTATCATCAACACGGCAGAACGGGGTTTGACCGCTCCTTCAACCAGTTCCATTTTAAACTTGTCCGACCAGGCTAATAAGGGACGCCAGACCAATTGATCCATGGCCACAATGACGGCAATCAATACAACCAGTCCCCAGATTTCCTTGTTCCAATTTCCCTGGTTGGCTGCTGTTTGCAGGTATGAGCCTAATCCTTGTAATTGGTAGTTGCGATTACCCAGCGAAAACATTTCGGCAGCCATCAAAAAGAACCAACCGCCGGCCCATGACATCATGGAATTCCATACCAGTCCCACCATGGCATAGGGAAGTTCTAGGGTGCGAAAGCGTTGCCAGGGAGACAGGTTCAAAGATAGCGCTGATTCTCTCAAATCGCGGGGAATGGTAATGAGCCCATGATAAAAAGCGAAGACCATATTCCAGACTTGTCCGGTGAAAATCAGCAAAATCGAGGCCAAATTGACTCCCAGCCGGGAACCCGGAAATAAGGCGATAAACGCTAATAGGACTACCGGAAGAAACGATAATACGGGTATGGACTGTAATATGTCTAATAAGGGAATCAAAATTTTTTCTGCGCGTTTGTTATAGGCCGCCTGATAAGCATAAACAAATGTAAATATAATAGAGAGAAGATAGGCAAAGAACATGCGCAACCACGAATATAAGGCATAGAGAGGAAGTTTTGCATACGCGAGTGAGATCCCACCAGTTTCGGGACGGTAATGATGGGCATGGGTGGCCCAAGCGAGTATGAGGGAAAGAATTGCGATGATGACGGCTCCAACCAGAATATCCGCGTAATGAAAGCCGCCCCGATTTTCTCCATTATCAGCCATATGGTCACCCCTTGGGTCCACTGCCAAATTTATTCGCCTGTACATGTCACGTTCTCTATCGTACTCTATTTAACGGGCATTCGGAAGTTTATGATTGACGAACAACTTTCTTGGAAGCAAGAGAAGGACTTTTTTTACCTTGCGTCGAATATCAAATTGGTTTCTATCTGATACCATAGGACAGGAGATGCGCCAGCGTGCCTCATACGTTTCATATTTTGCCCCATATCCAGGTTACTAATGACTTTCTTGTGGGCAAAGAGGTTCTGGATCGTCTTCCGTTACCCATCTTGTTTGTGGCGCCAAGCCGTCACATTGTTTGGCGAAACCGTTATGCCAGCTGGTTTTCAGCCAATCGCAAAACCGTACGGGCTTTACTTCGTCAGGTTGTCGAAAAAGAAGAATACCAACGGCTCGATCCCGTCGTTTTGTCTTCTGGTGTGAACGTGACGGTGGAGAGCCAACCCGTTCGCAACCTCACGGGCACTGTGGAAGGCTATCTGTTATGGGTATCCGATAATCTTTCGGGCTTGGCAGGGGATTTTTTACAAACAGGGATTGCCATCGCCCAGGACGGACAATTTGTTTTGGTGAATTACCATGCGCGCCTGCTTCTAGGTGAGAACATTGTGGGACAACGCTGGAATTCGGTGGCATGGTTGCCTCCTTGGCACGTGGTGATCCGTAGAGGTCAGCAGTCCTTTTTTGCCTTGACTCAAGAGGGTTTTGAGATTCGCATTCACACTCATTACCCTTGGGTGATTTTTGAGGCGGTTCCGCAGCGGCTTATTGAGCAAGATAAAATCTCTGTGCAGTTTGCCTCGGCCATGATGCATGAGGTGCGTAATCCCCTGGCAGCGCTAAGCGGTTATGTGGAATTGGCGCTGATGCAGGTTGGCGAAGGACCCGCGAAGGAATATTTATCGCGTGCCATGGGAGAGATTGATCGTCTGTCCCGCTTAACGTCCGATCTCATGTGGCTGTCTAGAAGCCAGGAAATCCAAAAACAGTGGTGTTTAGTGAGCACGCTAGTCGATAAGGCATGGTCCGTTATTCGCACAACCACATCTGAGACGTTGCAGCTCCAAACGCGGTTTTCCCCTGAAGACCGCATTTATGTGGATCCGGACCGTTTTGAACAGATATTGATCAATGTCTTCAAAAATGCTGCCGAAGCGATGCCAGAGGGTGGCCGGATTACCGTTTTTGTCGAACAAGATGACACCTGGCAATATATCAGGATTCATGACAATGGTCCGGGAATTCCCGATGAGGTTATGCGCACCTTATTTTTAGAACGGCGTACAACCAAGCAAGATGGACACGGACTAGGACTTTTTATCATAAAACAACTGGTGGATGCGCATCATGGTCGTCTTGATATTTCATCCAGTCGCCAAGACGGTACCACTGTGAGCATTATTTTGCCATATCCTGAACCCAATTGATTAGCCGGGTGTGGGCGGTTCTGGCTCGGTTTTCTGCCGTAATTTCCTCACAGTGGGTTTGCGAAAATGAGCGACGGTCAAAATTAATAAAGGAATACCAAGCAAATACAAGAAGCCTAGGGGTAGTAAAAAGGTTTGCGTAATATAATCGGTGATTTTGGCGTTGGGAATCCAGATGGAAAAAACAAAGATAATAATGGCACCGATCAGTAAAAATGTCGGATAACTATACCGCGAATGCCAGTGAATCATTGCTGCCATATCATGAGCCAAGCACCACAGGCGGATAGCGATAAAGGCGACCACGGCAATAGTCCATAACACCACGACTAACATGCCCCATTTGCTTATGAAGAAGCCATTCACAGCCAGAATGCGCATGAGGCTGACGACAGGCCAGCGCATAATCGGAATAAACGCGGGACCAAAAGTCGCCATGGTGGCCTCATACATTATGGTGCCAATGAATACCATCAGTAACAGCCCAAGATATGCAAAGCGCTCGCCCTTACGCCGTTCTTCATTACGAATAAACGGATAGAGGGTGACGCTGACTTCAAATCCAATGAAGAGAAAATATTCCCGGTATGCCCCTTGCAAGATAGGAATGACTTGAATGTTGACAGGCGGTTCCAACAGGACAGGATGACGGATGACTCCCATAGCCAGCACTAAGGTGAGGATGGTCAAAAGCACCATAGGAATATAACCGGACTGCAGGGTTCTAGCGAGCGAAGAAATGCCCAAAGACGCAATATACAAGCTAGCAAGAACGAGTGCTCCGGTTACACCCCATACTGGGGTATCGGGGAGAAAAATATTGCTGAGGACATAGCCAAATAAAACGGCTGCAACGATAGCGAGCGCTAGATGATAGACGACCGTGTAAAGCCCGATTAAAAGACCGATGGGTGTCGAAACAATTTTGGGGGCAAATTCGCCCAAGGTCTCATTCGGAACCAGCCGGTTCATGGCAAAGGTTAACCGCATAAGAAAGTAGGTCACCAAACCTTCGAGCCAAAAAGACCAAATGGCATCACGTCCTGCGGCGGTAACCATTTCCCGGGGAAAGTAAAAAATTCCCATCGCCATGTATCCTGCGGTGACGACGGTTCCAAACTGCAAACCCGAAATTCGAGGCAGGCGCTGACTTTTTCCGAAATCCATGTCGACATTCCTCCTTTCTTTCCGTCGTATCATTCCAAGTCCGCATGTTTTGGTATTATTTGATGTCTCCCATCTTATCGATTCTCAAATCGACATGGACGCTCATATGGACTTTAGGATATTCTTGATGCCAGTGTTTAAAAGCGGTAAATTCCATGGGATAACGCCAGTCAAGCTTCCGTCCAACGCCAAACGGATCGACATCCATTTTTTGTGTTTTTTGCAACAAGGCCAGGCAACGGTGCGCGAGAACAGCCGAGCCTTCACGAGATAATTCGGCGAGCTGCCCTTCCGTCTCGGTTTGGGTTTTAATGCCTTCTAAGGTGCTATACAATTTCAGGTAAAACGATGCATAGACAATGCCGTTGCGTTCTTTGACGGTGAGATGGCTTGGACCATGGATAGCTCTTAATGTGGCTTGTTGCCGGGGAAGAAACAAGCTGACTTTATGTGCTTCTCCCTTTAATAATCCAAAAGTCATGGTTTGGTTGGCGTCTAACGTTCCCACATAACGCAGATGCTGGTATAGCGCTATGCGATCGACATCAATTTGTTTGGTTTTTGCATCTACGGTAACTTGAGGCAGAGAGGGATCGATCCCGGGTGTGGCTGCATTGGCGGCAAATTGCCATAAGCGAACCCCTAAGGCATCAGTTTGACACCGTTGACAGGAAAATAGCGTCGTATAGTACAACGTCGGAAAGTCTTCTTGATCGGTATCCACCGATGCGACTTTTTCCAGTGGTTGGGAAGTCACAAACAAAAAGGGTGTTTTGTCTAATGTGCCGATACGTTCCAAGGATTCAAGAGCCCGTGTTAATAAGGGAGCGCTAAGATGGGTGGAAATGGCAATGAGTTGGATTTGCCCCAGGTATAAGTCCCGAGATACTTGGGATTGCGCTGCATTAAAGCATTGGGCAACGCTTTTGCCCTGACCTACCACATCGGCTACGGGAGGGGTTTGCGAACTGCCGCCAGAACCCTTGGAATATTTGGCCATGGCAGGAGGCGTGGGAAACTGAAAGAGCATCCGGAATTCCTCGGGGTTGGAACTGGGCTCCAATCCCAGTGTGAACACTAACGCCCGCGAATCGACAGGCCGGTTGTCCCAGCATCCTGTCAGACTAATTCCCAAAAGAAGCAGAAGCAATACTTTTTTCCAAGAGCCAGGGACTTTTCTAAACGTCATCATCAACCCGATCCTGTTGTGTACTGTAAAGTTGCGGATTTTTCATCGGTTTGGGAATATTGGATCCCATTTTGCGTGTCTTTACCGGGCGCAGGTAGCTTGGCCGCTTCTTGAGAAGCGATAAGGGTAAGCGAAGCCAAGAATCTTGCAGGTCTCTAAGACGCATGGGACCGAACGGGGATAAATAGGCCACACCAAAATTTTCCAAACTGGTCAAATGGGCCAAGATCATCATAATAGCCAGGACCATGCCATAGAGTCCTAAGAAATATGCGGCAAACACTAGGACCCAGAACAAAATTCGCCATGGGGTGGCCATCTCATAGACAGGAGAGGTGAATAATCCCAGTGCCGTTAAGGTTATGATGACAATCATGATGCTATCGACAATACCGGCTTTGACAATAGCGGTTCCCACGACAATAGCGCCGACGGTACCGAGCGTGGTTGAAAGTTCTTTGGGTAAGCGGATGGCCGCTTCCCGCAAGACTTCTACAATAATCCACATAATTAACACTTCTAGCACGGGCGGAAATGGGACTGATTCCCTTGAACCGGCAATCGTGATAACAAGCTTCAATGGCAGCAAATCGGGATTTACCGATACAAAGGCCACATAAAACGGCGGAAGTAAAAGCCCCACGAATAGACCAAAGAGACGAACCAGGCGCTCCAAGGAGGCTTCCCAAAAATTCCCGGTATAATCATCCGTCGTTTGATAAAAGTCCATGAACGTGGAGGGAACTGTCAATGGATAAGGGGTATTGTCGACTAAAATAACCACTTTCCCTAAAAGGAGATCGCGGACAATGATATCCACGCGTTCAGTAGACCTAACTTGGGGAAACAAGGACAGGGGATGGGTGGTCAGATAGGGGACCAACGCGTTCGAATACTGCAACCCATCCAGTTTTACCCCACGTAAACGGCGTTTGACGGACATGACCAGTTCGGGATTAGTGATGCCTTCAATATGGGCAATAATGACCACCGTTTTGGTATAGGATCCGATGCTTAAGGGATCAAAATGTAGCGCGGGACTTTTAATGCGGCGCCGAATCAAATTCATTTGGGTCAGCACCACTTCATTAAAGGATTCTTGAGGTCCTTTAACGGCCCGTTCCGTATCTGGGGTTTCGATGGCCCGGGCTGGATATTTGACGGTATCGAGCACTAAGACTTGGGAAGCGCCTTGGATAAAGACAAGCGTATTACCGCCCATCATGTCCGGCAACAACTTGGTCCAACGATTTTCGACGGTCACGTGGCCTACGGAAACGATGGAATCATGGACGTATTGATGGATTTTGGGACCGTCCTTCCAGAGTTCTTCAGCATTTTGGTAACGCTGCATAAGAAAAATGGTATCTTGATCGACCATCTGGTTATCCGCTAAGCCATCATTAAACACCAAAAGTGCGGGAACACGGTGCTTTCGACCGAGAAAGAATCGACGGATAATGACATCGGGCGATTGTCCCACCGTATTTTGCAAAATGTTATAGGCATCTTCAACACTGCCATTATAGGTATCTAATGATTGCGTGGCAGACCCTTGTTGTTTGACCGTTTTTTCTAAGGTTTCCAGTTCTTTGGCGAAGGTTTTGGTTTCGGTGATAAGATCTTGCAGAAGTCCCAAGTCGACTCCGGTAATGTCTTCTAATGTTTGCTGGGTTGTCACCAGGTTGTCCATAAGTTTCTCACTGCCAGGCGGGGTCTTTAAAGGCCTTTTGTCATCCAGATGATCCTCAATAACCGGTGCCTTGGGGGCCGGGGTGTGATGAATGCGGCGTTTAAGCCGAGAAAATGGCCACATACCCTGTCCTCCTTCCTGAAGCATGGGTGATCTTTTCTTGCGTCTTTGTTCTTTGGTACAATGTGGCCACTAATGACAGGGTTTATGCATGGGGAGATTGGAACCGTGGATATTGTGGAAGCGTTGGCGATTGTGGAACATGGAAGTCTTGCGCCCTGTTATCTCTTGCATGGGGATCATAGTTACTGGGCGCGGCGCTGGATTGAAGGCGTTCGTAAACGCTTTTTGGATGCGGGATATCAAGATGGATTCCTCATCAAAGATCACGTGAGTAGCTGGGCAGAACTCGACATGGAATTGCGCACGACAGGATTTTTTAGCCAGCGCCGCATGGTGGTGGTAAAGGACGCGACGTGGGCCAAAAAAGACGAGAGTTTAAGTGCCTATCTCATGCATCCAGACCCCGAAGCCTTATTGATTGTGTGGGACAAGAAAGCAAGCCCCGCCTTAATCAAAGCGTTTGGCCCCACCAGGACCATCGAGCTCAAGCCGCTTTCTCCGAACGTTTTTCGGCGTTTCGTGCATCAAGAAATCAAAAAACGGCGGTTGATGTTGACATCCGAAGCGGTGGAGTTGCTGTCGGAACTGGTCTTACATGATGAGCAACAAGTGTTATATGAACTGGATAAAATGGCGCTCTATGATCCGACCCGCAAATGGGACGATGAGAGTGTGCGCCAATTTGTTCCGCCGTTGCCCCATGATACGCAACTATGGCGGCTTACCGAACCCTTAGCCCAGCGTCAAACGGCCAAGACGGTGGCGCAGACAGAGGATTTATTGCGAGAAGGGAAAGCCCCTTTATTGATTTTTATTGTCGCGGTTCGGCACTTAATCAAATTGCACCGGGCCTTAAAAGCCAGGCAACAAGGCATTTCCGTGCAGGAATTTGCGCGACAGGAAGGAATGAAAGAATTTCCGGCTAAGAAAGTTTGGCAATACTCGCAGTACTGGTCATTAAACGAATTACATGATTTATTACGTCGCGCAGCCTTTGTGGACCGGGCGCTTAAAACGGGATTTGGGGATCCTGAATCGTGGGTCCTCAGCTATCTGGCATTAACCGGAAAGGATTCGGGAAAATAAAAAACCCCGAATCAGCGGGGTTTTTCTCCTTTTATGCAGACGCTGATTTCAGTTTGTTCAGGCGCTGCGTTAACCGAGATTTCTTACGAGCTGCGGCATTTCGGTGAATGGCGCCCTTTTGTGCAGCCCGGTCTAAACGAGCATAGCAAAAACGTAAAGCCATCTCAGCAGACTCTAAATCATTCCGGTTTAAGGCATCTTCAAAGCGCCGTACAGCCGTTCGTACCATGGTTTTCCGGATCTTATTGCGCAAAGTCCGAACCTGTGTTTGTTTGATGCGCTTTTTGGCAGACTTAATATTGGCCACGGTTATACCTCCTGACGGTTGATTATAGCATGGTCCAAAGCCTGGGTAAAGTCTTGATATCCACCGATTTTCCCTAAACCTATGGATGTTCGACTTATGATGAACTCACTAATACGGACCCGGTCTATTTGTCCAAGATTTACCATACATATTAGTGAGGAGGGAAGCCGTATGCGTCGACCGTTTCGTTGGCGATTTCCACGGGTCATTTGGATTCATTGGACACCGGGAAGGTCTAAACGGCCTAAGGACTGGAAAAGGCGTTTGCGTGTCGCGGGAATGCCCCACCATGAGAAGCCCTTTCAACCATTCTTGCCCAAGCGGATACCGTGGACAAGTCTTGGCTTATATGCGGGTGTACTCGGATTAGCGGGAATGATTTTTTTCAATGTGCCTGCCCGAACGGGCCCGGCATTGCCGGTGACGGGGCATGTTGGCATTCCCACCAAGACGTCATGGTTAAGCCGCAACCTGGAAAAGTGGAAAAATAATCCGTCCACCTTGATTAGCTGGTTAGACCAAGGATTACCGCTTGCGAAGATATCAAAAGAATCCTCCCACACCTTTTCTTGGCATATTCGTTCGATCATTATGACGGCCTTGTCCGATATCTCGGGGATTGAGTTAAATAGCTTGGAACGCATTTTGCAGGCCGAAATTCCGGCCTTAAGCCAGGTTCCCTCGCATGTCGAGGGATTGACGACTCATTCTCGTCCTTTACCTCGTCCCAAAGAGCAAGATGCCACTGATGCCAATTTACCCGGGGACAACGGCCGCATTTGGGCGGAACTGGGTACAAAACCCCTAGTGGGCATTTATCAAACACACAGCCATGAGGCATTTTGGCCGGCGTTACCAAAAAATTCTCCCACAGCGTATTCCACTGATTGGTCCAAGACCGTGGTACAGGTGGGATGGTGGTTGGCTCAAGATTTGAATAACCGCGGGATTGCGGTGGTGCAATCCCGGGTCGATAACATGTCCCAAGGTCTTTTGCCCAGTTATAATGAGTCCTACCATACCGCCAAACGCCTGTTAAAATGGTATCCGAGTGTTCACATTTTGTTGGACATTCATCGCAGTGACAAACCCTTAGATGAAACCACAGCGGTGATTCATGGGGTCAAAACGGCCCGCATCTTATTAGTTGTGGGTAGCAACAAATTATTGCCCAATCCGTATTGGCATCAAAATTTGGAATTGGCCATCCATATCGCGCATCATCTGCGGAGTATTGCGCCCGGTATCCTTCAAGGCGACGGGATTGACATGGTTCCCTACCGTTATAATCAGCAGCTAGCACCGGGAGACTTATTAATAGAAATTGGAGGCGCTTACAATACATTAGCCGAAGAAAGATATGCGGTGAATGACCTAGCTAAGGCAATCAGTCAAGTGATCCGTGATAAACAGTACCCATCCTAAGCCCAAATCCCTTAACGCCAAAAACACCAGCATATCGACAACTTTCTAATGACTATAAGGTGGTGATAGTGGACAAGCGTTCTTCGTGCGTATAGATGCTCATCTCATCATTGCGAACAAAACCAATCACCGTAATGCCTAAAGCGTCAGCTAATTCGAGACCCATGGTTGTCGGCGCGGCATTGGAAATAATCAAGGGGACGCCCATTCGACCTGTTTTAATGATGACTTCAGCTGAAAGACGTCCAGAGAACACAATGACTTTATTGTCACGAGTAATCTGATGAAGTAGCGTGTATCCATAGAGTTTATCCAAGGCGTTGTGGCGGCCGGCGTCAAAACGGACGGCAATCATGTGTTCGCTGTCGGCTAATCCCGCAGCGTGAAGACCACCTGAATGCTGTTGATGTGTGTATTGTGTGAGCTCTAGGAATAAGTGATTAATCCTGTGGACATCCAGGTGATATGGTCGTGTTGGAAGATGAAGGGGCTCAACGTCGGCATCATCCGCAAAATAAAAGCCAGGGCGGCCACGCCCACAACAACCACTTAAATATCTTTTACCAAATTGATTAAGCTGCTCTTCCTTAAGATGGGGTACTCGAATCCATACTTGCTTATCATCCGGGTGATATTGAAAAACCCGAATTTCCTCGGCGTTTGTGATAAAACCTTCAGCGGCTAAAAAACCCACGATTAATTCCTGAATGTTAGTAGGTGTCACCACCATGGTGACAAATTCCCGGCCATTAATAAACAGGGTCAGGGGTTCTTCAATGACCACTTCCGCCGGTTCTTGATGCCACTGTCCATGCGCATAATGCTGGCGCGGATAAATGCGAATCGCATCGTCAAAGAAATTGGCTGGTAATGGTGTCATGAAAATCCCCCCGTTATCGGTTGCTCACTCATTACTATCAGTATACGCAAATCAGTCAAGATCTCGCATATTTTGTCGGACGAGGTGAATACTTCCTATGTCCCGAAGAGGATGGGGGGAAATCAAAATGCTCATCGTGACGTTAGCCATGTATACCGTGACCTTGGTGGTGGGATTGGGCTTCTTTTGGACATTTGACCGCCAAAATCGGCGGTTACCATCCAAGTGGTTGATTACGCATGTTTTCTTAGCGATATTAACCTTTATCCTGTGGACGGCGTCATTATCCGGATATTCTTGGCAAAAGCCTAAGCCCGTGCATCCATCGAACTCTCCGTGGAGTAATGATAGAAGACATCAAGAATTGCGCCGTCGCTATCATCAACCGTAAAGGAAGAAGAAAGGGCAGGACTTCGTATTGTCCATGTATGCTGGGAAAATCCGTCAGTTTATCATCGTTAGCGAGAGGAAAATGTTCATGATTTATGACCCCTTTGTGTTTTACGGATATTTTAGTTTGTTGATAGTTGCGGTTCTAGGCGGCATCATTTTTTTCTGGATCGTGCTGGGTAGAAGCAGAGTTCCCCAAGGATTGATTTTTGCTCATATTACCATGGCCCTTGTGACGTACGTCTTTTTGATCTGGATTGTCATCACGTCTTCTTATGGTAGGGGAATCCACTGACTATGTAGGAGATCTGAAAGTGTATGAATTTCTTGTAACACCATCTGAGGAGTGGGACAAGGACGATGGTAGGGATTAAACCATAGACAAGGAATATGAGCGTTATAAGCACCTAATACATCATATTCCCAGGAATCTCCAATATACAGGGCGTCTTGAGGGGCAACCCCTAACGCGGTTAAAGCCTTTTGGAATATTTCCGGGTGGGGTTTGAAGAATCCGGCACGCTCGGCGGAAATCCGGCATTGAGCGGGGAAATAGGAGTCCAGACCTATGGCTGTAAGACGCCGATTTAAAAGATCTTCCGGGCCATTGGTGACAATCCCTAACGGGTAGGACTGGGCCAAGGTAGGTATGACGAGGGAGGTTTCCTCAAAGGGGATGCAAAACATCATGGCGTCCAGGTGGCGCGAGTTCATCTCATGCGGGTCAATAGGGATATTTAACACCGCACCGAGTAGTTCCCACCGTAATTGCCGACCTAAACGGCCGGGAAGATGGCCATGATCGACATGAGAAAAAATCACGCGGTTAATACGTTCAAAAATTCCCCATAATTCGGGAACGGGAATTTCCTCTTTGTGGTGAGCCTCTATGAGCTCCTGCACCAGGGGATAAGTGGCTTGAGTCCACGTTGCGGTAAAATCATATAAGGTGTTATCTAAATCGAATAAGATGGCTTTGGGACGAGACATGGGCTGATACCTCCTCATCATGATGGATGGCGAGACCTTATCCATATTTCATCATGAGGTATTATCGCATATGCCGCGAGCCCCAAAACTCGTCACGGCCGATAACCAGGGGATGTGGGGACAGCCGTTTGACTCATCGCTGGATTGGGAAAGGGCAAGGAATGTCATCCACAATGCGGTGCTGTTGCCAAACCTAGAAAAGCGGCATTTAATCAGATTTTGTTTTCATGGCTGGAATAAGATCAAGATGTCGGGTTACGACGATTGGGTATAGACATGGTGGTCGTTAGAGGACCTTTTAAGTGAGGACCACATGTGCTCAAAGGATTTTTTATTCTTGGAAAATGCGCATAAAGAGAGCAAAATTCCCACCGCGTGGACGCGGCGGGAAGGGGGACTTATGACGGTTGAGCTATGTAAAGACGGTTGACCCAACGCTCGGTGTCTTCGAACAGTTCTTCTAAGAATGTTGACGGTTCCCAAGCCAGGGTCAGCATCGGGTCTTTGAGCCGTTCACCAATGGCTTCCATGATTCGAAACAAATCATCGCGCAAGATAAACAACTGCCCTTTCTTGTCTTCATCCATGGTGGGTAGCCGTTTTTCCAAATAACGCTCCGAGAATGCTTGATGGCGAGCTTCATCTCGCAAAGTGCGGCGTGCTAACCGACCTACTAGAGTATCGGGGAAACGTGAATAGAGTCCGCCATAAAAATGCTTGGCGAACAGGTCACTGATTAAAATTCCCCAAATCCACTCAGTTGAATCTTTGTGACTGAGCAAACGCGCGTGATACCGAAACATTTCCGGAATGCGATGACGCGATGCCGGCTCTTCTTGGAATATGCGGTAGAGCTTGTGTAAATTGCGGAAATGCCGAGCCTCATCCAAACCCATACTGCTAAGATATAGGGCTTCTTCGTGATGCCCATGGCCTAACATGTCCGGGAGAACGGCGCTCACTCCAAACATTGCCGTTTGTTCGCCAAGGTAGACAGGCGTTAAGATTTGCGCAATGGCATGCCGCTGTTCTGGTGAAATACGTTCCATATCCCCCCAATCGATGGCATCTGGTGTCCATTGTCCCAGGGTTCCCTTATCAAAGAGCCGTAAAAGTTGCTCATCGGTCAATTCGGGATTCACCCGTATCACACCTATCCACTCCTTTGGTTAGACATAGCCCTAGTATGGCGGCCGAGGTAAAAGCTGTCTTGGGCCGAAAGTCGCTAAATGCGTAGTCTGTTTGGCCTATTTTTATGCAAAAGTGCTCTATAGATCGTACAGTGCGATAAGATGCAGTCAAGGGATGTCAAGGAGGCATGGGCATGAATCGCTATCAGATTGTTGACATGCGCTGGATAACAGTCTTACGCATTGTTGACGGATTGTATTTTCTGTGGCGGGGTATTTTTAAAATGTATACCCCCACCAGTGTGTGGTTGATTCCCCGCGTAACCCAAGCGCTGCCGACGACGCCGCTCGCGCCGATCATTCGCACGTATATTTTTCCTCATGTCGTGGTTTTTGGTTATGCGGTCGGGGTTCTTGAAATTTTTGGTGGAGGACTGTTAGTATTGGGTCTCGGAGGACGCATACCTCCATTTATTTTATTTATC
Source organism: Sulfobacillus thermosulfidooxidans DSM 9293 (assembly GCF_900176145.1). Taxonomy (NCBI): domain Bacteria; kingdom Bacillati; phylum Bacillota; class Clostridia; order Eubacteriales; family Clostridiales Family XVII. Incertae Sedis; genus Sulfobacillus; species Sulfobacillus thermosulfidooxidans. The sequence continues at coordinate 619,140 of NZ_FWWY01000001.1, read as the reverse complement.
TTAAACACGGTATTCTTTTTGACGCTAGGTTTCAAAGAACCGCATGATATGGAACTTAATTTGCTGATGGGGATTATGAATCTTATGTTTGCCATGAGCGTACAGCAAAAGGCGACAAAACAGTCGACTGCCACTTAACCATCATGAATAGAGCAAGAGAACTCCCCACGAAATCTTATCGATCCCTAAACAACAGGTTGCGATGATCCGGGAGGTTGGCTTATCCAACTTCCCGGGAGGGCGGGAGTTTTGATTGGCTGATTTCGTGAAGGCTTTTAATGAATGAAATCCATGCCACTGAGAAGAGAACGATAACAGCAAGAACGAAGCCAATACCTAAGTGATCGAGATTATGCACTTTAATTCCTGTTGTGATTTGCCAACTTCCAATCACGGGAAATACGATCCCCAAAAACCCAGCAAGAACAAATGCCAAACCGCCATATAACAAGGTACGGCCACTCACTTTCCGGGCGACATAGCTTTTATCTTCTTCACTTAAGTGACGCTTTTCCATCCACAAACCGACCATTGAGCCTAAAAGGATTTGCATAAGCATCGTCCCTAATCCGAAGAATAAACCGGGCAAAAATGCCAAGTACCAGTGATGCATAGCCGGGGCTAGCACGGTGTAGACGATAAGCGCAAAAGCGCCTGTCCCCCATCCGGCAATGAAGCCATGAACCAAGGGCATGTACATGGGAATGGGTCGCGGATCTTGGGAATCAGGGGATGGCAAATGATCAGCAAAGTGGAAGAAATGAAAATGACGATTCCATTTTAAAATGTAGGCTCCCGAGCCGACCATAACAATTCCGACAATGCTGTATACGATATACTCCCAGGAACCGTTAAAAAGAAAGCGGGCGAGAGCGAGAAACGCTAATTCGGAAGCGATGGCCCGCTGAAATGTGAAGGCAAGTGAAAACAAAAATCCCGCTTTCATTCCTCCACGGCTGCTATAACTGCCAATGGCATAACTAAACGTAATAGGCCAGGTATGTTCATCGGGTGTAATTCCGTGAATCATGCCGAGTAACACGGCCGTTAACAGAATCAAGCCAATGCTGAGTCCAATAGCATGAGGGTTCCAGAGATTAATCATGGCCTATCCCTTCTTTAAATGCAAATTATTTGCATTTGCATTATACGATGACCCGGCTGAGTTTTGCAACAGTTAAATTTTGCGGATAATATTTTTCGTGTGCAGTTAAATGGATTTAATCTTGAACCTATGACACGATTGGTTCAAGTGAGTGATTGCCGAAGTTTGTAACGAGACGATTATAATGAACTAATACTAAATAAAGGAGGGTAATTTATGACGAAAGCCGCTAAGGTTTTATGGGTAGCAGGCGGACTTGTGGTGATTGTGGGCTCATTTTTTCTCACCGATGCTGTTCGCGTGCGCGGATTAGCCAGGCGTTATGACCAATCATTTTTAAATCCGGAAATTGGAGCGGCTTCAAAATATGATGTGGAAGTTTTAGTTCCGCCAGGCAATGGTACTGCGCAATATGATGTCTTTCATGCCAATCACAATACCTATGTCAGCGTAAGGGAGACGCCCAGCGCGCATTGGGCCAATTTAGGGGACTTTGACAGTGACGACAATGGTACCTTTAGTGTCCGATTAATGAAAGCACACCCTGAACGTAATGATGGATATCATAATGGGCAGATGGAACCACAAAGTGTCAAATTCTTGCCTGTCGCCTAATTAAAAAGACACACAACACGAGGAGCTGGCCGATGGATCCCCTGATAGGTGAGTGGGACCATCGGTCTTGCCTTTCTTTTCATTGATACAGCAAACCAGTAAAATAGGTAAGATAGGAATTGGGATGCTGGAGGGCAAACGTGAACCAATCGGAAATTCGGAACTTCTCAATTATCGCCCATATTGATCATGGCAAAAGTACTTTGGCGGACCGTCTCATTGAACGAACCGGAACATTAACGGCGCGTGAGATGGCTCCCCAAGTGTTGGATTCGATGGATCTAGAACGCGAGCGCGGGATTACCATTAAAGCGCAAGCGGTGCGTTTGGAATATGAATATCAAGGGCAGCGTTACGAACTCAATTTAATTGATACCCCGGGCCATGTTGATTTTACCTATGAAGTCTCACGAGCGTTGCAAGCTTGTGAAGGCGCTTTATTAGTGATTGACGCGGCACAAGGCGTTGAAGCCCAAACATTAGCGAATTTGTATTTGGCCTTAGAACATGATCTGACCGTTATCCCGATCATCAATAAAATTGATTTGCCTAACGCCAATCCCGAGCGTGTCCAAGAAGAATTAATTGAAATCGGTTTAGACGGGACCGAAGCCATTTTGGTTTCGGCTAAACAAGGCATCGGTATCGATGAGACGCTGGCAGCTATTGTCTCCCGCATTCCGCCTCCTGTTGGCAACCCAGAGGCCCCATTAAGAGCTCTAATTTTTGATTCTCGCTTTGACAGTTATAAAGGCGTCTTGGTATATATTCGGGTTGTTGATGGATCCCTTCATGTGGGAGATAAGATCCAATTTATGGCGACCGGGGCATCCTTTGAAGTGACGGAAATCGGTGTATTTCGTCCTCATCCTACGACGGTTTCGTCCCTGTCGACCGGAGAGGTGGGGTTTTTTGCGGCATCCATTAAAACGGTCCAAGATACCCGTGTCGGGGATACCGTCACCCTCGCCGACCATCCGGCCAAAGAAGCATTACCGGGCTATCGCCCCGCGCAACCGATGGTATTTTCCGGCTTATACCCCGTTGACACCAGTGATTACGGGCGGCTTAGAGAAGCCTTAGAAAAATTGCAACTCAATGATGCCTCGTTAACATTTGAACCAGAAACCTCTGCTGCCCTAGGCTTTGGATTTCGGGCGGGATTTCTTGGTCTATTACACTTAGACGTCATTCAAGAACGGTTGGAACGTGAGTACAATTTGTCCTTGATTACCACCGCGCCTAACGTGGTCTATCAAGTGCGGCTCGTTACAGGAGAAGAAATTCGGGTCGACAATCCAGCACTCATGCCGCCAGCGGGCGATATTGAGGAAATTCGGGAGCCGATGGTGAGTGCCAGTATTATTACTCCCAGTGAATATATTGGGGCGGTCATGGAACTGGCACAGGAACGCCGTGGCATTTATAAAGATCTTTCCTATATTGATAGCCAGCGAGCCATGTTGTCCTATTCTCTCCCCTTGGGAGAAATTATGTTCGATTTCTTTGACCAATTAAAATCCCGAACCCGGGGGTATGCCTCTTTTGATTACCAGTGGAGCGGCTTTGCTCCCTCGGATCTGGTGCGTCTTGACATCCTCATCAATGGGGAAGTCGTGGATGCTTTTTCCATGATTGTGCACCGGGACAAGGCTTATTACCGGGGACGAACACTGGTGGAGAAACTACGCGATCTGATTCCCCGTCAGTTGTTTGAAGTACCACTGCAAGCAGCAATTGGGGGACGGGTTATTGCCCGGGAAACGGTCAAGGCGATGCGCAAGGATGTTTTGGCCAAATGTTATGGGGGTGACATTACCCGTAAACGAAAGCTTCTCGAGAAACAGAAAGAAGGAAAAAAACGGATGAAAGCCGTGGGCAATGTGGAAATTCCCCAGGAAGCCTTTATGGCCATTTTACGAGTGGATGATAATAAATGATGGATCCGGCCTTATCGGATTGGGGGCTATATATTCACATTCCGTTTTGCCAGGCGCGTTGTACCTATTGCGACTTTAATACCATTACGGGAATGGGTGAAGACGATTACCGGCGGTATGTCAGTGCCTTAATAAAAGAGTGGGATCAGCAAATAGAAATACCTGCTGGAAATCTGGTCTCCATCTTTTTAGGCGGAGGCACTCCGTCGTTGTTGGAACCAGCCCAGGTTGCCAGCATCCTTGAGGCCGTGGCCAAGCGGCTACCGCATACCGGGCAATCCATAGAGATTACGATGGAGGCGAATCCCGGAACTGTTAATGTCAAACGATTACGTCAGTACCGTATGGCAGGCGTTAATCGCCTGTCATTAGGTGTGCAGGCATGGCAAAATCATCACCTGCAACAACTTAACCGGATTCATACCGCCCAAGACGCTAGGATTGCCATGGAATCTGCTCGTGAGGCGGGATTTGAAAATGTCAATTGTGATTTAATTTATGGGTTGCCGCAACAGAGCTTAGCCGAATGGCAAGAATCTCTGGAAGCCGTGTTGGCCCTAAAACCTGATCACTTATCCTTATATCAATTACAAATTGAGGAAGGCACTCCTTTAGCCACCCAATTGAAAAGGGGCCTCTTGTCCTTACCCGCTACCGATTTGACTGCCGATATGGCCGATATTGGGCGCATGACGTTATTACGGGCAGGTTTTATGCCTTATGAAATATCGAACTATTGTCTTCCGGGAAAACATTCGCGGCATAACCGTCTATATTGGACCATGAATCCTTATTTAGCTTTAGGCGCTGGGGCCCACGGATATTGGCATGGACGTCGGTGGTGGAATATTCGCGGCATTAGACGCTATATGGAAGCGATAGAGGCCGGTGAAAACGTTAAGGCAGGAGAGGAATGGTTGGATCGCCAAGAGGAAATGCGGGAATATGTGTGGTTAGGCTTGCGAGAAGAGGGAGGATTCTCCCGTACGCGATTCCATCATAAATTTGGGGTAAATCCCGAAGGACTCTTGGGTTCTATATTTCGTCGCCTGCATAATCAAGGTCTTATTGAGCGGGACAAGGACCGGATTCGGCTGACTTCACGCGGCCGGGATATGGCCAACTATGTGTTTCGGGAATTTGTCGGAACTGACCAATATGCTTGACAGTGATGTGAATCCCAGGCTATTTTACCTAATAGGGTATATTAGCACTCGGCATATGAGAGTGCTAACACGGGCAGGAGGTGACTGGGGTGGATACACGGAAACGAACCATTTTGCAAGCTTTGACGGAAGACTACATTAATTCGGCAGAGCCTGTGGGTTCACGCACTTTAGCAAAAAAATATAATTTGGGCATTAGTCCGGCGACCATCCGCAATGAAATGGCGGATTTGGAAGAATGGGGTTTTCTGGAACAGCCGCATACATCGGCTGGCCGAGTACCCTCGGATAAGGGTTACCGTTTTTATGTCGATGAGTTAATGTCCAAAGCGCCAATTGGCCATGAATTGCTGGAGCGCATCCGGTCCACGTACCAGTCACGTGTGCGAGAACTGGAGTGGTTTATTCACCAGACCGCCAAGTTAGTCAGTGATATTACGGGGTATCCTTCTATTGTCCTGGCTCCATCGTGGGAACAAGGAATTTTTTCCGCGTTGCATTTTGTGGGGGTGGGAGAAGATAGTGCCCTATTAATTATTCGCACAGCGGATGGATTTACACAAAATAAGACTGTGTCGATTCCCAAAGAGCTGAGTTTGGCCCAGTTAAATGCCCTCGCTCAAGATTTCTCGCGCCAATTTGCCGGGGTTTCGATGCGCGATTTGCAAAATTATATATTAGATCCGTTATCGACGAGCCTCTTCGAACATGCTGCCTTATGGCAAACCGTACTGGGATGGTTCTTAACGGAGGGATCCGATGATGAGCGGATGACCGTGGCGGGTCCCTTAACCATCCTCAATTATCCGGAATTTAATGATATCAACAAAGTACGCAGAGTCTTAGGGTTTTTGGAGCAAGATAAAGCTGTCGAACAAATTGTCCATTCGCATCCTGCCGACGGGGTTATGGCATTGATTGGTTCGGAGACGTCCATTGAAGATATACAAGATTGTAGTGTGGTCACCGCGTCCTACCGGGTAGGACAGACCGTGGTGGGACGCGTGATGGTTGTCGGGCCTAGACGGATGCAATATGCTTATGTGATGACGGTTTTGGAAGTGGTTTCGGACGAACTGTCTCAAGCGCTCAAGTGGGCGTAATGAAAAGCCACCGCGGTATTAAAAATAAGGAATGCTAAGATGAGATGGAAATCTCAACAAGAGCTTAGTCAAATGGGGAGGATTTTTTAATGGCGGACGAGCGCGACAAGAAAGCGCAAACAGATAGGGAACCATATGATGAAGAACAACAAGACACCGAAGGACTCGTTGATGAAAATCAAGAACAGGTGGATTCTCAAGGTGAGGCGGAAGACCAAGAAGCCGCTGCGAATGACACTGAAACCAATTGGCAGCAGGTAGCGCAGGACCGTTATGATCAGTTAGTGCGCCTTCAAGCAGATTTTGATAACTACAGGCGCCGGGTAGACCGAGAACGGGAAGAGCTCCGCGGATATGTAACGGGCGCGATCTTGGGAGATTTCTTGCCCGTCTACGACAACTTAGAGCGGGCGTTGAAATACATGCCGGACACTGATGAAGCCAAAGCGTGGCGCATGGGAGTCGAAATGACTCTGAAAGGCTTCAACGATGTCTTGACCAAATTTGGGGTGACCCCGATTCCCACAGTGGGAACCATCTTTGATCCCAGAGTGCATGAAGCCGTCCAACGGGTTGACAGCGATGAGCCTGAAGGGACCATTATCGAGGAATTATTAAAGGGATTTCAATGGAAAGACCGTGTCTTGCGTGCGAGCTTGGTCAAAGTTTCCACGGGGCAGGGCACGCCAGAAGCCCAAAAATCGCAAACGGATTCGGCGTCATGAAGTCTTGCGACTGGCATTGAGGCAGAGAAGAGGAGGGAATTTAGCGAATGGCAAAGCGCGATTATTATGAAGTGTTGGGTGTCAGCCGCAATGCGAGTCCTGACGAAATCAAGCGTGCCTTTAGACGCCTTGCCGCCAAGTATCACCCCGATGCCAATCCTGGAGATAAGACGGCGGAAGAGCGATTTAAAGAAATCAATGAAGCGTATCAAGTGCTACAGGACCCCGAAAAACGTGCACGTTATGATCAATTTGGCGCCGATGGCCCACAGATGGGAAACCCCTTTGGCCAAGATTTTGGCTTTGGCGGGTTTGGTGACATTTTCGATATTTTCTTCGGCAATGGGTCTTCGCAAGGACGCCGCAGCGGTCCTATTAAAGGTCCTGATTTGCGCTACGATTTGACCTTAACCTTAGAAGAAGTGCTCACCGGGAGTACGCAGACGATTCGGGTGACACGGGATGAAATCTGCCCGAGATGTCACGGCAATCAGGCGGAACCGGGGACACGGCTCGAAATGTGTCCAACTTGTCATGGTAATGGTCAAGTCGAACGGATTCGAGAAAGTTTCTTAGGACGGATTCGGCAGGTGGAAACTTGTCCAAAATGTCATGGCAGTGGACGCATCATTCCGGTGCCGTGTAAAGAATGTCACGGTCGCGGTCAAGTTCGTGCTGAAAAAAGTTTAAGTGTTACCATTCCTGCAGGTGTCGATGAAGGCACACGGCTTCGGGTGGCTGGTGAAGGTGGGGCTGGACAGCATGGAGGGCCGCCGGGAGATTTAATTGTGTTTGTGCACGTGAAAGAACATGAGCGATTCACCCGTGATGGCGATGACATTTGGGTGGAAGAACCCATTACTTTTGCGCAAGCAGCGTTAGGCGCGGATCTGAAAATTAAGACGTTGAATGGGGAAGAAACCTTGCATATTCCGGGTGGCACCCAAACCGGCACCGTCTTTAAGCTGTCGCGGCAAGGATTGCCAAGATTGGGGAATGCCAGTATTCGCGGTTCGTTGAATGTCAAAGTTAAAGTCATGGTGCCGACATCTTTGACCCATAAAGAACGGGAATTGTTGCATATGTGGGCTGAAATGCGCAAAGAAGATGTTGCGCACGAAGACAAGAGCATATTCAAGAAGGTGAAAGATGCCCTGGGTCGGTAATTCATCCTCTTCTCCTGATTATATGGCGGTAACCTGTTTTGTGTCCCCTGATGATGTGGAAATGGCTGCCCAGGTGTTGTTAGATTTTGGCCTTAGTGGGATTGAATGGGAAGATGGTCAACCCGTGCAAGCTCCTTTTACGGATATTCCCTTAATTCCCGGAAAACCGTTTGTTCGCGGCTATTTTCCTGATGAGCCGGGATTTGGCAAGATTCGGGCGGAATTGGAACGTTTGGCTAATGAGCACGGCTGGACTATAACAATGGACCGGATCCGTACAGAAGACTGGGCTAACAATTGGAAACAATATTATCACCCGATTTATTTAAAGGATCACTACGTCGTCGTCCCGGCCTGGCAAGATGTGGACGGCATTGATGAGGACCACCAGATTATTTTGGATCCGGCGATGGCGTTTGGCACCGGAACACATCCGACCACCTTTATGTGCTTAAACGAAATTATCGAGATCAATCCTCATAGCTTGCGAGTTTTAGATTTAGGAGCGGGATCTGGCATTCTCGCCATATTAGCCGCAAGAATGCAGGCCCATGAAACTTGGGCTGTGGAACCCGATCCGGTGGCGTTTCGGGCTTTGGAGTCAAATATTGCCCTCAATCATTTGAAAATCCATACGCTTTTAGGGACCTTGAAGGATGTACCCCCAGATAAGGTGTTTGACCTGGCATTATGCAATTTGATCGCGGATATTATCATTCCCGAATGGCCGTCATTGATTCAGCACTTGCACAAAGGAAGTCAAGCGATATTATCGGGGATTTTGTGGGACAGACGTGAGGAGATTGTCCGGGTTGTGGAATCTTATGGTGGACGCATTACCAAGATGGTAGAACGAGAAGGCTGGGCGATGATGGTGGCGGCACCATGATCCGGATTGTGGTGAGCAGTGAGCAAATAATCCCCGACAAGAGGATTATTTTAACACCAGAGCAAAGTCACTATCTGGGTCATGTGATGCGGGTGCGTCCCGGAGAGAAAATTGAAGCCTTGTTAAGCGGGCAAGCGATTTTTGAGTGTGTAATGACGCAAGATAATCAGGTACTCGAGTGTCTTAGAACTCGGGAAGTTTTCGAGGATGTCTCGCTTTTCTTGGCGCAATCCCTGATTAAGAAAGATTTATTTAGCGATATCATCGAAAAAGGCACTGAGGCAGGGATTGCGGGATTTTATCCAGTACTGACCGAGCGAACAATTGTCCGGGAAATTTCACCAAGCAAATGGAACCGCTGGCATAAAGTGGCTAAAGAGGCCACCGAACAGGCACACAGAAGCCGTGTCCCGGAAATTTTTCCCTTGACCACGCTTAGCGAGGTGATGGATTTAAAGATTCCGCACAAGTTGGTATTAGACGCGCAAGGGAAAAATCTCTGGGATTGGCTAATGGAACACCCCATGTCGCCTTTATCCGCTTGCCTTCTCGTGGTAGGGCCCGAAGGTGGGTTAACACCATCAGAACGAGACCAATTGACCCGCAACGGATTTGACGCCGTATCATTAGGCCCGTATATCTACCGGGCTGAAAACGCTGGCGTTTTTGCGGCAGCATTACTTAGGGCGTGGATGTCCTCTCATTACTTTGCGCACGGTCAATCCTAACGCGGTGGAGGACGCGTTGGAGTGGGAAAACTGGGGTGCTTGTCGACAAATTTGGTGACGATTTCTAGGGTTTTAACAGCAGCGTTTCGGCCATCCTATGGGCAGGAGGTCGAGACGATGGGCAAAGTCGTAGAACTAAAGTTTTGTGATATCTGTCATAAGCCGGTGGTCAAACGAGAGGCGACCTCTATGTCCACCGGTTTTCTGGAAAGCACCTTGTGCAAAGAATGTTTATCCAAATACGGGCACCTTTATCGACCATGGTAATCTTTAACGTTTGACATAGGAAATTTGACACACTTTTCCCCCGACACATATAATAAAGAGAAGCGTACCCCGACCCGTTCGGGTGGAGGGGAGGGAGAACTATGTCAGAGGTTAAAGTCGGTAAAAACGAAAGCTTGGATAGCGCGCTGCGGCGTTTTAAGAGACAAATCCAAAAGGCTGGAGTCCTTGCGGAAGCTCGCAGGCACGAACATTATGAAAAGCCGAGTGTGCGCCGGAAAAAGAAATCCGAGGCCGCACGGAAGAAGCGTGCGAAATAATAAATATGGTTTCTAAGGGGGTTCTCCCTTGTCTCTCCGAGAACAATTGAATGAGGACCTTAAATCGGCGATGCGGGCTAAAGACCAAGCCCGCTTGTCGGTGATCCGGTCGATAAAAGCCGGCATCCTAGCACAAGAAACACGATCCGAGCGAACCACCTTAGATGACGAAGGAATCCTTCAGGTGATCGTCAAGGAAATCAAAGAACGCAAAGATGCCAATAGCGAATTTGAAAAAGCCGGAAGGCAAGATTTAGTCGAGAAAAATCTCAAAGAAATCGAGATTTTATCGTCATATTTACCAGAGCCCTTATCTGAAGATGAACTGGCGCAGTTAATTGACGCCGCGATCACGGCCTGTGGAGCGACCTCACCGAAAGATATGGGCAAAGTCATGGCGATCGTCAATCCTCAGATTCGGGGGCGGGCTGATGGCCGGCATGTAGCGGATCTTGTAAAAGCCCGTTTATCCCGTTAAGAGTCCTATGAAGAAGCAGCGCCTATTTTCTCGCCCATGGTTATGGAGGAGAAAGTGGGTCGCTGTTTTTGTTATTTTTATGGGCATAGGATTGAGCGGTTGTGGGGGGAATAATTCTCCCCCGGATCTGGCTATTGCCTTTGCCCGCACGACAGCTACCGGGACCGAAGATCTCTTGGTGGGGCGATATACGGCTCAAGGACACCCTCAAGGACATCTCATCAATTTGGGATCCTTGGGGTTGGTGGCCCAATCACAAATCATGGCGAGTCATGGTCGTCTCTTATGGGTCACTACAGGATCGGCTTTGTACCAGTTGACGCCTTCTGGCCATGACCACCTTATTTGGAAGGCGCCATCCCATAGAACGATCTTGTCAGTTGATTACATTTCTGGGCGTTTGTGGGCTGTCGTTGAAAGAGTAGACGGTCAGTCTGTTGATTTATATTGCCAGCACCACGGGCATTTTGTTCAAGTATTGCAGGGACCATTGGCCATTACCACGTTATATCCCGCGCACCAGGGTCAAATGGTCATTCTTCGGGTATGGCCGGATAAAGCCCAGGTGACGCTATGGGGATATACGCGGGGAGTTATTCAACAGTGGACTGTGGCTCATGTGCCCCAAGGATCGGTCGCTGTCGGTACTAGAGATGTGTATTTACCCGTTACGGAAGGACTGCGGAATTTTGGCATAGAAATTTTACCGTTAACGCATTTGGGGCACCGTCAGCTCCATATGTTTTCTTCCGTGAAGGACGCTGTGATTGAAGTGATTCCTTCTCATCCGGCCTATGGACTCACCCTTAAGGGGCTTATTCCCCTTACTGGTGTTTCGTTTTCCGATCAAGACTTGGTGAAATGGCCGCAACCTTTACAGACGACCGTCACCTCCGTTCTGAGTGCTTCCTGGGTTATCATTTTGGACGGTCCAAGTCAAGGTCTGTGGTTTAATGCACGGGGGGACCGTTTTGGTCCAGCATTTCAGGTTATAGCTCCGCCCAACACTTTTCCTCGGGCTGTACAACCATGGAACGCTTAAGGACGGGAGACGGATTCGTAACCCTCATTTTTTAGAGGTATCCGGGATAAATAGGAAGCTTGTCCATATTCCAAAGAGACTCGTGGTCCATGGCAAAGGTGGGGAGATAGGGGACCAAAATAGGCGCCCGACCACTGAAGTCAGACAAAAATACGCGACGGTTTAATTTTTGAGCGATGATTAAGAGCTGATCTAACCCCTGATCTTGCACATTAAAGGGCTGAACGTCCGGAAACACTGCCAGTAAATAGGCTAGAGCTTCCCAGCCTATGGTGACTTGATCCAACCATAATGGAATCCCAGGCAACACGCTCAAAAGTTGTTCAATGCTGTGGATGACAGGTAATAATCCCTGGCCGCTAGCCCTGTAGAGAATGATTCGGGTTAACCGAGATGTTTCGGATAACGTTTTAAGAAGATCGAAGGGAATATGCTCAAGCGTTATCGCCATTTCTATAGGTCCGTTGAAGTCGCCAATGTCCTCGGGATGAGTCGTAAGATCATAACGAACATGCCATAACACTCCTGGTTTCGGATGCCAAAGAGAAAAGGACGGGATCGGTTTGTAGGTTTCGGAACTCCACAGGACATGACCTCGTTGTAGATGGCCTTTAAGAAAGAGTTGAACAATATGGGTTTCGTAGGCCGGATATTGTAAGCGGGGAACCTGTAACCAAGGAACCCAAAGAATGTCGTTCATCACGCGTCCATTTCCTCCTGGGTCACTAATGCGCGCGATACCCCGTGTCCTCGCAGCAGATCGCGCATGTCATGAGAAATATGGTCAATATTGATTTCAATAAGTACGTGCGGCAATTCTTGGCGGATCAGTTGTACGACGGCTAAAAGATCTAACGTATGGGGATGGTCCACGGTGAACAGAGGTGTCGGGCGAAATGGTTTGATCTCTATTACAGATAATCCCCGAAGTTGCTTGAGAACCGCAAGATGATCGTGAACATGCCGCCCTGTTATGCCGGGAAATACCATAAGACTCGCACGGGATTGGAGACCACAGGATTCAGCGAGTTGGTGAATGCGAAGCCATTCTTTTGCGCTGAGGCGTAGTGGAGCTACATCTTGGCGCCATTCATCCCAGAGCAATTCACTCCCGCCTGGGCCCAAGCTCGATGCACCTGCCCATCTTAGTTCTTCCAGCAGTTCTTGAAATGGCTTTTTTTCTACACGGTGAAAATGCATCAGTTCTACCGCGGACAAAGCTTGGATGGGTGCGGGGTTACGGGTATGAATATGGCGAATGGCCGAGCGGAAATAGCTCCAGGGCTCAAAAAAGCTTAATCCCCCACGAATTTTAACGAGATCATAGGGGCCGTCTAATCTGGGATCAGTTTGTACAAGATTTAACAGGGCTAAGGGTTTGACGGGATTGTTTCCCACGAGCGGGACAAAGTGGCTAAAATCACAGAACCGACACTGCATCCAGCAAGCCCGGGTCGTGGTGATTTTTAAAACATGTATGATTGTCCATGACGACGACAATTTGTCGGGCTTTACGGGTGTATACTGCAAAGTCTCTTCCATTTTTCCACTCAATTCTTGCTATCTGACAATCACTATTGACAAATAGGCAAATTTTTCATGCGTTTTTAGGCTGGTTAGGATCCTCTTTATCTGAGTTATACGCGGTTTTATCAAAGATTCCTGCTCGATCCGAACATTTCTTTCATCATGGCCTATGAAAGCCAAGCATACCATGAACCAGAGGATGGACGGGGGAGGAATCCGGATGAAAAGAGGAAAGAATCTAACCCGGGTGGCACAATGGCTTGAAATTCCACCTGAAGTGTTGGTGAATGTTCCTCGTATTGAAGTGGTAGGACACCTCCAGTTCCGCGTGGAGAATCATCGGGGTCTTCAAAAATATGGGCCAGAACATATTGTCTTGCGTTTGGCAGAAGGCTATCTCGTCGTGCGGGGGAAGGACTTGGTGATTGGATGGATTGACCGGGGAGAAATTCTCGTTACCGGTCAAGTCCACTCTTTGGTCTTTCAGGAGGGGCAACGGTGATCGATTTTTTATACCGATTATTTTTTGGGTGGGTTGAAGTTACCCTGGTGGGGCGGCATCCTGAAGAGATCATCAGCCAATTGGCCTTATCAGGACAACGCTTGTGGGCTGTGAAGAATACGTCTAAAGGCTACCGCTTTATTGCACCGCTCAGCAGTTTACGTATTTTGCGTCAAGTCTTGCGGGGCAAACATTATCATCTTCATTTTGGTCGGCGTGGGGGCCTGCCTTTTAAATGGCGGCAGTTTACAGCGCGCCCTTTTCTGGGAGTGGGGGCATTAACCGCGGTGGCTTTAATTTTTGTAACAACGAGTCGGATTTGGATTATTAACGTACCTACCGCCAACATTACGCCAACAGCCAAAACCCAATTGATTCAAGCGGCAAAAGCGGCAGGTATTCATGTCGGTACACCTTCTCGGGCGATTAATTTGAGCAAATCTCGCTTGATTATGCAACGGATTTTACCGCAGTATGCCTTTATTGGATTGTCCCTTCACGGTGTGTTGTTGACGGTACAAGTTGTACCTTTAGTCACTAAACCTTCAAACAAACTCCCTCGTAAAATGATTGCTGCGCATAGCGGGACCGTGACCAGTGTTTTAGTTTATATGGGCGATCCCGAAGTCAGTCCCGGTGAAGTGGTCAAAAAGGGTCAAACCCTCATTTCGGGAGCGGTTAGTGCTCCGGTGCCCATACAGCCCGAAGGGGCTACCAAGCCTCTTACGGATGCGGTGCAAACTCCTGCGCGGGGCGAAGTTTACGCAGATGTGCGTTATCAAGCCACAGTGGTCCAGCCATACCAGTTTCATGAATGGGTTCCCTCGGGACATACCTTCACCCAAACTTTTATCCAAATTGGCGACAATGCTCCTGTGCTCTTGCAGGGATATGGAAGCATTCCCTTTCGTTCCTACAAAACCCACAAATTTGTGGAGCCGTGGCGCTGGCAAGATGTCAACTTGCCAGTAGAGACAGTCAAAATCGTATATAATGAATTACAAAGGCGACGTGTTATGTTATCGAGAAAACAAGCTTTGGCGCGAGCCATCGATCACGTATCACGTCGTATGCACAACATGGTGCATGGGGGAACCAAAGTTCGGGAACGTCGGATTATTCATTGGTCAAATCATAGCGTGTCGGTACAATTGATATGGGTCGTGAATCAAAATATTGCAGTGCCCGTGACCAATTGATGGACATTGGGTAATCTAAGCAGAAAAAGGGGGACGCCATTGCCACTTTCTCAGTGGGTTATTACTGACAATAATGCCGTGACAACATTGGTTGGTCGCGGCGATGAACATTTGAAGCATATTGAAAATACGCTACATGTGAAACTTACAGCTCGTGGGAATGTCATTGCTATCCAAGGACCGGATCAAGACCAAGCACTGGCTCGGCAAGTTCTAGACTTATTAGCACAGTGGGCGTATGCGGGTCAGCCTATCCGGCTCGATACAGTCGATGCAGCGGTAACGGCTGTGCAAGAAGGCACCCAAAATGAATTCCTGCATTTGTTGACGGAATCCGTCTATACCACAACTGCGGGGCGGATAATCCGTCCGAAGACCGTTGGTCAACAAGTATATATTGAAGCCATTCGGCAAAATACTCTGGTGTTTGGCATTGGCCCTGCCGGTACGGGAAAGACCTATTTAGCCATGGCAATGGCGGTGCAAGCGTTAAAAACGCATGAGGTTGAGCGGATTATCTTGACCCGACCCGCAGTGGAAGCCGGAGAAAAGCTAGGCTTTTTGCCCGGCGCATTGGAGGACAAAGTGGATCCCTATTTGCGTCCGCTCTATGATGCCCTTTTCGAATTTCTCGGACAGGAAGCGGTTGAACGTTACCGGGAACGAGGACACATTGAAGTGGCGCCGCTGGCTTATATGCGTGGAAGAACATTAAATTCGAGCTTTATTATTCTCGATGAAGCGCAAAATACCACGTACGAACAAATGAAGATGTTTTTAACCCGTCTTGGTTATGGTTCCAAAATGGTCGTAACAGGAGACGCGACGCAGGTGGACTTGGCACGAGGTGAACGATCAGGACTGTATGAAGCAGAACGTATTTTGGAGGGGATTCCTGGTATTCGCACGATTCATCTGGGCAAGCGCGATGTCGTTCGTCATCCCTTAGTAGGAGAAATTATTGCGGCCTATCAACGGTTTGAAGGAGAGCAAGGAGCCAATAATCATGACCACAAAACGTAATGTGGGAAAGTGGCTGTCACATGTTCGCGCATTGAGGTGGGATCTAAAAGAACCATGGTCCTTACACTGGCAACAGCTGGTTGTGGCATTAAGTGTCTGGCTGTTGACCACGATCGTGTTTACCGCCACATTATTTGCGCAACGCATTGATGTGTCGGTGGGCGATTTAGCACCCCGAACGATTGTGGCCCCTTATGGTGTGGTCGATTGGGGGGCTACTGCTAAAGCGAGAGAACAAGCGGCTAAATCCGTTCCGAATGTGTACACGACGAATAATCAGGTGCTGAAAAACCAGGAAAACACCATTCGGAAGGATTTTTCGCTGATTTTGTCTCTGTCTCTCGATCAAGCTGCGCCCTTGTCTTTGCGGGAACAAACCGTGGCCCAGGCCATTCCTGTGGGATTGCCCAATAGTGTTTGGGGTGAAGTGCTGCAATTATCCCCCTCAAGTCTCTCCCAACTCCAACAAGATGCCCTGGTTATTGTGTCGTCGGTAATGGGGAACGGCAACG
Source organism: Sulfobacillus thermosulfidooxidans DSM 9293 (assembly GCF_900176145.1). Taxonomy (NCBI): domain Bacteria; kingdom Bacillati; phylum Bacillota; class Clostridia; order Eubacteriales; family Clostridiales Family XVII. Incertae Sedis; genus Sulfobacillus; species Sulfobacillus thermosulfidooxidans. Next base: position 602,875 of record NZ_FWWY01000001.1, on the reverse strand, counting down.
GGGTTAGAAATAATCAGGTCGGTTTAGCAGAAGCCAAAGGCTTTGCTGCGCAGCTGGCCTCCCAAGAAGAGTCTCAATCAGGACTCCGCTTGTTTTTGGCGGACTTTACAAAAAGTCTCATCGTTCCCAACACCTTTTTGAATGTCCAAGATACGCAGGCCAAAAAAGCGGCTGCGATGGCGCGCGTGCCCATTGTCAAGATCTTAAAAGGCGAGCAAGTTTTACAAGCTGGCCAGGTTGTGACTCCTGCGGATATCAAAGTCCTTCAAGAACTCGGATTATTAGACCAAGGCTTTAACCCGGCTCCTGTTGTTGGCTCGGCTCTTGTGTCGTTGGTATTGGTTGCTCTATTGAGTGGGTACCTGTGGTTTTTAAAACGTCCTTTATTAAATTCTCTGCCGTCGACAATCATTACCGGCATTATTTTCACGGCTTCCTTGATTGCTGCGGATGTCATGAAAGGATTGCCGGCTTTAAATTATCTGGTGGTGCCCACCGCCGCGATTATGGTGACTGCTCTGGTAGATTCTGGTCTTGGGATGGTTATGGCTGGAGTTTTGGCTTTGGGGATGGCCACATTGACGGGGGCAGATCTCAATGTGGCGCTAGTATCATTCTTTGGTGGGCTGGCTGGAGTTTTCGGAGTGAGCCGTTTGTCCCAACGTTATGACATTATCCGTGCGGGACTCCTCGTGGGAATTGTCAATTTGATGACGTTATTGGGACTCGACATTATGGAAGGGGCGGGAATTGCCCAAACGCCTACATGGGAAACGTTGTTATGGGGACTCTTAGACGGAGTATTGGCGGCGATTTTGGCGATGGGCTCCATTCCATTTTTGGAAGGGCCATTTGGCATTATCACCTCGATGAAGTTGATTGAGTTGAGTAACCCTAATCAACCGCTATTACGCAAGTTGCTCGTGGAAGCGCCTGGTACCTATCATCACAGTATTATGGTGGGAAATTTGGCGGAACAAGCCACGGAAGCCGTAGGTGGTAACTCGCTTTTGGCACGGGTGGGCGCCTACTACCACGATATCGGAAAGTCAAAGCGCCCATATTTCTTTGTGGACAACCAATTTGGGGCGGACAATCCCCACGACAAATTAGCGCCAGCATTATCGGCGCTTATCATCTCCTCCCATGTTCGCGACGGGATTGAGTTAGCTCGCCAATATCATATTCCCGATGCCATTATTAACTTTATCCGGGAACATCACGGAACCACATTGATTAGCTTTTTCTACCACAAGGCGTTACAGGCGGATACGGGAGACGGTGTGCTGGAAGAGGATTACCGTTATGACGGGCCAAGGCCACAGAGTAAAGAAACCGCGATTGTCATGCTAGCGGACGCTTCTGAAGCCACTAGCCGGACATTAAAGCAGCCGACGCCGCAAGCTATCGAACAAGTGGTGCGTAAAATTATTAAAGACCGTTTGGAGGATGGCCAACTGGACGAATCCAATCTTACACTAAAAGAGTTGGACATTATCGCACGCACGTTCGTGCGAGTATTAACCGGTGTGTTTCACCAACGCATTGAATATCCTGAAAAAGTTTTAAAGGAAATGGAGAGGAGTCATAGTCATGGACATATGGGTGGAAAGTCCTCCCGGTTCATCCGCCGAATTGGAGGAGACCGTTCGACGGGTAGCCATCGCAGCTCTCGATAATTTAGGTGGGCTTGAGGACGCAGAGCTCAGTATTGTTCTGACGGATGATTCGACAATTCATGAGTTGAATCGAACGTATCGGGGCGTGGATCGCCCGACGGATGTCTTGTCCTTTAGTCAACGAGAAGGAGAGGATGCGTTTGACGACCCGGTTTTAGGGGATATCGTGATTTCGTTGGACCGGACGCGTCAACAAGCTCTAGAATACGGGCATAGTTTTGAGCGGGAACTGGGATTCTTAACAGTGCATGGCATCTTGCATTTGCTGGGCTGGGATCATGAGACACCCGACGAAGAACAGCGAATGATGGCCAAGACGGAAGAGATTTTAGGAGGCATCGGCCTGAGTCGTGAAACGCGCTGAAAACCTTAAAGAATCTTTTCGGTACGCGTTTTCAGGCTTGCGCTATGCGTTCGTCACACAAAGGAATTTACGCTTGCATTTTTTTACTGCCGCGTTTGTGATGACTTTGGGCTGGATACTGAATTTGCCTAAACGCGAGTTTATTGTTGTATTAGCCGCCATTATGGTGGTGATGGTGGCCGAAATGCTAAACACGGCGGTAGAAGCCGTAGTGGATTTGGCGAGTCCAGAGATTCATCCCTTAGCCCAGACGGCGAAGGATGTTGCCGCTGGCGCCGTTCTACTAGCCGCTATCGGAGCCGCCTTGTTGGGTTTATGGGTTTTCGTGCCACGGTTGCCGTCATTTGGCGAGGAATTTATGGTACGATGGAACAATGAGCGGGGGGTAACCATTTTATTGTTGCTAGTACTGGTGGGAATTCTGTTGATGGTTATTTGGCTGCCTCGTACTTGGCATGGTCACCCGACATCGCAAGATCATTGAAAACTGACCGGGACGGCGAAAGGGGAAGGACAAAAACCGGTGAGAGCTATACGGTGGGGCCCGATAGTAGTACTAATTGTTCTTGTGGGCCTCTCGGCAATGTACTCGATGACGGAAACCGCGATGATGTCCTTATCGCGGGGAAAGGTCCGCAATCTCGTCGAGGAAGGGCATAAACAGGGACGTTGGCTAGAGCGTTTAGTAGAACAGCCCAACAGGTTACTGGGAACGGTGTTGTTCGGTAACAATTTAACCAATATCATGGCATCGACAATTGCCACCGGCGTATTTATCTATTATTTTGGCAGCAATGGGATTGCTATTGCCACCGTGGTAATGACGTTGTTCATTTTGTTAGTGGCAGAAATTATTCCTAAGACCTATGCAGCGCATAATTCTGAACGTGTGGCATTGCGTTTTGCCTTTTTCCTTGAAGCCTCGGCCCGGATATTCTATCCGGTCGTGCGTGTGCTCACCTGGTTTGGGGTGGGCATTATTCGTCTGTTTGGGGCTCGCGCTCAAGGCGGCCGTCTTTTGACTGAAGAGGAAATCCGGAGCATGGTCGAAGTCGGCGAGGAAGAAGGTTTATTAGAAGCTGACGAGAGACAAATGATCCAGGGTATCTTTGATTTAGGTGAGACGGTGGCCCGTGAAGTGATGGTACCACGAATTGACGTGAATGCCTTGCCTGATACGGCACCTTTGCGTGAAGCATGGGATGCGGTCATTCACTGGGGCCATTCTCGGCTGCCGGTGTTTCGCAAAACGATTGATGATGTGGTAGGAGTTATTTATGCCCGGGATATTTTGGCTTATTTGAAAGAACGCGATCCGCAAACGCCGATTGGGGAATTGGCTCGACCTGTGTTATACATTCCTGAAACCAAAAAAGTGGATGAATTACTGGCAGACTTTAGGCGTCAACGGACTCAGATTGCTGTCGTGCTTGATGAATATGGCGGAACCGCTGGTATTGTCACTATTGAAGATCTGCTCGAAGAAATTGTTGGCGAGATCCAAGATGAATACGACCAGGAAGATCAACCGATACGTCAGCTCGATGATGGAGTCATTGATGTGGCAGGGATGGTTCAATTGGAAGAAGTGAATGATATTTTAGATGTGGATTTGCCGCATGAAGATTTTGATACGGTAGGCGGATTAATTCTTCACTTGTTAGGACGAGCGCCTGTGGAAGGGGAAATTGTCCGCTGGGATAATCTCGAGTTTACGGTATCCAAAGTGGTTGGTCGGCGCGTTGCCCGTGTGATTATCAAAGCGCAAAAGCCTGAGCAAACCACTGATGAGGATGACTGAATGGCGAAAAGGAGACGGTAGTCAGGTGTCGACAATATCACCAGACGTTCTTCGTGAAAAGGCGATTGCAGTCCGTCAGCATGCCTATGTGCCTTACTCCCATTTTCCTGTGGGGGCGGCCTTGTTGAGTCGTGACGGGCAAATCTTTACGGGATGCAATGTCGAAAACGCAAGCTATCCTTTAAGTTTATGTGCGGAGCGAGCGGCTGTAGCATCTGCCGTGTCATCAGGCGTACGTCAATTTGATGCCATTTTTATCGTGGGTGAAAAGAGCTTGGCGATGCCGTGCGGGGGATGTCGACAAGTCCTCAGCGAGTTTGGCGATTTGCATGTCTATGTCTCTTATGGAGATGGACAAGAAACCAAGCATTTTTGGTTACACGAATTGTTGCCCGAAAGTTTTCAACTCAATCCGTCTTCTTTGGAATAAGCAAGGAGCGAAAGTATGGCATATAAATCAGGATTTGTGGCGCTGGTGGGACGTCCCAATGTAGGCAAATCGACCTTACTTAATGCGCTGTTGGGTCGAAAAATCGCTATTACCACCCCCAAACCCCAGACGACTCGCAACCGCATTCAAGGGGTTTTGCACGATCCTCAGGGGCAAATCGTGTTTGTCGATACTCCAGGGGTTCTGCGCCCGAAGCATAAATTGGATGAACGCATGGTCGCTACCGTGATGCGGGCGCTCAAGGAAGTGGACATTATCGCTCATGTGGTGGATATTTCCAAGCCCCCACGGGATGAAGATCTTCAGATTGCACGAACGATTCGGCAATCGGGACAAATGGCGGTCCTCATTGGAAATAAGAGCGATCTTGTCGCCAACACAACGGGCCGATTGGATCCCTACTTGGCGTTGGCGCCGTACCGCCATCATTTCGTTGTGTCTGCCCAGTTAGAATCAGGATTACAACCGCTGATGGATACATTGTGGGAATTACTGCCGGAAGGGATGCCTTATTTTCCCGAAGATATGGTCACCGATCAAACTGAAGACTTTTATGTTTCGGAAGTCATTCGTGAAAAGATTTTGGAACAAACACGCGATGAAGTCCCGCATTCTGTGGCGGTGACCATTGAAGAAAGACAACCTCGGTCCGATCATCTGATGTATATTCGCGCTGCAATTTATGTCGAACGAGACAGTCAGAAAGCCATCATTATTGGCAACCATGGGCAGATGTTGAAACAAATTGGGCAACTTGCCCGGAAAGACTTGGAAGAATATTACAATAAACAGGTATACTTAGACCTGTGGGTGAAAGTCCGAGGCCACTGGCGGGATCAGGACGCATGGTTGACTCGTTTTGGTTATCCCAAAGTGGAGTCATGATATGGCGCAGTATCAAGACCACATGTTAATCTTAAAATCTAGGCCTTACCGTGAAGCCGATTTGCTTTTAACCCTATTTGGCATCAAATCGGGAAAAATTGGCGCGGTGGCGAAAGGGGCCAGGCGACCGAAAAGTCGCTTGGCCGGGATTTATCCTTTGTCCTATGCCGTGTGTCAAATTTATCATGGGCGTTCTAATTTAGACACGTTAACCGCTGTCGACTTGGTGGATGGTTTCCCCAGTTTGCAAAAAGATTTAGATAAGTTAAGCTGGGCCATGTTTTTAGCCGACTTCGTCGATGAAATGTTTCAAGAACGCGACGCGAATCCCGCCGTTGTGCCGTGGCTTATTGCCGCGTGGGAGCGGCTTGGCGTGGCTCCAGGCTCTTTAAGCATTGCCTTGACTGCAAGTTGGCACTTGCTCAAGTTGGCGGGATATACGCCGAAATGGGATACCTGCGAGATTTGCCATAAGCCGCCTGTTCCCCCCACTGTCGTGGTGGATTGGGAGAATGATGTGTTGTATTGCCATGAACATAGCCCTGCCTCGCATAGGGAGAATAACCATTATGGACATTTTGGAATGGAAATTTCTTTTGGGACACTGCGTACCTGGCAGCAGTGGATGACACTGGACGTCAGCAAAATTGGGAATTATGATGCCAAGGGACTCATTGCTGAGCAGTTATTTGCTCTTTTTGGCCGATATGTCGAGAGTCATATTGGCCGGATGCCACGCTCTTTGCAATTCGTGCGTGAAGTCGAGAATATGGTAGAGAAAGAGAGGAATAAGCCACTTTGACCCTACAAGATATTGTGATGGCCCTGAAAACTTATTGGAAAGATCATGGCTGCATGATTGCTGAGCCCTATGATGTGGAAATGGGGGCAGGAACGATGAGCCCGTTAACATTTTTTCGTGCGCTAGGACCAGATCCCTGGCGAGTGGCCTACGTTCAGCCATCCAGACGTCCGGTCGATGGGCGCTATGGGGAGAATCCCAATCGCCTGTACCAACATCATCAATTTCAGGTATTACTCAAGCCAGCTCCGGATGACGTCATTGAGCTTTATCTTGGGAGTTTGGAGCATTTAGGCTTAGACCGACGGCAACACGATATTCGTTTTGTCGAAGACAATTGGGAAGCACCGAGTCTTGGGGCCTGGGGACTAGGATGGGAAGTCTGGCTTGACGGCATGGAAATTAGTCAATTTACTTATTTTCAGCAAATGGGTGGACAAGAATGCCGACCAGTTTCTGCCGAATTAACCTATGGGTTAGAACGCCTGGTGAGTTATCTGGTTGGTGTGGATGAAATTTGGTCGATTGAATGGGCACCAGGTGTCAGTTACGACAGCTTATTTCGCCGGGCAGAATGGGAACAAGCGTCCTATAGTTTTGAATACGCTTCGGCCCCGGTCTTATTTCAATTGTTCGACTTATATGAGTCCGAAGCTAAACGGCTGTTAGAACAAGGATTAGTCAGGCCCGGATACGAATATTTAATCAAATGTTCCCACGTTTTCAATACGTTAGATGCTCTAGGAGCCATTTCGGTGACAGAACGGCAAGCCTATCTCGGACGTATGCGAGCCTTAGCGCGCATCGCCGCCCAAAAATATTTAGACCAGATCCAAAACCCGGCAGCAAAGGAGGAGGCCTTGTCATGATTGATTACGACATTTCTCCAGATATGCGCCAGGTTTTAGTGGAAGTGGGAGTTGAAGAAATTCCCAGCCAATATTTGCGAGACCTTGTCACCAATTTTGGTAACCTAATTGTCGAAGAATTAGAAGCACAGCGGATTGTTGTACGCAATGTGAAGGCTCTGGCGACGCCAAGGCGCTTAGTTGTCATGGCCCAGGCACGCAAAGAACAAGATCCTTTACGTGAAAGAATTCGCGGACCTCTTTTAGCTAGCGCCTATAAGGACAATATGCCTACACCAGCCTTGTTAGGATTTTGCCGGCGAGTGGGTGTGTCGCCTGGTGAGGTTGAAACGATGACAGAGGGCGATAAAGTCTATGTCTGTGTGGACATTGACCAACCTATTCGGCCATTGGAAGACTTGTTGGCCCCAGCTGTTGAAAAAGCTTTTTCCCGGATTCCTTTGCCGCGTAGTATGCGCTGGGGAAGTGATGACTACCGCTTTATCCGTCCGGTTAGATGGTGTAGTTTATGGATAGATGACACCTTTGTGCCCGTCACCATTGCGGGCGTGATAGGGGAACCGAAAACCTATGGAAACCGCACCGACCATCCCGGGGCGTTGGCGATTCACAGTATTGCCTCCTATGAACAAGCCCTGGCACGGGGCCTCGTCATGTTAGATGCCGACCGGCGTAAACAAGTGATTGAAAATGAAGCCAATGACCTCGCTGACAGTGTCAGGGGACACATTGATCGGGATGAAGACCTGCTGGAAGAGGTGACGGAGCTTGTGGAATGGCCCACACCCTTTCTTGGCCACTTTGATGAAGCCTTTCTAGAGGTTCCTGCGCCGATCGTGGTGACATCGATGCGTGTTCATCAACGGTATTTCCCCGTTTGGAGCGAACAGGGTACGTTGTTGCCTTATTTTGTTGGGGTTCGCAATGGAATTGGCAATGACTTGGATTCGGTACGCCACGGAAACGAAAAAGTCTTACGGGCCCGTCTTTCCGATGCCTTATATTTTTACCGGGCGGATCTTCATCATCCTTTGAGTGAGCACCGTCCCCAACTGGATCGGGTCATCTTCCATGCCAAATTGGGAACTTACGGTGATAAGATCCAAAGAGTCCACGCCCTATTTGAAGCCACCCGGGATCGATGGCCTTTGAATAACACACAACAAGAACATTTTAAGACGGTCATCGAGTTATATAAGGCCGATTTGTTAACACAAGTCGTGCAAGAATTTCCTGAGCTGCAAGGCATTATGGGGGAAATTTATGCCCGTCATGAAGGTTTAGCGGACGATGTCGCCACCGCCATTGGGGAACAATATCACCCGGGTTTTCAAGGAGACCATATTCCTCAGTCGCCTATGGGTCAAATCCTTGTCTTGTTAGATCGCCTGGATACGGTTTTGGAGGGCGCGGCCCATGGATTAAAACCGACGGGTTCGGAAGATCCTTTTGGCTTACGCCGGGCGGCCTTGGCTATTGGGCGAATTTTAGCGGAATCTGCCATTTGGCAATATCCGGCCTATGAGTTATTTGCTTTGGCAGGGCAAGTATTAGCGGTGGACAAGACGGCCGTGGATGAATCATATGACTTGGTCATGGCGCGATTAGAACATTATTTAGATGAGGTTCATCATATCCCCGAACAGAGGGCTCACGCGATTTTATCGGTATCTTTGCCCTGGTATACCTACCAGGCCAGATTAGATTTCCTGACCAAAATTATTCACGATCCCAATTGGGAGACCGTGGCTTTGGCTTTTAAGCGTATTGACCGGGTCATTAAAGATGCCCATGTGCCTGAAATGATGCCTGAATGGGAATTGCCCATTGAACAAACAGTATGGGAGGCGACCCAAAATGTGTTAAATCATGGCGGGTCTATGGATGAATGGTGGATTGCCATTCAAGCCTTGTCTAATGCTGTGGACGCCTTGTTTAATGCCGTGTTGATCAATGATCCAGATCCTGCCGTAAGGATGCGTCGGGCATCACTGTTGGCGTACGCCCGGGAAGCTTATAATCGATTCTTCGACCTGAGGCAAATTTCGGTTTAGGAGGAAACATATGGCCCATCGTGGAAGAATCTATATCGTCTCCGACTCTTTGGGCGAAACGGCTGAACGCGTTGCGCACGGGGCGGCCATTCAGTTCGAACAAGCGGAAATTCGTATTGAACGGCTATCCAATGTGTCGGATTGTCGTGGTATCGATGCTGTTTTGGAACGGGCAGCCGGCGAGACAGCCATCGTAATTTATACGATTGTGCGTCCTGATTTAAGCGCGTATTTAAAACAGCGTGCCCAAGAACTTGGGATTCGCACCGTCGATGTCATGGGACCCGTCATTCAGGCCTTGGAGGACACGCTGGAATTGAAGCCACAGCTGGTTCCTGGTCTTTCGCACCGGCTTGATCGCGAATACTTTGACCGGGTCGAAGCTATCGAATTTGCGGTGAAATATGATGACGGCAAAGATCCTCGGGGCATCCGCGAGGCCGATATTGTCTTGTTAGGTGTTTCTCGCACCAGCAAAACTCCCGTCAGCTTATATTTGGCTAATCATCGCCTGAAAGTTGCCAATGTGCCGCTGGTCCCCGAAGTCCCAGTTCCGCAAGAGGTGTTTCAAGAGGGACGAAATAAAAGTATCGGTTTAGTCATTGACGCCGAGTTATTAATGAGCATTAGACGGCAACGACTAAAATCTTTAGGATTAGGATCGTCAGCACAATATGCCACAATGGAACGAATTGTGGCAGAATTAGACTATGCGTGGGACATCTTCAATCGGTTAAAATGCCCGGTGGTTGATGTTAGTAATCATGCCGTTGAAGAAACGGCGACAAGAGTATTAGAGATCAGACAAGGAGGACACCACTAGAAATGTCTCGGTATGTGTTTCCGTTCGAACAAGGACGGGCCAATCAGCGTGACTTATTGGGAGGAAAGGGCGCCGGCCTAGCAGAAATGAGTTACATAGGATTGCCGGTCCCTCCCGGGTTTACGATTACGACAGAGGCATGTAATCTTTACCAGGAGTTAGGCCAGTTTCCTGACGGCATGATGGATGAGGTTTGGGAGAACCTGCGGTTGTTGGAACAGAAATTATCCCGAACACTGGGGGATCCCGAAAAACCCCTTTTGGTTTCGGTTCGGTCAGGAGCTCCCATATCCATGCCCGGCATGATGGATACTGTGCTGAACTTAGGTCTCAATACTCAGACAACCGAAGGGTTGGCACGGTTAACGCAAAATCGCCGGTTTGCACTCGATAGTTACCGCCGGTTTATTCAAATGTTTGGCAATGTGGTCATGCATATGGAACATCACCGGTTTGAGCACATCCTGCAAGAGGTCAAAGATGAAGCAGGGGTCACGCTGGATCCGGATTTGAGCGAATCCTATCTCGAAATCCTGATCGCACGTTATAAAGACTTGGTGCGTGAGGTTACTGGTCGCGAATTTCCAGAAAATGCCCACGAACAGCTCGAGATGGCCATTAAGGCGGTTTTCGACTCGTGGAAAAACCCGCGTGCCATTGTGTACCGGCGGTTAAACAAAATTCCTGAGACGCTCGGAACGGCTGTCAACGTTCAGTCTATGGTCTTCGGGAATATGGGTCCGACATCGGCGACGGGCGTGTTATTTACTCGAAATCCGAATACGGGAGAACCCGGTATGTACGGGGAATATCTGACGAATGCCCAAGGGGAAGACGTGGTCGCCGGTATTCGCACTCCGAAACCGATTCAAGAAATGGCACAAGAAATGCCCAAGACATTTCAAGAAATTACCGAGGTTTGTGCCTTGCTTGAAAAACACTACCGGGACATGCAAGACATCGAATTTACCGTGGAACGTGAAAAACTCTACTTATTGCAGACACGCACCGGAAAACGCACGGCTCGGGCTGCGGTAAAAATTGCCGTGGACTTGGTACGGGAAGGGATTATTACCCGGGAAGAAGCCATTTTACGGCAAGACCCCGATCAAGTGGCGCGGTTGTTATACCGGCAAATTGATCCCTCTGCTAAATTGGATGTCCTCGCACAAGGATTACCCGCTTCACCAGGTGCTGCCTCCGGTAAAGTGGTCTTTAACGCGGATGAAGCTGAAGCACGAGGCAACCAAGGGGAAGCCGTGATATTAGTGCGCCCTGAAACCACGCCAGATGATATTCACGGAATTGTCGCGGCCCAAGGCGTTTTGACTAGCCGGGGCGGTATGACCTCCCATGCGGCCATTGTGGCCCGGGGCATGGGAAAACCTGCGGTAACGGGCTGTGAGGCGGTACGAATTAATCTCGAGGAAGAGGTCTTTTACGTCGGCGACGTTAAGGTGTCACACAATGATGTCATTACCATTGATGGAGGGACAGGCCGGGTAGTATTGGGAGTCGTTCCCACCGTGGACCCGGGCTTGTCAGAAGATTTTACGACGCTACTACAGTGGGCCGATGACATGAAGCGCTTAGGCGTTGAAGCCAATGCCGATACACCAGAAGATGCACAGATTGCCCGGGATTTCGGTGCCCAAGGGGTAGGATTGTGCCGAACTGAACACATGTTTATGGGACAGGACCGCTTGCCGGTCATGCAAAAAATGATTTTGGCGGAGACACTCGAAGAGCGTCAAAAAGCGTTGAACGAGTTACTGCCGATGCAACAAAGCGACTTCTACGGGATTCTCAAGGCAATGGACGGGTACCCTGTCACCATTCGTTTGCTCGACCCGCCACTGCATGAATTTTTGCCGAACATCCCGGACACGGAAAAAGAACTGGCACTAGCCCGCCAAGAGCAGCGTACGGATGATGTCGTGCGATTAGAAGCCATCTTGCGGCGAGCCAGGACTCTCTTTGAATTTAACCCGATGCTCGGTTTTCGTGGCGTACGTCTGGGAATCGTGTATCCCGAAATTTACGCGATGCAGGCCCAAGCGATTTTCCAAGCCCAGGCTCAACTGCTTCACGAGGGGTATCACCCCGTAGTGGAAGTCATGATTCCCTTGGTCGGGACCTTAGCTGAATTTACCAAGATGAAAGAATTGATTGCGGACGTGAATGCCCGGACCCAAGAAGCCGAAAACATCGCTCTGCCGTACAAGATTGGCACCATGATTGAAATTCCCCGTGCCGCGTTAACTGCGGGCAGCATTGCGGAAGAGGCTGAGTTCTTCTCGTTTGGAACCAATGACTTAACGCAAACCACCTTTGGCTTTAGCCGGGATGATGCCGAGAGCAAGTTCTTGCCCCATTATCTCGCGGAAAAAATTCTGCCGGACAATCCCTTCATGGTGTTAGACCGGGAGGGTGTGGGGCGGCTCATTAAGATTGCTGTGGCTGATGGCCGCGAGACGCGACCGGATCTCAAAGTGGGGATTTGTGGAGAACACGGCGGCGATCCGTCGTCCATCGAATTTTGCCATCTGGCCGGTCTCAATTATGTGAGTGCTTCACCATATCGTGTGCCGATTGCACGTTTGGCAGCAGCGCAAGCCAATTTGCGTCACCCTAATTAATCGGAGTTTAGACGACGATAGATAGGCACAGGATGCAAGAAACTCTTGCATCCTGTGCTATAATAATGGTAAATATAATGATTGTGAATAATGATCATTTACGAACCCGTCCGTGTGGCTGGGGATTTTTTTTCTTCATTTCTCGTCATTGCGAAAAAATAAGCAGGAATATTTGCATTGGCGGCGAATTTTTCCTCATGGACTGGAGTGATTCCTGATGCTTGATTCCACATACGAGGCCTGGGTCAACGCAGTGAGAGATGCTGCTGATATTGTTGACGTCATCGGACGTTATGTCAGTCTAAAGCAGAAAGGCAAAAATTTTTGGGGATTGTGTCCGTTTCATCAGGAAAAAACGCCGTCGTTTAGTGTGGATCCCCAGCAGCAATTATTTTATTGTTTCGGCTGTCACACGGGAGGCACTGTCTACACATTTTTGATGGAGCATGATGGCTTAAGTTTTAATGAGGCAGTGGACATGCTTGCTACCGAAGTGGGCATACCGCGACCTCAAAAGTCTGAGAACACGGAAGTGACACGCCACTTTAGTCGACTACAGGCCGTGATGGAGTGGACTCAGGAATTTTTTCAAATCAGCGCTAATCAATATGCTGAGATCTTTTTAGGATATTTGGCATCTCGTCAAGTCAGTGAAGCGGCGCGAAAACGATTTGAATTGGGCTATGCTCCCAAGTCATGGAATGCTCTCACACAGTTCTTATCGAAACATGGTATTACCGATGCCGAAATGCTCGAAGCGGGGGTTGCTGTCTCCCGACAGGAAAATCAAGGCATTTATGATCGGTGGCGTCATCGTATCATGTTTCCTATTTGGAATCACCGGGGTCAACTTATTGCCTTTGGGGGCCGTTCAATTGAGCCCGATCAGGAACCGAAATATCTTAATTCACCTGATACGCCGTTATTTCATAAAAGTACGGTACTCTATGGAGAACATTTGGCACGGAAATTTTGGCGTCAAGGTCGGCGGCCCTTATTGGTTGAGGGATATTTCGATGTCATAGCGTGTCACGAGGCTGGATTAGGACAGGCTGTGGCGAGTTTGGGAACGGCTTTGAGCAAAGAACATGCGCGGGCGTTAGCGCGTTATAGCAAGGAAGTGGACTTGCTGTATGACCGGGATCAAGCCGGGCAAGAGGCTATGAGACGGGCTTTTATGATTCTTTCGGAGGAAGGCGTCCAGGTGAATCGAGTCACGTTGACTAGCGGGAAAGATCCGGATGAATTTTTAAGGGAAAAGGGTTTGTCAGCTCTAGCCGAAAGTGTGGAACGTCGCATACCCTATTTTGAGGCGATATTAGAAGAACGTCTGGCCGACTCACCTAGACAGTCAGCCCGAGCAAAGGCCGAGTTAGTGGAAGGGCTAAAACCTTTTTGGAATGCTTTGAGCAACCCCATTGAGAAAGCAGGCTATCTCGAACTGATGGCGAGAAAACTGCAAGTTGATCAAAGTATTTTAGCACAGAGTTTTGGGTTGAAGCAAGGAAATGGGCATATATCGCCGAAAAATAGGCATAATATGGAGAGAATCGTTTCAAAGGTCAAAAGACCATCGTATGATGTCTATTTACTGGCCTTATTAGTTCGGCATCCAGAATATGTGGGAAAGGTACGGGAAACCTTGCCAGAATGGATTTTGGAACATGATCTGACTCCAGTTTTAGATAACCTGGAACAGGGTAAACCCCTGGCAGAGTTAACGAGTCAGATTGACAGGATGGAAACGCAGGTCCGTCGCCTCGTTTTGGAGGCCCTTGCGTATGATGGTCCCGATGGAGGGCCGCGTGTGTTTGAAGATGTTATGCAGGCCATTGTGCGGCAACGGGATAATACTCGATGGAAATCACTCATTGCGCGGCTAAAACAAGGCGAGGATTCGCCTGAATTGATACGGGAAATTCAGGCGTTGCAGAGCCGCTTGGCTCAGGATCAGATGACCAGAACATCTGCGCCATGGGATGCTGTTCGCATAGGAAAGGAGGGATAACATGGCTCAGGGAAAGAAATCTGTGGGGCAAATTGATGAGGTCAAATCCCTGATTCGCCGTGGTCAAGAGCGGGGTAAGTTGTCTTATGGTGAAATTGTGGACACTCTGCAGTCTGTTGACCTTCCTCCCGACCAGATTGACAGCATATATGAAATGTTTGGCGAGTTAGGAATTGAATTGGTTGGAGAACAGGTAGCGGATGAACAAGAGCCAGAGCCTGACGAAGTTGATGTTGAAGAGACAGAAGATATTGGTCGGGATTTAAGTGTACCGGATGGGGTGGCCATTGATGATCCGGTCAGAATGTATTTGAAGGAAATTGGTCGTGTGCCCTTGTTAACAGCCGAAGAAGAAGTGGAATTAGCGAAACGTATTGAACAGGGAGATGAGGAAGCTAAACGTAAATTGGCTGAAGCCAACTTACGACTTGTTGTCTCCATCGCCAAACGGTATGTCGGTCGTGGGATGCTGTTCTTAGATCTGATTCAAGAGGGCAATCTAGGACTCATTAAAGCGGTCGAGAAATTTGATTATCGTAAGGGATATAAGTTCAGTACGTATGCGACGTGGTGGATACGGCAAGCTATTACCCGAGCCATTGCTGATCAGGCTCGGACTATCCGAATTCCTGTGCATATGGTGGAAACGATAAATAAACTGATTCGTGTCCAACGTCAATTGTTACAGGAATTAGGGCGTGATCCGACGCCAGAAGAAATTGCCAAAGAGATGGGCATTACGGAAGAACGGGTGCGGGAAATTTTGAAAGTTGCCCAAGAGCCGGTATCACTCGAAACGCCTATTGGAGAAGAAGAGGATTCTCATTTGGGCGACTTCATCGAGGACGAGGATGCTCCCGCTCCCGCGGAGGCTGCTGGCTACCAACTGTTGAAAGAACAGTTGGAAGAGGTTTTAGACACGTTAACCAACCGTGAGGAAAAGGTTTTGCGTCTACGTTTTGGCCTCAATGACGGACGGGCACGTACCTTGGAAGAAGTGGGTCAGGTTTTCGGGGTGACGCGAGAGCGGATTCGTCAAATCGAAGCCAAAGCCTTGAGGAAATTGCGCCATCCCACTCGGAGCAAAAAGCTTAAAGACTACTTGGATTAGCCTCAAAAAGACCGCCTCAGGCGGTCTTTTTTATCTATCCGTTTTCTTTCTATAACATGCTGAAGGATGTCAAATGCTGAAGACTTATAGCAGATAACGCGAACCGTGTCAACTTTCCAATCCTCCGGAAGTTGGGTATCATAGGGAAGTATTGATTTAAACGACCGGTAATGAGAGTAGATGAGAATCTCTCACAATAGATTCACCGGCTTTTGGTGTCGGTGACGTATAATCGACGCAACTTGGAAATGAGGTGGTTGCAATCTGCGGAATAGCAGGGATATGGCATCGAGAACGCCCGGTACAAGCCAGCGACTTGACAGGCATGTTAAATGCGATGATACACCGCGGCCCTGATGATGAGGGGCGCTTTACCGATCGCAACATGGGTTTTGGTATGCGTCGGCTCGCTGTAATCGACGTTCTCCATGGCAAACAGCCCTATTATTCAGAAGACGGCAAAGTCGTAGCAGTCTATAATGGGGAACTTTACAATTACCCTGATTTGAAAATATTAGTGGAGTCCATGGGCCATCACCTGAATAGTCAAGCGGATGGAGAAGTGCTCGTCCACTTATATGAAGAATTTGGCATGAACTTTTTGGACCGACTTTCGGGCATGTATGCTATCGCCCTTTGGGACCGGAAAACTCACCGTCTCATTCTTGCCCGGGACCGCGTCGGTCAAAAGCCTTTATACCTGTACGAAAATGGCGAGATGCTGGCCTTTTCTTCGGAATTGAAGTCCTTTATGAACTTGAACGGCTTTCGCTTTGACGTGGATCCGAAGATGTTGTCCAGTTATCTCGCACACCGTTTTGTTCCGGCACCTCACACTTTAGTGAAAAACGTGACCAAATTAAGACCAGGCGAAGTGATGGTCATTCATGCCGATGGCCGTCGACAACGCTGGTTATATTGGCAGCCATCAATTACCGAGCCCGATTCCACCATGCAAATGACTTATTGGGCCGATCGCCTGCACGGCTTGTTGGTCGATGTCGTGCGCGGTCATTTAGCTTCCGATGTCCCATTAGGGGTGTTTTTGTCTGGGGGATTAGATTCGAGTGTATTGACAGCTATTGCTGCGGGAACCCTGGAGCGACCTTTGGCCGCATGGTCGGCCACATTTCCTGCGAAATACCCGGGGTACGACGAATTTGCATGGGCCGAAAAGGTTGCCAAAACCTACGGCATTGAGCTGCACCGGGTTGATGTGGATTTAACCATTACTCCCGAGCGCGTTCGGGAACTCGCTTACGTTTTAGATGAACCGATGGCTGATCCAACCGTGTTGCCGCTTGACGGGGTGGCTAAAGCCGCTGCGGAGCAAGAAACCGTGATGATCTCAGGCGAAGGCGCGGATGAAATTTTCGCTGGATATGCGGGATATGGCGAGGTTCACAGCCTCTCCTGGCTGCGAAAAGTGCCCACATGGGCGAGGAATCTGTGGATCCAGCAAAATTGGCCGGGGTCTAACGCTTTTCGACGTGCGGCCGTACCGATAAGCGAACGATATCGTGGTGTCGGTTTCACCTTCAATTCGGAAGAACAACGGCGCATTTTGAAGCCCGAATGGGTTCAACCGGATAGACCAGGGGCTGTCGCCGAATATTGGATGACTCATGCCAATCTTCCCGAATTACAGGCCATGCAAGGGTTTGATGTGCAATGGTTCTTGCCAGATGATGTGCTTCTCAAAGCGGATAGGATTGGCATGCACTATAATCTGGAAATCCGGGTGCCATTTTGTGATCACGAAGTGGTCGATTTAGCTCTGCGTTTGCCCTTAGCACTGCGCCGATCGGGAAAAGAAGACAAGAGGGTCTTACGGGAAGTGGCAAAACGGGTCTTGCCACCTGAAATTGTGCGCAGACCGAAACAAGGTTTTCCGACACCGCTTACGGATCTTTTAGCTGGACCCCTGCATGATATTGCTTGGGATACCCTTACAAGCGATTCGGCTTTGACACAAGAATGGCTAAATATTTCCGAAGTACACCGGTTGTTGGCGGATATGGGGCCTGGCCACGGTACCACAGCTCGCCAAATTTATTCCTTGCTCATGCTGGAATTGTGGGCGGAAGAAATGCAGTCTAAGGTTCGAGATGCCCAGCGCCGTGGTTATTCGTCTTCGGTCATCCGGTCGTAACCGCTAAAATGAGCTTCGGACTGTGCACGGAGTTGTGGTACCACAGGTGCACTAAGCTTGTTGGTCTCATAACCCATGGCGGCGCGAGCTTGACGTATAACTAAGCGCACTTTTTCTTCGGCGGCCTGAAGCCGGTAGATGTGGTAATCACAGTACTCGGTGGAGGCATGGATAAATGCATGTTCGGCGAGATCGCGTTCTTCTACGGCTTCTTGGAGCGCTTCTTTCCACGTCATAACCTTGTCCTCCTTCAGTGATAAAGTTGGCAGGATTGATTGATCTCCATCGCGCTAACAGGTGAAGCTTTTGCTATATCCTATGCAGTTCATGTGATGAGAAGACCCAATCGGATGATTTTGCCGATAGATAATCAAACCCCTGGAGAAGAACCACGGTCTCCAAGGGGTTTACTAGATTTTGGGGTGTTTCAACGGATTGGGTTTAGGGTTTAATATACGCTAATCCTTGGCGTTGCCGGCGCACCAATTCGCCGACGGCCGAAGGAACGATTGTCATTCCCGGTAACAATTCGGCTTCTGTGACACCCTTGGCTTTCATTGTATTGTGACAGACGGCAATCACAACGCCTTGTTGTTGCAAGGCAGCGAGTTCTTGGGCGAGTGTCGTCTCGTTCGAAACAACCAAATTAATGGCGTCACCTTGGACGACTAATTCTACGGGAATCTCGGGCATTTCGGCTAGCAAATTAGAAATATTTTTTAAAGCGGCGCGCTGCTTTTGAGAAGAGGCGTCGTTGACGTGAAAAACCACTCCTAAATCGAAATCCATCCAGATCGGTGGCGGGGACTCCGGCGTTTAGGCCGGAGAGGAAGCCGCCTTTCCTCCTTTCTCAAGCTGAATTAACAAGGTTGAGGCACGTTCAAGCAAAGTCAGTTTGTTATGGCTGGCTCCAGAAGTTATCTTTGTTCCGTCAAGTAACCGCAGATCGAACGCACCACGCAAACGCCTACCAAAGACAAAGCACTCTTGCCCATTGTACCGCACCTTATCGAACAACTGGAAACCAAAAACGAAGCTCGGAGATTTGTTCGCTTTACGCACTCCGCCTTTGAGAATCGTAGCTTTGTGGAGTTGCCGATTTTGCCCCCGTACCTGTTTGATGAGGTATGTGCCCGCCAAAGACGTTGCCGTGGGATTCCCGCTGATGCACCTGGCATCGACTAGATGGCTTTTCTCTAAACCGTTTTGGATACGGGTGTTCTTGGTAATGTACCCATAGGTCACCTCGGCATGAGGGAACACTTTTTGGATACCCCGATAGATAAACCACCGCATGACCGTCATTTGGCTGGCATCTCGGAAGGACTTTTGTTGCCTCTGAAAGAGATGAGTAAGGCCTTCTCGGTGGATTTTCACGTGGCAAGCATCGCAGAGAGTAATCAAATTGCCAGGAGCATCCCCACCCGTCTTGCGGCTTTCGATGTGGTGGACATTTAAGATCTTGTCTCCTGACTTGCCTTTGCAGTGCTGGCAGGTATGTTTATCCCGAAACAACACATACTCCCGCACGTTCCAGAATCCCATTTGTTCGCCCTGTTGATATTCAGTCCCGGCAATATCAGGGTTTTTGATCTTCTGAATATCGAATTGGGCGACTTCAACGGTGATGTTGGTAATGGGCAGGATGCTTAACACCCTCTGAATGACCTTGGCATGGGTATCGACTTTGTTCTGTACGGAAGGAGCCAGCCACCTCTCCGGTTTCTGGCGATTCAAGAATCGGGGTTTACGATACCGGGTTTTGCGGTGTCTTCTTGCCCGGCGGAACTCACGCCGGGTAGAAAGCAATTCTTGAATATCCGTGCGAAGCATCACTTCCGCCTCAAACAGCACCTTTTTTTCTGTAGTAGCGGAAAGACCGATATACATCGTACCAGCATCTACACCTAAAGAAACGGCTTGCTGATATCCAGAACTCCCGTAGAGCAATTGGATTGTAAACGGTGTCCGGCGTACTACCTGGGCTTTTCCGGCTTTAAGAAGCAGGCGAGCCTTTCGGGGAGCGCAAGGCATCAGGGGTTTACCGTATTGGTTTAATACATAGACGAGCATCACGTCTATCTCCTTTCGGAGTGCGTTGTCCTTCGCCAATGTTGGAACCGCTTGTCGTGCCCGCAGCACCGTCTCTACCCCACAAGACTTTTAACCACGGACGACAGGGCTTGGAACTAGGACGCGTATCCCAAGGTGTCGTGACGATCCCAACGGAGTGCCCAAAGCACTGAGGCTAGTCAATCTGAGGCTTTACCAAGCCTCGCCGTTTACGGCGGGGTTATTGACGTCATCACCTCGGAATAGGGAGAAGAGCACATTTTGGTCATCCCAATCTTTTGGGGGTACCATGTGGACCCTTGGCATTCAGCATACCACGAGAACTATCTTCGACCAATCCTGGCTTCAAAGACTGCCAGAGGATACATCGGATTTGGAACCGTGATATAGTGAAGATCATAGAGTTTACCATAAATTGTGAAATGAGGACGCCTGATGCCAACGGAACCAGATTTGACGTTAATTCGTCACTTAAAAAATCATGGCAAGTTCGAAGAGGCTCGAGAACAACTGGCCCAATGGATGGAACAAGAGCCCGACAATCCGTACTTGGAACTGGAAATGGGTATGATTTTGGATGAACTGAATAGGGTGAAAGACGCGATGGGGCTCTATCATCAAGCTCTTGAACATGACCCACCGAAAGTCTTGAAACGGCGCATTATCATTGCTTTGGCCAATGATTTACGACTTAATGGCCAAATTTATGATGCGCGCCTATGGTTAGAAAGGGCACGACAAGAATTTCCCCATGATGTGGCCCTTGATCTCTTCTATGCCTTAACGCTATGGAATGACGATGACCGGGGCAGCGCTTTTCGCTTATTATGGACGCTCATTGTCAATGAACCGGCTTTTAAAGGTCTAGATCCATACCGGGCCACCCTTAGGTATTACAGCCAACATTTTAACGACCGGATTTGAAAAAATATCCGAACATGACGTCTTTGGGGAAAACCCGTTAAGAGGACATTAGGCTTGTTTGATTCACGTCCATTTCGCTGCTCTAGTTGGAAATCTTTAACGTCATGCCTTATCAGAATTCAAGGCGTCACCCAGGTCGGTTATCTGTCAACAACCTAAAGAATACATTATCCAGCAGCGTTCGGTTTTCCTTGATAGAGAAACCGGTTTTTTAGCAAGTTCCTTGTGAGGATCTATCTGTGGCGTTGTGGCAGCTTACATTTAAGACAAGCCACCGGGGATGCGAACGGGCGATGCCCGTTCGCCCATTTGATTATCCGGTGTTGCGCATGCCTAATGCGATGCCTTCCATCGTTTTAGCGATGAGAGGAAGAAGGATATCGTCATTTTTTTCTCGGTAGCGCGCTAACAGTTCAATTTGAAGATAGTTTAATGGATCCACATGAGGGTTTCGCCACTGAATTACTTCTTGAAGCCGGGGCTGGTCGTCTAGAAGCTGGGAATGACCGGTAATGGTTAATAAGGCGTCATGTAACCGGTTATAGTCATCTTGGATAAGGGGCCAAAATTGAGCGGTGAGCTCTCTTGGCACGAGGTCATGGTATGCGATAGCCACGTGCATATCCGATTTCACCAAAGCCAGCTCCAAATTGTGCATGCTCGTTGTCCAAAATGGCCAGGTTTGGTACCACTCTTGCAAAAGATGAGTTTTGCCATTTTTAAGAAATGTATCTAGGGCATGACCCGCACCATACCACCCGGGTAATAACATCCGATTCTGGGTCCACGAGAAGACCCAGGGGATGGCCCGTAAATCTTCCCAGCGGAATTGTTCGCGCCATGATGGGCGTGATCCCCAGTTGAGAGCGCTCATTTCGCGTATGGGAGTGACAGCCAAAAAGTACTCCCAAAAATCAGGATGATTAATCAATTGGCGATAATGTTGGAAGGCAATCTCAGCTAAAGCGTCCATATCCCTTCGCGTGTCCTCATCCGGATCAGGGCTTGGGAACATCACCGCACGGGCATGAGACACCATCATGAGTTCAAGACTTCGGTACGCAATCTTGGGTAACAAAAATTTTTGGGATAATACTTCTCCTTGCTGGGTAATGCGTAGAAAGCTTTTGACACTGGCACTGGGCTGTCCCGTAATAGCGTAGGACGTCGGCCCTCCGCCCCGACCAAGCGCTCCTCCGCGCCCGTGAAAAAATCCCATCCGTAATTGCTGTTCTTGAGCCCATTCCGTAAGATCCAATTGGGCGCGAAAGATTGCCCACGACGCGGTCAAGCTCCCGGCATCTTTAGTGCTATCCGAGTATCCTAGCATCACCTCTTGGTATCCATTGCGCCTAGCAATATGCTCTTGCCACAAGGTATCATGATTAACCTTGTCCATCATCGCCCGCGCATGTTGCAGGTCATCTAAGGTCTCAACCACCGGAATTATATTGACAGAGACCTGGGGGTCTGTGATGTGAATAAGAAATAGCACGGCCAAGAGATCGCTGGCGCGGTGAGCCATACTGACAAGGTAGTTGCGGATACCATCTTGGCCAGAAACGCGCTGGTAATGGGCCATCAAATCGAGAACATCCTTTAAATCTTGGGTTACGGGACTTTGGGGGACAAAGGGAGGATGATTGACCCACGCATTGTGAATGGCTTCAATTCGCTCGTCATCTGTCCAGTCCCAATATTGCGCACCCAAAATGTCTGCCATGGCTTGTGTATGTACCCGGCTATGTTGTCGGATATCCAAAGCCGCTAAATGTAATCCAAAAATCTCGATTTGACGGAGTAAAATCCGGAGTTCACGGGGCCACCTTAGGGGGTCGGGATCCCAATGAGCGGCTAATTGACGGACATCTTGAAGAAAACTCTCGGTCGAGACATATCCGCCTAAACGGTGGGTCAAGGTCACCTTCAGTTTTTCTGCAATGAGACCAATCATTTGACGCAAGGGTTCTTGTGGGTAATGCTGCCTCAAATCTTCGGCGCGATCCAAAAAGAGACGACCTTGGGCTGTGAGCCAGCGTTCCAACAAGTCAAGATGATGAATATATCGAGGCTCGGCGGTTAAGGTGCGTTCCAATTCATCCAGGGACTGTAAGTATAGCTGGATAGCGACTTCTTGATGGCGTTGTAATGTTTTTTGTGTGACAGCAACGTCGACGAACGGATGGCCATCCCGGTCCCCGCCAATCCATGAATCAATCGCCCAGGACACTGGAGTATGGTGGCCTAACGCCGCGTCTAAATCATCATAAACCGCGGGTAAGGCTTGGAATAGCGACTGGCGAATGTAATAAAGACCGAGTTCAACCTCATCCATGACGGTGGGGCGCGCTACCCGTTGATTGGGTGTCCGCCACAAGACGCGCAATAGTTCCTTGAGATGATGATGCCACTTCGGATCAGATGCATCAAACTCCGGCTGTTCGAGTAAATCTGCGATTTTGCGCAGGTGTTGGAGAATTGTGCGCCGGGTGCTTTCTGTTGGATGTGATGTGAGAACTAGCCGGCCTTCGACGCGTTCAGGATATCGGCTGGCTTGCTCGCGATTGACCACGTCCGCTAATTCGCGAATGGAACCTCGCAAGGGTCGAATGGGAGACCGTCTTCCCTTTTCAACTAAGTTAATCCGATGCAGATCTTCGGTTAAGTTTTGTAACCGGATCTGTTCTGTAAGTAGCCGAATTGTGTGATCTAATAGTTCTAACGCATGAGAATCACTTTGCGCATCAATATTTCCTCGTAAATGGTAGGGAACCTGCTCGATGCGTAAGCGATCAGCAAATACGTACGATTCCTGAGCCTTTTGGACGACCGGAGTACTTTCTTCCTCGTGGACGACTTGGTGCAAAATCTCCCAAAGCATTTGAACGGTACTTTGCCAGTCGGGCGCATGAGAAGATTTAGAGATCGGCATGACCGTTCATCACATCCCTTCAGTGAATAAATGATGCATAATAATGAATAAATATAACATAAAATTGCGGTATAACCTTATTAGGGGCTTGGACCAGCGTATGCTTTATTCGTTTTGGCGGTCGGCTGGTCCAAGTACTTATCCCAGTTTTAACATCCGCAAGATTTCTTGCTGGCGGTCGGGATCTTCATATGCTCCGCGCGATGCAATGGTCACCGTTTTGCTGCCCGGTTTCTTGATGCCTCGCATGGTCATGCATAAGTGTTCCGCTTCAATGACCACCATAACCCCAGCCGCATCAAGATCGTTCTCTAAAGTATCCGCAATAATATTGGTCATCCGTTCTTGAATTTGGGGTCGTTTGGCGACTAAATCGACCAATCTAGCCAGTTTTGATAAACCGGTCACAACGCCATGGCGGGGGAGATATGCCACGTGTGCCTGGCCGAAAAAGGGCAAAAGATGGTGTTCGCAAGCCGAATAAAACGGAATATCTTTCACTAATACCACTTCATTGTGATCCACATGAAAACGGGCCGATAAGACTTCGGAAGGATCACGGTGAAGTCCTGAAAAAATTTCTTCGTACATCCTGGCGACGCGAGCAGGGGTATCTTGTAATCCTTCCCGGTCTGGATTTTCCCCAATAGCTTCGAGTATCATACGAACAGCTTGTTCGATCTTTTCATGATCCACCAGGGGTGCATCTGACTCTTTAACAATCTCTGGCGGAGTCACAGCGAGCACACCATCTCCTGATTTTGACGTAGCTTTTTTCGAACGCAAAGACTGCGACATAAACAATTCCTTCTCTCTTCTGGACTATTCATCCCGGGAAACATTCGGCCGGTAGAATATTAGTGCCCAAATCAACTGAGGTACTTTCTTAATCATCAACCTCTATGGTACCGCAAAAGTGGTATTGGGATCATCGTCCATCTCAGTCATTTGTGATGATGCGCACGAGAAAACCCACCAAGCGGTTCCCTTCGTTATAGGGGCGTGGAATAGCCCATGAGCACGAGACCAGAGGGAGAGTAATTTTATAGGGGACCTGGGCACATGATTATGCCGCATATCTTTTAGGCCGGGTGCTACACAGTGATCAGAAATAACCCCTGCCTAACAGGCCCAAGCCATTTAAAAATGGGGGGAATCCCGTGTGTCCTCGTACATGACTTTTAATGCTTGATGCGTAATCGGACACATTTCGAGGGCCTGCTTTCGGGGATGGTAGGTTGGACATCGAAGCAATGGGATGGTACAGAAGACGATTAAAAATTAGTCGAGCATTACGATACACTTGGGGTTGTGCTCACAAAGGCGAAAAATTCTCCAGTGTACCCCAGAAATTATAAGAGATCTTAAGCGCTCATATGGGCTCCAGCACGCTGGATGTCTTCAGCAATCCTGTCTACCCGTAACGATCCATCATGAAGGGCACGGCTAATAAACGCGCCTTTAGCCCCCGCCTGATACATCGTTACAAGTTCGTGACTGTGGTGAATTTGGCCGGAAGTCCAAATAGTAAAACCGTCTTGGGTAAGTTTTTCAATGAGGCGTAAGTTGGCTGGCTCAGCCATGGTGTATGGGCTTTGGGCAACTAGGACCAAATTGTGCAGTCCTGCTTCCTTGGCATGGATAATATGTTGATCGATACCGTTTCCGTTTTCGACCGGGATACTGCCCCAGATTCGGGGTAAGCCGACAGCCCGAACAACTTTGTGAAGTAATAGGGGATCGGCCAGCAATGATCCCACCACAATATGCGAGGCTCCGTACGATAGACGTTCTTTGGCGGTGCATACATTGTGAATACCGCCACCCACTGAGACCTGGGCACTTTTGTTCATGAGAGCCAATAAAAGCGCCGGGACGACAGATGCGCGACCTTGTGCCGCATCTAAGTCGATGACATGAAGTTGGTGTGCTCCTTGTTGAAGCCAATGGAGGGCAAGAGATAAGGGATTAGCTTCGATTCCGTGGCAACGGATAAAGTGGTCGCCCTGCCACCGGATAACACGGCCTGAAGAAATATGCATGACCGGAACGATATTGAATGGGGATGGAGTTGACACTTTCCGCACCTCCGGAATTAGTAGATTTCCTGTTAAATCTAATATATGTTAGAACTCTGCGATATGCAAATCATATTTGTTAGTTTTGTATCGGTCAAACAGAAAAACTTAACAAATAAAATAAATACATGTAAGGTTTTCGGCTCTGCATCCCATACTCTAGGTTTATTATATGCTAATTATCACCAAGTAATAATACTGAGTAATAAATTACCTGAAAATTTTGTGGGGGAAATACCCCGGTAATTCTCCGTGATGGCCGGTAACGTAAGGATTGGTCGAACAAGATTTTGAGTAAGAAGCAGCGAAGAAGGATAGCCTAATGGCCGTTAACCAGCAAAAAGGCGATGATGATATTTGCGCCGCCAGGGGAATTTCCGGTTAATATAGTATTCAACAAGGCCAACATGATGGGTGGTGTGATCCGTCGACGTCATCAGACAGACATTTCGGGAAGAGCCAACGGCTCTTGTGGTTAACCCTCATTCCCGAACCGGACGTGAGCGATTTGCCGAAGTCAAGAAGGCTCTTGCTAATGCGTTAAATTTGGTGGAAGCCACCTTACCAGAAGATGAAAAGGCGTTTCGGGAAGCCATTGATTCCTATTACCGTGCCGGAATTACCCGTTTTTTGATAGGTGGGGGCGATGGGACTCAATCAGCAGCGGCAAATATTTTGGCGCATCGGCCGGTGGTGATGGGGGTATTGCCCCTAGGAACTGGCAATACCTTCTTTTCGGGATTGAATTTACCCACTTCTTTGTCGCAACTTATCCCGATCTTAGCCAATGGGCCCGTGGTGCCGATTGATCTTGGATTAGCACAAAGCGGGTCACATCAACGTTACTTTTTAAATACAGCCACCTTAGGAGTCAGCGAACGTCTCACCCAGTTATTAACAGCCGAATCTAAACGCAAATTAGGGTGGTTGGCATGGCCCAAGGGCGTGCGCAAAGCCATTATGCAAACGCCGGTTTTTCAGGTGCGCCTGGAATATTGGAATCGTGTCGATGTCTTTCGTACCCGTCAATTGATTGTCGCCAAAGGTCGTAATCTGGCAGGACCCGTATTCATGCTGGATCATGCTTCCTATCAGGATGGCCGGCTGCATGTATTTAGTTTAGGAGGGCAAGATTGGTGGTCCCTATTTAAAGTCGCGAGCCGTCTTCTTATTGGCCGTCAAATTAGTGACCGCTCGGCGCATTATTGTGCTGTAAAAGATATTCTCGTCACAGCAGAACCGATTATGGCGATTGATATCGATGGCGAGGTATGGGAAAAGACTCCCTGCCGGTTTTCAGTGCAACCACGAGCGCTATCGGTGATTGGGCGTTTTAATTCCCATGTTGTCAATTTGAGCCCAAACATGTCATAATAGTTCCAACGATCTAATCCGAGATGAATATCCCTCCTTCTGAATTGGGCTTTGTGAATTAGCTCACAACGACTAACTGTGGTATATTCCTCCCCTGCAAAAATCGAATGCATGCTAGCACCGATAGGTTCTGAATCCTTTGGCACATCTATGTTATACCTGTAATAGCGATTTCGCGAAGATTAAATCCTATCAGCACGAATGTTAAGGAAATGGCCAACATTGGTGCAGGGGAGGGGAAAGCATGACTCAATTAGGTTGGGCCGAATTACAGTTCGGAGTGACAACAGTATTTCACTTTTTCTTTGTGCCGGTCACAATTGGATTGGCCTTTCTAATCGCCATTATAGAAACGATATATGTTCGGACGAAAGATAAGGTCTATCGAGATTTGGCGAAATTTTGGGGACATTTGTTTCTCATTAACTTCGCCGTGGGTGTGGTGACCGGGTTACTCCAGGAATTTCAATTTGGTTTAGACTGGGCCACTTATTCAAAGTTTGTGGGCGATGTTTTTGGTGCCCCTCTAGCGGTTGAAGCTCTAGCAGCCTTCTTCTTGGAATCGACCTTTATTGGCGCTTGGGCTTTTGGGTGGGATCGTTTATCCGCACGGGCTCATGCCGTCACGATTTGGTTAGTCGCTTTGGGGACGAGTTTATCAGCATTTTGGATTTTAACCGCGAACTCGTGGATGCAAGAACCTGTGGGATATGTGATTCGGGATGGTCGGGCTGTTATGACGAGTTTTGGCGATATTTTGACCAACCCGCAATTATGGGTGGAATTTCCCCACACGGAAATCGCCGCGATTTTAACGGGTTCTTTCTTCATGTTATCCATTAGTGCCTACCAGATTTGGCGGAAGAAAAATGTGGAAGCTTTTTCCCGTTCGTTTAAGATTTCCACAATTGTTGCCGCTATTACCAGTGTTTTGGTGATTGTGATTGGTGATGCTCAGGCAGCACACTTGGTAAAAGCTCAACCCATGAAACTGGCTGCTGCTGAAGCGTTGTGGAATACCAGTTCACAGCATGCTCCATGGAGTGTGGTCGCGATCATTGATGCGAAGAAGCACACCGATCCATTCCAGATTCAAATTCCTGAGATGTTAACGATCTTAGCGTACAAACGTCTTTCGGGGGCTGTAGAAGGTATTAACCAAGTGCAAGCCCAGATGGTGCATCAATATGGTCCGGGAGATTATATCCCTCCAGTTGCTGTAACGTTCTATTCATTCCGTACCATGATTTTCGCGGGAACCGCTATGCTTGCGCTAGCCTATTATGCGCTGTACTTGTTGAAGAAAAATCGCTTTACGCAAAAAACATGGTTTCTTAAGGTGCTTACCTGGGCGATTGCCTTGCCGTATTTGGCGAATTCCGCTGGGTGGATCATGACGGAAGTGGGACGTCAACCATGGGTCGTTTATGGGTTGCAGTTAACGGAACAAGGCGTTTCTCCTACGGCTTCTGTCCCGGCGCTTGATATCGAATTGTCTCTACTTGGATTCTTAGTCTTTTACAGTGCTATGGCTTATGCGGCTGTTCACTTGTGGAAGAAAGCGATCGCAGAGGGTCTTGATCCCGATCCGGAATTGCAGCACAAACCCACCGAATCGAGTGATCTATTTGTTGGAACCGGTGGGGTTGCACGGTAAACCCCACCTCATCCTTCAAGATTTTCTGAGCAAAACAACATGCCAACAAAGAAGGTGAGATCATGTGGTTACGTGAATTATGGTTTGTGTTGGTGGGCATACTTTTTACCGGATATTTCATTCTGGAAGGATTTGATTACGGCGTTGGAATGTTGCATCCGTTCCTCAATCATACCGATCTCGAGCGGCGGGCATCCTTAAATGCCATTGGACCTATTTGGTCGGCCAATGAGGTCTGGCTTGTCGCCGCGGGTGGTGCATTATTTGCAGCATTTCCTTATTGGTATGCCACGATGTTTAGCGGGTTTTATTTGGCCTTAATTCTCATTTTGTTAGCCCTGATTGTGAGAGGCGTAGGATTGGAATATCGCAGTCAGGACAAAAGTCCGAAATGGCGGGCAACCTGGGACTGGCTCATTTTTTCGGGATCGTTGCTCACCACAATTTTATGGGGCATGGCCTTTGCCAATTTAGTCCGTGGGGTCCCAATTAATGGGCACATGGTTTATGTGGGTAATTTCGGAACGTTGTTTAATGGCTTTAGCTTATGGGCGGCATTAACCTTTATCTTATTGTTCTTAACTCAAGGAGGAGCCTACCTGGCTATTAAAGGGGATAGCCGTTCTCGCAAGCATGGTCGAATGGTGGCTCAAAAGACGGTATGGCCAGCACTTATAGCGCTGGTGATTTGGTTTGTCTGGATGGATCGGTTGCCGAGCTCTTTGGGCCATGTGGACTCTCTCGCCATTGTTTTGCAAGTGGTGGCCGTGTTGGCATTGATTTTGGCGCGATTCGCATCGTACCTAACCAAAAACGGATGGACGCTTGTATTGTTTAGTGTGTCCATTGCCTCCACTACCTTTAGTATTTTCCGGATTTTGTTTCCGCGGGTCATGGTATCGAGTCTTAACCCGGCCTGGAGTTTGACGATTTATAACGCATCGTCGACGAGCTATACTCTTGATATCATGTCCGTGACCGCTTTAATCATTTTGCCCATTATTTTGGGGTATCAAAGCTGGTTATACTGGACCTTCCGTAAGCCCGTAAATGACGAGGAGCTGGGGTATTAAATGAATCCGCGGTTGTTGAAAGAGGTCAAATCCGTACGCATGCTACTCGGTCTCGTCGTGCTTCAAGGCGTGCTGAGTGGAATCTTGATTATCTTTCAGGCGTATGACCTTGCTGATATTGTCAACCGCGTATATCTAGATCACCAGGGATTCGTCCACGTTGAGCATACGATATGGAGTTTACTGGTCATCATTATCGCAAGAGCGCTCCTGACTCTTTTTGGAGAGACAGGAGCGCTCAGCTTAGCAACAAAAATTCAGGCGCGGCTACGTTTGCAATTAAGCCAGCGCATCTTAGATGCCGGGCCTTTATATGTCAACCGGGAACAGACCGGAGAACTTGTCAATACCGTGATTAAAGGGGTAGAGGATCTCGAACCCTATCTGGCCCGTTACATTCCCCAAGTAGCAATTACTGGTTTAGTACCAACAATTATTTTAATTGAGGCGTTTGTTAAAGATTGGATTACCGGGGTGATTTTGCTCGTTACCATCCCGTTAATTCCCTTTTTTATGATTCTCATCGGCCGTCAAGCCGAATCGAAGACCCAAAAGCAATGGGAAATGTTGAGCCGGTTGAGTGCCCATTTCTTAGATGTTTTGCAAGGGTTAACCACATTAAAATTACTGGGTCAAAGTGGACATCAAGCCCAGGGAATTGAGAGGGCCAGTGATGAATTTCGGCGGGCAACCATGGCTAGCCTACGTATTGCGTTTTTGTCTGCCCTGGTACTCGAAATGCTCGCTTCTTTAAGTATGGCGATGGTCGCGGTGGGCATCGGACTCAGACTAATTCCGGGCTTGATTTCATTTCAAACGTCCTTTTTCTTGCTCGTCTTGGTTCCCGAATTTTATTTGCCGTGGCGGATGCTAGGAACCCGTTTTCACGACGGGTTAAACGGCATGGAAGCGGCTAAGCGAATCTTTCAAATTTTAGATGCCCCGCCTTTAGCCGAGTCGCATGGCACGGTGCGGCTCGAGGATGTCGACCATCCTTTAGTGTTTGATCAGGTGTCTTTTCGCTACGAAGACCGGGAGCAATCAGCTATCGAAGACATTCGCGCGGTGGTTCATCCGCATGAACGGATCGCGATTGTTGGACCGAGCGGCGCGGGGAAGAGTACTTTATTATCCCTGGTCATGGGCTTTGCTCAACCCTCTCAAGGGACTATTCGTCTAGGAACGATTTCTTTGCAAAATCTTGACTTATTGTGGTGGCGTCAACAGATCAGTTTTTTAACCCAGAACCCGTATATTTTTTCGGGTACCTTACGCGACAATTTGTTGATGGCCAATCCCAAGGCGTCGGAAGACCAGTTGGAATACGCGTTAGAAATGTCAGGGGCCATGGAATTTGTGAAAATGTTGCCTCAGGGCCTTGATACCTATATTGATGAAAAAGGACGAGGACTTAGCGGGGGGCAAAAACAGCGATTAGCTATGGCGCGAGCATTCTTAAAGGATGCGCCCATTGTACTCATGGATGAGCCGACCGCCAATTTGGATCCGGAAACCGAGTCTATTTTATGGCAGTATTTAGAGAAACTGTTAGAAAATCGCACGGCTTTGGTTGTGGCACACCGGTTATCCACGGCGAGACGACTTGACAAAATTTGGGTGATGAATCAGGGACGACTGGTACAACAAGGCACATTGCGAGAACTCGAAACGTCCCACGGGTTGTACCATGAGTTGACGCGAGCATACCGGGCATCCAGTCAGGAGGGATTATATGCGGCGCTATCTCAGCATGCTAAAACCTTATAAATGGTGGGTCGTTTTAGCGTTGTTGATGGGGACCTTCACGGTGGGCGCCAATATGGGACTTATGTCCACTTCGGCGTATCTAATCGCGAAGGCCGCTCAGCATCCCTATACCATTTTGCTGTTATGGGTGCCCATTGTGGGGGTCCGATTCTTTGGCACGTCGCGTGGTGTGTTTCGATATCTTGAACGGTATATTTCTCATGACGTTACGTTCCAGCTTCTCAAAGAATTGCGGGTATTTGTGTATCGGCATCTAGAGCCTTTGATCCCCGGTAAATTGGGATCGTATCATTCCGGCGATTTGCTGAGCCGCGTGGTTGGGGATATTGATGTGCTGCAAAATCTCTATCTCGGTCTTTTTTCTCCTCCCATTATTGCTATCTTGACCTTTGTAATGGCGGTCGCTTTTATGAATGTCTTTGGGTACCCTCTCGCAATGGCTCTGGCGGTCTTTTTGTTGGTGAGTGGCTTCGTCGTGCCCTTTTTGACACAGTGGATGGCAAACCGGACGAGTGGGGCGATGGTCAGGGCCAGGGCGGCATTAAGTACGGAACTGGTGGAAATTATTAACGGCAATACGGATATTTTAGCTCTGGGACAGGAAGCTAATCACCTCAATAGGTTGCAGGCGTCTATCCAGCAATGGACGAAGCGGCGGATGTTCTTGCATTGGATTAGTGGATTGGGTGCGGCCCTCATGCAGGGTTTGAACAACGGGGCTATGTGGATGATTTTGGTGATTGGCATTGCACTAGTGAGTACGCATCATTTGGCTCCGGTGCTCTTGCCTGTGGTCGTGTTATTAAGTTTGGCCAGCTTTGAGGCCGTTAACGCGCTTCCAGCAGCCTTTCAATTTCGGGGACAGGTGGCTGAAGCCGCCTTGCGCATTAATGAACTGGTGGATGAAAGACCTCCAGCGAGATCGGGGACGGTAAGGGCCGAGGATATTCTTCAGCAAGGGAATCCCCCAACGGTGGCCTTTGACGATGTGCATTTTGCTTATGGGCAACATGGCCCAGAGATTTTACGCGGCATGCAGTTTACGATTGCTGCCGGAACGCATGTGGCCATTGTCGGACCCAGCGGTGCTGGAAAAACCACTGTGGCCGGTATCGTGTCGGGGTTATGGCCTTATCAACATGGGCAAGTGCTCTTTAATGGGGTAGCTTTGGACGAAGTGTATCCCCAGGATCTCGCCCATCTAGTTTCGGTAGTGGAACAAGAACCCCATTTGTTTAATACCACGTTACGACAAAATCTTCTCTTGGCTAATCCTGATGCCACCGAGGCGCAACTGATGGCTGCTGTGCAGATGGCTCAATTGTCTGAACTCGTCTCGACACTGCCTAAAGGTCTTGAAACGGTGGTCGGGGATCAGGGTGCGCAATTATCTGGGGGAGAACGCAAGCGTATTGCTATTGCCCGAGTGATTCTTCAAAATACCCCGATTGTGGTAATGGATGAGGCGACCGAAGGACTCGATGCTTTAACAGAGCGAGAAATTATTCACGCATTACGCAAGTGGGCTGCACACAAAACCATGATATGGATTACGCACCGCCTATCGAATCTTGATGCGTTTGATGGCGTGATTGTTCTGTCTCATGGAGAAGTTGTGGAATCTGGACCGGCCAAAGACTTAGTGCGGCAAAATGGGTTGTTTACACGAATGCTGATTGCCGAAGAGCAAAGTGTAACATGGACCGCGGCCAAGACACCCCATCATGTCGCCTCGGTGTAAGCTGTGAACGCTCAATAAGCACTTTTTGAACGGGAAATCCTAGGAATTGCGGCCTTTGATATTGACATGACCGAGCACCGATTCCAACCCGGCCTGCACCAAATCGGGTGGCAAGTGCCCATGGGAGTAGAAATAATAGCTGTCAAATGACCATTTCATCAGATGCGCACTAACTCCATGCAGCGCGATATCGGTTTTTCCTCCATACATGGTGTTAGATAAAATGAGTGTCGCTTCACTGCCACCTTCATACATAATACAAAAGACTTCCGGCTTGTAGAGGGGGACCTCTCCGGTATTGGTGAGTTCCCGGATAACCGTAGCGGCGGAAATATCTGCTTGAATAATCGCTAAATGTCCCAGTTTTGGTAGGGTTAAAGCATTGACATCTCCTGCGGCAAAAATGTTGGGATAGGATAAATGGCGCATGGCATAGTCGGTCGGTACATATCCCTTATCATCGCCTAGCCCTGAATATTTAATGAGAGTTGGACCGGTATAGGGCGGGATAACTATGGTCAACGCACTGGGCAATTCGGTTCCATCCGAAAATTGAACCGAGTGTTCGGTAATGGCTTTAATGTTCTTGCGAGGATAGACAGTAACTCCCCGTGTATCGAGGCGTTCACGTAAAATATGGTGAACGGTCGTTCCCACATCTTCGAGAAATTCATGACCAGGAGTAAAGAGAGTGATCGTACTTTTTTGTCGTTTGTTCAGCCGCCGAAGGTCATGGTCTAACATAAAGGTAACTTCTCCCATAGGTCCTTCGCAGGCGATGTCTAAATGCGGAACATGTACACTATGTCCCCATTCCGTTTTTGCAGCTCCAAGAACAATCGGCCCACCTTTGAACTTTTGCAAAGCAGCATGTAGTCTTGGCGCCTCAATATCATCACAGACAGAGTATCCAAAATGGCGGTAACCTTCGATGGCGTCATAATCTTTGACAATGCCGGTAGTGATGAAGAGATAGTCATAGGGCAGTTGTTGGCCATTGGATAGGGCCACCGTTTGTTTCATCGGATCAATATATTGCGCGGTGGCTTGAATAAAGCGAGCTCCAGCGCGGTCCGCAATCGGCTGCAATTTATGGCGAAACATATCAACTGGCGTTCCCACTAAAGCGACATCGGGCATGCCAGGCTTTTGCAATGTATAATCTCGGGAGTCGACTAAGGTGATATCCGCATGGTGATATAGGGCGTTATGCAAACGATATAGTATGCGAAGACCGGCAAACCCTCCCCCAAGAATCACCATTCGTGTTTGCGGCATTCGTTCCATAAGACTAACTCCTCACTCGAGAAACAGCGAGAAGGTTCTGCATAGCTCGCTGGATCTATTTCGATTTGGCCATAATTCATGATACCATTATTTCTTTTCCTATTCTCTTCCGTCAATAACACGCAACCGGTAAACAACCTTGCGGGATATTCGTCATAAACTGATAAAATTCCTGCAAGACAACAAGAAACCGCAGGATAATGGCCTGCGGTAGAGAAAATCATTAGGTGGACCGGGATTACGGAATTAAGTGCGATAGGGGGACCGCAATGACATAGCCCCAACCGTTGGTGACAAAGACGGTACCGCCGACAACAACGGGATCGACAACGCCGAAACTTCCGCCGATTTTGACATTGCGGAGCAATTGTCCAGTGTGCGCATCAAGAACACTCAAATACGGCCCGTTTGGCACAATGAGATAGCCATCCACATAAGTGCCGGCTCCATGGGAGACTTTGGGCAAAGGCGTTTGCCAAAGAATTTTGCCAGTCTTGGCATCGATGGCTAGTTCGTCATGGGTAACAGGCGACAGGTTATAGACAATGCCGTCGTGTTCCATGAGCGCGGCACTGCCCTTGAACGGTGGCGTGGGTTTGCCAGGGCCTAGAATGTCTTGCCAGACTAATTGTCCTGTTGCCGCGTTCAGGGCAAAGATGCTTTGTTCTTCTTGGGTTGCCGTCCGGTTTACAACGCCTTCATCGAACACTAGCCCTAAACGGGGAGAAACGGCTGGGGTCGCTTCACCGAGCCCATTGGCACTGAGGTTATTAGGGGCAAACTGCCATAAAATTTTTCCTGTGTTGGCGGAAATGGCATAAAGATATCCGGGATCGGTTCCGCCTGTCAAAATCTCGGTTTGACCATTTTGGGGATTTGTCCACCAGTTAAGCGAATCCATGTTATTGAACGAATGGATCGTGGTCTTCCACAATTCCTGGCCTGTTTTCACATTGAGAGCATAGACATGGCCGCCCCCAGTTGCGAAATAAATGGCATTATGATAGACCACGGGCGTCGGCATGACTTCGCCTAATGTGGGGAAGGTCCATAAGGGTTTGCCCGTTTTTTGACTAAAGGCTTCAACACCCGAGAAACTGTAGCCGCGAATTACCGGTTTGCCTGCTTTGTATACCGGTAACTGTCCATATTGAAACCCTGCGTCTCCTATGCCAATGAGCACTTCGCCATCAGCAATCAACGGATTGGACATATTGGCGTTTACCGTGGTGTTGGCCCATAAAACGTGCCCATTTAACGCATTGAGAGCATAGACATAATGGGTGTTGGTATCGGCGTAGACGACACCATCGACAACGGATGCGCCTACTGGGTCACCAAATTGGTGATTGGTAGCAATACCGGCACCTGTGGGGCCGAGCAAGCTTTCGTCGATAGGAGGCGATGAGAGGCTCGGTAATCCTTCAAATTCCCGAAATTGCCAGGAAACCCCTTTGTTAAGCAATTTATTGGGCGTATTAAATACCGCATTATGCTGTTGATTATAGTCAAACGCGGTCCATTGACTTGGACCTGCCGCTAGTGGGGCAGGATGATGAGGGGCGCCTAAAGAGGAACCCACAGTTCCACATCCTGCTAACGCTAATGATAAGACAGACCCAGCGACAATTCGCATAGAACGATGCACCATCCTAAATCCCCCCTAATAATCAGAAAAATTAATAATCATCCATCATAAAAAGGTTACGAGAGAATGGGAGGATTTGGATGCACGATTAGGCTTACATTTTTACCAAATTTTTCAGGAGATATGTGGGGAATTTCATGATAATCAGAAGACCAATAAGGTTATTAGGGGCGAAGGGCTTTATGATGATTGGGCAGGGAGAAATAGGTGATGACACCGCCGCCCACGGCCCACAACCATACTACCGCCGTGACAGGCCATAATAGCCCTCCAAGAAGCCCGAAACTAATGAATTTTAATAGCCAAACACCCAACAACAGACTCAATTGAATGGCGCCGCTCGCGAATTTACCCATTATTAAAGACCCGATACCGGGAGCGAAAACGTTCACCACAGTGCCGACTAATGCCAAAGTTTTTCGCATAACACGACCCTTCTTTCGTGGAAAACAGAACCGACACCAATAAGAGTGAGAACTTCTATTTATTATATCATAACTGTAGGTATGACTTGAGTGAGCCATTATTGACAACGTGTCGGCCCCATAAATTGCGGGGAATTAATGATGGTTTTTCGCTGTGGCTAGAGCAAAATTTGTATACTAAAAAAGAATGACTGAATGAGAATACCTTTATTTCTATTCTATCCATCAGGCTTTTGGTAAAGGAGCTGTCAGTTGTTGGACTATGAGTTGCGCGCTAGGCCGGATACGTGTCATTGGGGATATTTTGATAATCAACTCGACCCGGTTTTGCGCGTGGAGTCGGGAAGTGTGGTGCGTGTTGAATGTTTGAGTCACCGGGCCGGTGATGCACCCGATTTGATGATGAATGATACCGTATTAGCAGTGTATGAGTCCCTGAATTATGACGAACGAGGTCCTGGCGGCCATATTGTTACGGGTCCCATTGCCGTCAAAGGAGCAATGCCTGGCGATACCTTAGAATGTCGTCTTTTAGGAGTGGAGTATCCTTTGCCTTATGGCTCCAATTTGGCGGCAAAATGGGGGTGGCTATATACTCAAGGCGAAACCCCTCTGAAAACCTCGGAATATGTCACGATCTATAAGATTGATGGAGATGCGGCTATTCCGGTCTTTCAATATCCGTGGCCTTCTGGGCGAAATAGTCGCAAGGGCGATTTGATTTTTCCAGAGGACGTCACGCGTTTACCCTGTACATCCTACCGTGTTCCGTTAAGACCTCATTTAGGGATTTGTGGGGTAGCACCTAAGATGCGTGGAAAGGTGTCTACAATTCCTCCAGGAGTTTTTGGCGGCAATGTGGATAACCGGCATTTTATGCCCGGAACAGCGATGTATTATCCCGTACAAGTACCAGAGGCCATGGTGTTTATGGGAGATACCCATTTAGCCGAAGGGGATGGTGAAGTATCAGGCACAGCCATCGAAGGCCATTTGACGGTTCTGGTTCAGCTTGCGCTGCACCGCCAGTGGACGGTGCCAGGACCGGTGCTGGAAACCGACGAGGCTTGGATGGTGCATGGATTTGGCGAGACATTGGATAAGGCCATGACAGATACCCTGGAGCGATCATTACGGTTTTTAAAGTCTCGTGGCTTAGATGAAGCCGAAGGATATGCGCTGCTCAGTGCTGGCGGCGATTTTCAGATTACGCAAGTGGTGAATTCGATTAAAGGGATTCATGCGGTCATACCTAAAAAACTGTTTAACCATGACACAAAGGAGTGACAGGGATGCTCACCATTGACATTAATTGCGACATGGGCGAAAGTTTTGGGGCTTATACCATGGGATATGATGCCCGCATTATGCCCTATATCTCCTCGGCCAATGTCGCCTGTGGCTTTCATGCTGGCGATCCCCGCGTGATGAGAAAAACGGTTCAGTTGGCTAAAGAGCACCAAGTGCGCGTGGGGGCTCATCCCAGTTTCCCGGATTTAGTGGGCTTTGGACGGCGTAATATGGTCCTGTCTTACGAAGAAATTCGCAGTGATGTCTTATATCAAATCGGAGCGTTATCCGCTTTTGCTACGGAGGCAAAATGGCCTTTGCAACATGTGAAACCCCATGGACAACTCAACAATATGGCCATGACTAATCCTGCCTATGCCGAAGCCATTGTCGACGCAATTGCTGCCTTTAATCCGGAATTAATCGTGATTAGCTATGGCGGATTGTTAATGGAAGCGGCACAAGCCAAGGGACTGCCTGTGGCTTATGAGGTGTATGCCGACAGAGCCTATCAGGCCGATGGACAACTCGTACCGAGAAGTGTGCCGGGCGCGGTGATTCATGATGTTCACCAGGTCCTTGAACGTGTCATGCACATGATTACCCACCAGGAAATTGTGGCGATTACTGGCGAACATCTTCCTCGCAAGATTGATACTGTTTGTGTGCATGGGGATACCCCAGGGGCCGATGAAATCGCCATGCGTCTTTCGAGTTTTCTAAAAAGTCAAAACGTCCGCATTGCGCCTTTAAGCCCTGTGGATGGTTAAGTGGAATGCGCATTTGCCTGATTTTCCGGGCGCAAGAATACCAGTTTTTAAACTCGCCTTTCCGACTCTTTTTGCCAAATTAGGATGCAATCGAAAATGCTGGCAATATGATTTCACTCACGGTTTGCCTACCAAGATGAAGAAGTGAGGCTTTGAGGATGTCACGCAAGCTTTGGGGTAACCTCTTTTTAGCATTAGCGGCATCGATTTGGGGTGGCATGTATGTTGTCAGTAAAGTCGTCCTCACCAAAATTCCGCCGGTGCCATTAGTATGGCTTCGTTATGTTTTGGGGATTGCTGCGCTGATTGTCGTGGGGAAAATATGGCGTGTGTCGTGGCGCATTGAACGCCGCGATTGGTTATTGATTGGCATTTTGGGGCTTGTTGGTTATACCATTTCCATTTGGGCGCAGTTTCTTGGAACGGCTCTTTCGACCGCCCAATGGGGAGCTATTATTACTGCGGCTACTCCGGCGTTTATGGTGATCTTTGCTTATGGAATATTGAAAGAACCGCTGACGTGGGCCAAAGTGGCCTCGGTGGTGCTGGCGTCATTAGGCGTCGTCATGATCGTCGGATTGGGACCATCTACAGGAGATTTACGTCTAGGCGGAATGATTTTAGTTGTCGCAGCGCTGACCTGGGCCTTGTTGTCTGTCCTAATCAAAAAGGTTCCTGCGCATTATTCGTTGGTGGTGATAACGACCTATGCTCTTGGTGTCGCCACAGTTCTCTTAACACCGTTTGCTTTTCCGTGGTTTCTCGAACACGCCGTTTTTATGCGTTTTCTAAGTCCCGGGTTGTGGTGGGGAATTGTCTACCTGGGAGTGATTTCGACAGCCGTGGCATTTTTTTTATGGAATCAGGGGCTATCGATGGTGGAAGCAGGTAATGGCGCGGTCTATTTCTTTTTTCAGCCGTTAACGGGTACCCTCTTAGGATGGTTTTTTCTCCATGAACGGCCCAATTCGGGGTTTTGGCTGGGAGCGTTGTGCATTGTGATGGGCGTCTGGCTGGTGATAAAGCAGGAACGAAAGACAACAAAAAAGGCATCATATAAAGTATAAAAGCCACATCTTGGTGCACGGTATTCCAATTTAGAAAATTTAATTTGTTTGGCAGGAATTTTACGAAGACCTGTCGAAATATATTCACGTCAGGATGGGAGGCATGATTGTGAAGGAAAACTTCGAATCACCGACGTCGCCGTCAGCACCGTTGTCCACATCATTGTTGAAACCCATCGTGCCACAAAGTGTTGCGGAGGAGGTATATCAACAACTCCGGCAAGCGATTGTTGATGGAGATTTGCCGCCAGGACACCGCCTTGTTGAGCGGTCTTTAGCGGAGTCATTGCAAGTATCTAGGACGCCTGTGCGAGAAGCTTTAAAACAGCTTATGTCTGAGGGACTGGTCAGTGTTGATGGACACCGAGGATTGATTGTTTCACGGCTTTCGGTGGAGTCTATACGCGAAGCTTATCAAGTTCGTGAAGTATTGGAAGGATTAGCCGCTAGACTCGCTGCCGAAAATCATTATAATCCCGACGACATGCTAAGGCTCGAGGACGCCTTGCTCAAGATGGAATCGGGCCAGCTCAGTCCTAAGGAATTTGACGGTGTTCATGGTGTGTTTCATGACACCATCGCCAAAATGTCCAAGAACAGTTATGTGATCCATTGTCTACAAGATTTATCGGCGTTTCGGACACGCATGGTGTCTTTGGATTGGATACCTAAGACACGGGTGAATACGTCACTGGCCGAACACCGCGCAATATTCGATGCAATTCGCAATGGACAAGCCGATGAAGCGGAAAAACAGGCTAGAGGCCATGTGGCGAGGACGCGTCAAACTCTGATTAGCCGGTTAACGGCTGAAAGTCCGTAACGTCAATTGTCATTATGAGGGGGGATTTTGTTTATGGCATCCAAAACAGCCTGGGCCTTAGCCGCCATATCCACATTGACCATAGGTTTAGCAGGATGTGGTTCGTCGTCAGCGCAAAGTTCACCAACGTCCACGTCGTCATCCAGTCCACAAGTGGCCCAAGCTCCTATTAGCGGAGGAACACTTAATGTGGGAATTGATTCAGATTTTGTGACGTTAAATCCTGCGATGTCATCGGCATTAATTGATCGGCAAGCATTTATCAATATTTTTGATCCCTTACTCAAATTATCACCCACAATGACAGTCGAACCCAATCTTGTTACCCATTGGACGATTACCAATGGCGGCAAAACCTATACGCTGTTTTTACGTCACGGCGTCAAGTTTCAAGATGGCACCCCATTTAATGCGCAAGCCGTGATCTATAACTGGGACTGGGAGATGAATCCCACCAATGCCAGTCCCAGACGGAGCAATTTAGCTTTAGTACAAAGTTTGTCGGCGCCCAATCCCTATGAAGTAGTGGTCAATCTTAAAGCCCCATATTCAGCCTTTCTGTCTATTTTGACGGGGCGCACGGGAATGATTTCTTCGCCAACCGCGATGAAGAAGTGGGGAAGTGCCTATGGCTTACATCCGGTGGGGACCGGGCCATTTAAGTTTGTCCAGTGGATTAAGAACGACCACATGATTCTAGAAAAAAATCCTTTATACTGG
Source organism: Sulfobacillus thermosulfidooxidans DSM 9293 (assembly GCF_900176145.1). NCBI lineage: Bacteria > Bacillati > Bacillota > Clostridia > Eubacteriales > Clostridiales Family XVII. Incertae Sedis > Sulfobacillus > Sulfobacillus thermosulfidooxidans. Next base: position 561,588 of record NZ_FWWY01000001.1, on the reverse strand, counting down.
CAAAAAGGGAAACCCTACCTCAACAAAATTGTTTATACGCCTATTACCAATCCGGTTCAAGAGTATAATGCGCTAGTCACTGGTCAGGTCAATGTCATTGATGGCGTACCATTCCAAGATGTTAGTAGCCTCTCATCAAACTCATCGCTTAAATATGCGGAAAAGCCAGGCCTCGGCTATGCCGATATGGAACTCAATACGCAAGCGGCGCCCTTTAACAATGTGCATAACCGGGAAGCCATTAACTACGCCATTAACCGTGAGGCGCTTAACCAGTTACTCTACTTTGGTCACGCCATTCCGGCCTACACGCAATTTTCTCCGGCATCGTGGGCCTATGATCCCAAGATTCGCGTGCCTTTTTCCGATACCTTGGCTAAGGAACAACTGGTGAAAGCCGGTAATCCACATGGATTTTCCTTTACCTTGCTGGGAGACAATAATCCTATCACCATCCAAGAGATGCAAGCAATCCAAAGCGAGTTAGCCAAAGTCGGCATCACCATGCATATCGAACCGGTCGATTTCACCACCTTACTGACCGATGCCATTAATGGCAATTTCCAAGCGGATTTATTGGGATGGAGCGGGAGACCTGACCCGGATCAAAATAGTTATGCGTTTGATACCACGGGTGGCAGTTTTAATGACCCGCGCTACTCGAATCCTGAGGTCGATAGCCTGTTGTTAAAAGCCCGGGAAGCCTCGTCTCAGAGTGTGCGCAAACAATACTATGATCAGGCAGCGGCAATTGTCCTGCATCAAGCACCCTACATCTTTTTGGAATACACGCCTGTGATTCAGGCTTGGTCACCCTCTGTGCATGGGTTTACGGTTTATCCTGATGGATTAATGCGGTTTAGTGATGTGTGGATAAAGTAGGCGCAGACTATGATTCCTTTTATCATCAGACGGATTGTCAGCCTGATTCCCGTAGCCTTCGTGGTGGTGGTGGTGACCTTTAGTCTCATCCATCTGAGTCCCGGGAATCCTGCATACACGATATTGGGCGAACAAGCCAGTCCGCAAGCCGTACACCTATTAGATGTGAAAATGGGGCTAACAAAGCCCCTATGGGAGCAATTTGCGAGTTATGTCAGCCATGTTCTAGAGGGGAATCTGGGCGTTTCCTTACTGGATGGACAACCCGTTTTGTCGCTGATTTTAACGCGGTTGCCTGTGACATTAGAATTGACCATGCTGGCCATTCTTGCGTCTTTGATCATTGCCTTGCCGACAGGAATTTTGGCGGCTTACCGTCCCAATACGTGGATTGATAGCGTCTCCCGTCTTTTAGCTCTCATTGGGGCCGCTGTACCGAATTTCTGGTTGGCACTGCTCTTGGTGTACTTTTTTGCCGTGACTTTGAAATGGCTTCCGTCTTTAGGATGGGTCCCCCTCACAACGAGTGTGGGGGGGAATCTCATTCATCTCATCCTTCCCGTGATTGTGCTAGCCCTTCCACTGGCTGCTGTCACCTCACGGGTTTTGCGTGGTGAACTGTTGGAAGTGATGCGCCTTTTGTATATCCAAGTGGCGCGAGCTAAAGGCATCAACGAATGGACAGTGGTCATTCGCCATGGTCTTCGTAATGCCTTGGTCCCTGTTGTCACGGTCATTGGCTTACAAATTGGTGGGTTACTCGGTGGTGTGGTGATTACGGAATCGATTTTTTCTCTTCCCGGAATGGGCCAACTGGTTGTGAATGCGATTTTTGACCGTGATTATCCGGTTTTGGATGGTTCTGTCCTCTTTATGGCGGTGGTGGTTCTCTTGGCCAATTTAATGGTTGACCTGGTTTATGCGTGGCTTGATCCCCGCATTCGTTATCAATAAGCCGGTCGTGGTTAACGAGACAAGAAGGGAGGAGAAAAATGGCGGCACTCGATCCTCAACTCGACATAGCGTGGGAATCTGTAGAACCCAGGTCGCGTCACCGCGCTCTGAGACGTTTTTTACGCAACAAACTCAGTATTGTGGGAGCGGTCATCGTGATGTTTTTGGTACTTATGGCTGTTTTCGCGCCCGTTCTGGCACCCTATCCTCCTTTGGCCACCCATTTTTCCGAGGCCTTTAAACCGCCTTCCGCCACGCATCTTCTGGGTACTGACGAACTGGGACGGGATTTGTTGTCCCGGATTATTTATGGATCCAGAGGATCGTTAGGGGCTGGAGTCTTAATCGTGTTTGTCGGCGTTGGAATTGGAGTGCCTATTGGCTTGATTTCCGGTTTTTATGGGGGACTGCTTGATGAAATCATCATGCGCTTGGTGGATGCGGCCTTGGCGTTCCCACCTCTTGTACTGGCGTTGGCGATTGCCTGGATTTTAGGACCATCCCTCATTCACGCAGTGATGGCCATTGGTGCGGTCACCATCCCGCAATTTGCCCGGATTACCCGTGGCCAAGTGTTAAGTATCCGTTCACGAGAGTTTGTGGAAGCCGCCCGGTGTCTTGGGGCCAGCCCATGGCGAATTATGCTCCGCCACATTTTATTAAATTCTGCCACGCCGATAATCGTGGTGGCCACATTGAATATTGGCACAGCGATTTTGAGTGTGGCCAGCCTGTCGTTTTTAGGGTTAGGTCCGCCTCCGCCTTCTCCCAATTGGGGATCCATGCTGGAAGATGGATCGCAGTATCTTAACTTGGCGCCTTGGATTTCATTCTTTCCGGGGCTGGCCATATTTCTTGCGGTGTTGGGATTCAGTACGTTGGGTGATGGCCTACGTGATGTCTTTGATCCGAAATAATCTTGCGTCAGAAGGCGCGTGGAAAAAGGATGATGGTTATGGATAAGACTGAGAAGATGGCGACAGCTTCGACTGAGGAGATTATGAGGTGGTCTTTGGAATTAGCGGGATTAGATGAAATACCACCAGATAGTGCAACGTACATTCCTGGGGAAAATATCCACCGGATATTATTTGGTATTGATGTGGCATCTGCCGACTTGTTATTGGGCCGGGAACTTGGGGTGGATTTAGTGATTGCCCATCATCCTGCTGATCGTCTGGTGGGCTTTCCTAAAATTTTTTCCCGGCATGTTGACCTGATGGTTGCTCATGGAGTGCCGCAGAAAGAGGCGGAAGAGGCTATTCGCACGTTAACGGATCGTTGGACGGACCGCTTTCACAGCGCAAATTATGACCACGTGGTTTCCGTGGCCCGATTACTCAAGATGCCGTTTATGAATATTCATAATGCCTTAGACGAATATGGACGGCAACGTATGGTTCAAGCGGTTTCGGAATTAGGGACGGAAGCGACAGTGAAGGATGTTGTGGCGGCCTTGACAGAAATCCCCGAAATTGCATCGGCCCCCACCCAAGTCCAGGTGGCCGTGGGAGAACCGGACAACCCCGCTGGGCGGGTGGCCATTGTGCACGGAGCGGGAACCAACGGAGGCTATGAAATTGCTCAAACCTACTTTCGCCATGGCATTGGAACGGTTGTCTATATTCACTTGGCCAATGACGCCAAATGGCGGTTGCGTAAAGAAAGCCAAGGAAATGTGGTGGTGATAGGGCATTTGCCCGGTGATTTGACCGGCATTCAGCCCTTTGTGCAATTGATGCGTGACAAAGGATTAGAGGTCATCGGATTTTCTGGAGTGCGTTAATTCGACTCAGAATTGGCGAGAAGGCGAGGAAGATCGTGCGGTACTTGATCGATATTTAATGTGTTGAACGAGGGCAATGGGGTGAGAGGAAGAACCCGAGACAAGACTAAACCCGCTGCCCCAATGGCGACCATGTCTAAATCTGCGGCAAATACGCCGATTTGTTTATTAGCTCCAATGGCTCGCTTTTTAAGCATCCGGTGAATTTCTGGCAATAACCAATGCGCCGCTTGTGAGATGGTTCCTCCAATACTGATAAAACGGGGATTAAAGGCATTAAGGATATTCGATATGCCAATCCCTAAATATGCTCCTAATTGAGAAAATGCTCGCTGGTAACGGATGTCGTGGGGCGTTTGGGCCAATACCCGCTCGATAAATGAGGGAATGAAGGGGTCAGTTTCGCTGACTCCTTCTTCGTGTAAATAGCGAGCTAATGCACGCTCCGAAGAATAGAGTTCCCAACATCCATAATTACCACAGGCACACAAAAGCCCGGTCGCCGAAATCGTGGTATGTCCCCATTCGCCAGCAATCCCATGGCGACCGCGTACCAGCTGCCCGTGAAGAATAAGACCTGCTCCCACGCCAATCCCGGCGTTAATAAAGACGAGGCTATCTGTAGGGTGACGCAAAAACTCGGCCCAAGCTCCACAATTGGCGTCGTTATCAATGACAACAGGTAAATTAATCCGGCTGGCCAAAGCCTGGGTAAAATTCCAGTTTTCGACATTCACATTAGGCAGATAATAAACATGTCCCCTACTGTAATCGACCATCCCAGGCAGGGCAATCCCCACGCCAAAAATACCATGTGAGCTGGGTGGACATGTGCGCAGAATGTCCCGGACATGTTCTTCGATAATCTGCAACATGATTTCCCGAAAACTCCCGTCGGAGGGAGGACGCAAAGTCGTGATTTTTTTGTCCACAACCTGACCTCGGGCATCGGTTAAGAGCGTCTTAATCGACGAAATTTGGACATCAACGCCGATGCTGAACCCTGTTCTGGCGTTGAACTGCAAAATAATCGGTTTTCGTCCCCCTGATGACGTACTTTGACCCAGTTCTTGAATGAAATCCTCGGCGAGGAGTTCGTCGACTAAGGATGATACTGTGGCACGATTTAAACCCGTCAATTTGGCGATGTCAGCACGAGACACATTGGGATGATTATAAATCCAATGCAAGACGGTATATTTGTTCAATTGGCGCATTCTTTGCGCGTCAATATTGATGCGCACGGCACATCATCCTCGCATGCAGGAATTTATTTCGGCTCACAGTGTTGTTAATATAACATATCAATTAAGACGCCGGTAAGCATCAAAATTTCGGTAGTTTTTGATCAGTTTAGGGATTTTTTGGACAAATTCCAAAACATATTGTGCAAACTTTGTTGATTTGTTACATTATGTGAGCGGTGAGTTGGATTATCTTCGAAAAAACAGAATTGTCAAACATTTAGCATGAGGAGGCTGCGTGATGCAGATCAAGCGAAAGGCGACATTAAGTCTTTTAGCTGTTATGGCAGCAAGTACGTTGGGGTTAGCCGGATGTGGCTCCCAAAGCGCGTCTGGAGGATCAGGATCGACCGGAACTGTTAATAATTCACCGACACAATTACAAATTTTTAGCTGGTGGACGGGTGTGGCCAGCAGTAAAGCACTTGCCGCATTGAATGCGCAATTTACCAAAGAATATCCTCAATTTAAAGTGATCAATGATGCGGTGGCTGGAGGAGCCGGTTCCAATGCGAAGGCTGTTTTAGCCAGCCGGATGGAAGCGGGAAATCCGCCAGGAACATTCCAGGTACACGCTGGACACGGACAGCTCTATTCATGGGTCCAAGCTGGAGACATGACACCATTGAACTCGTTATACCAACAACAAGGATGGTATCATGATTATCCAAAATCGCTATTAAACTTATTGACGTTTAACGGCAAAATTTATGCCGTGCCCGTTGATATGCAGCGAGCTAATGTTTTGTGGTATAACCCCACGATTTTCAAAAAATATAATTTGACACCGCCAAGCACCTTCGCTCAATTTTTCCAAGATGCTAACGTGTTGAAGGCACACGGCGTCACCCCTCTCGCTTTAGCGAATCATGGGGATTGGGAAGCGACCCTGTTATGGAGCGATGTGCTGCTAGGGACTGTAGGACCCAAGGAATATGACGCGTTGCTCAATGGCAAGGCCTCATGGAACAGTCCAGGAGTGGTTCAAGCTACCCAGACCTTTACCAAGATGTTGAATTACACCAACACGGATTACACGGCGCTGCACTGGCAACAAGCGGACCAGATGGTGGCTGATGGCCAGGCGGCCATGAACATCATGGGAGACTGGGCCCAGGGTTATTTCACCACGGATCTCCATTTAACCCCCGGTACGGGATTTGGCTGGGCTCCAACGCCCCAAACCAAAGGAACGTTTGCTGTTGTTTCGGACGTATTCGGTCTGCCTTCCCATCTCAAGCACAAGACGGCCACCTTGGATTACTTGAAAGTGCTTGGCTCAGCGAAAGGACAAGCCATTTTCAACCCATTGAAAGGAACATTTTCCCCGCGGCTTGATGCCAATCCCAATGACTATGATGCCTATTCGCGGTCTGCGATGCAGTCCTACAAGAAGGACACATTAGTCCTGGTCATTGGTCAAGGAGCTGTGAACCCGGGCTTTACCAACGCGGTCAACAATGCCATGGACATTTTGGTCAGCAATCACAACGTGAACCAATTTGTCCAAGCCGTTGCCAGCGCGGCCCAGGCTAACCCGCTCCCGTAAGACACGTTTTAAGCGGCAGGCCGAGCCTGCCGCTTACTCCTCGCAACAAAGGAGGGTAATGAGGGTGATAAAACGGGCTATTGTGAAAGATAGCGAAGAAATGACTGTGAAACCCGTAAAGAAAAAACCTTTCTCATGGGATAAGGCGTCTGCCGTTATGGTATTGGTCCCATCACTTGCTGCGTTGGGAATCTTTGTTTATGGTTTTATTGCCTGGACTGGATATCTGTCCTTAACCAATTGGAACAGTTATATTCCCAACTTGAGTTTTGCGGGATTGAAAAATTATGTCGCTGTCTTTGAAACCTTCCGGTTTCAGTCTGATATTCGCAATCTTGTGGTGTTTACCGCATTATTTGTATTAGGATGTCTGGCCCTAGGATTATTTTTAGCGGTATTGATTGATCAGAAAATTCGTTTTGAGAGTTTATTCCGGAGTATTTTTATTTTCCCCATGGCGATTTCCTTTGTGGCCACTGGCGTTATCTGGTCATGGGTGCTGAACCCCCAGACCGGGGTGAATTTGATTTTGCGCGCGTTAGGGGATCAGCATCCGCCCAATTGGTTTTTGAGCACGGCGATTGATCCAAGTATTACCGTAGGACTCATTCAGCTTGGGATTCCTTTGGCCCTGGTTGCCGTAACGATTGCCGCCATCTGGCAAATGTCGGGATTTGCGATGGCGATTTATTTGGCTGGATTACGAGCCATCCCCGAAGAAATTAAGGAAGCGGCCCGCATTGATGGGGCGGGTTCATGGCGGTTGTTTTGGTCGGTCATCTTTCCCCAATTGAAATCCTCAACGGTTACTGCCGTCATTATTTTGAGTGCGGCGTCGCTGAAAGTCTTCGGATTAATTTATGCGATGACGGGGCCGGGTCAGGATTTCACCACGGATATGCCCACACTCAATATGTTTGAGACGACTTTCCAAGGGAGTCAATTTGCCGAGGGTGCGGCCATTGCGACCATTCTTTTTTTGATTATGGCGGCCTTTAGTATCCCCTATCTGATTTCGGTGTTGCGCAAGGAGGAGGGAGCATAAATGGCTGTTCGTCGATTGAACCGTTCCCTGCTTTATCTGCTCTTGACGATTTTTGCGGTGCTATATCTCATGCCCGTCTATGTGGTTGCGGTTACGAGTTTGAAATCAGGTGCCGCCATTAATTTATCGCAGATGTGGGATTTGCCACAGCATATCAGTTTTGCGAGTTTAGCCACGGCCTGGCAAAAATTAGGGCCCAATTTTATGAACAGCGTGTATCTCACCATTCCCGCGACCGTGATTTCGTCGCTCATTGGTGCCATGAACGGGTATGCCTTGGCCAAATGGCGATTTAAGGGTTCGAACACGGTATTTTTTATTATCCTGTTGGGGATGTTTATACCGTATCAAGCCGTTTTGATTCCTGTCTTGCGAGTACTGGATACCTTACATTTGTATGGATCGATACCGGGCTTGATTTTAGTTAACGTGGTTTATGGCATTCCTATTACCACGCTCATCTTTCGCAACTTCTATGCGGCGATTCCTGACGAAATGATTGAAGCGGGAAAAATTGATGGAGCGGGCTATTGGGGTATTTTTCGTTATATTGTCTTGCCCTTATCGGCTTCAGGTTTTGTGGTAACCGGGATTTGGCAGTTTACGCAAATTTGGAATAACTTTTTATTTGCGGTGTCTGTAACCAATCCACCGCATCAACCCGTTACAGTCGCCGTGGTGAATATTGCTGGTAGTCAGACCATCCAGTGGAATGTGCAAATGGCGAGCGCGTTGATGGCGTCAATCCCCACTCTTGTTGTATATATTTTTCTGGGCAAATATTTTGTACGGGGCTTGTTGGCTGGTTCCGTTAAAGGCTAAAAGGTCACGATGAAAGAACCTTGTGGTACCCTTTATGCACGACTGCATAAAGGGTTTTTTATGAGCGCTACCAGGGGATGTGCTTTAGAGTCACGGCCGTTACGATGAGATCACGAATTATTATTGAGGATGAAGAAAGGTCAAAATATGGGAGCATCGTTATTTTGGTTAGGGCAATCAGGATTTCTCATGGAAATCACGACACCGCGTTCACTGCGTATTCTTATTGATCCTTTTCTCACGCCGACCCGTGGGGCCAATGATCCGCGCTTTCAAGTCGAGGATCTAGGACCCATTGACTGGATTTTAAGTACGCATGAGCATTTGGATCATTTTGATTGGGAAAGCATTGTCCATCTCAAGAAACATAATCCTGGACTTCAAGTCATGGCTCCACTTCACTTGAAAGAACGGCTTGTGAAAGCCGGATTTTTGCCATCTGAATATCTTTATCCGCGTTTATTTGAATGGGTGGATTTAAGCACAACATTAAAGATTCAAGCCATTCCTAGTGTACATGCGCTTCATGTTGAAGATGGGTATGATTCCGGGATCCCGGGACAATTTTTAGGCTACATCATGGATTTTGGGGGCATTCGTGTCTATCATAGCGGTGATACCATTTTATCTCCGTCTTTGTTTGATACGTTAAGCGCGGCGGGGATTCACGTGGCGCTTCTGCCTATCAACGGGCGTGACTTCTTCCGGGAGCGCGAAGATATTGTGGGCAATTTGACGGCCTGGGAAGCGGTTGAATTGGCAGGGCGGATCGGTGCGAAAGTCCTGATTCCGATGCATTATGATGCATTTGCCAACAACTTGGGGGACATTGGGCAAGTTGTGCGGTATGCCCATGAGTACTGGCCCGAGTTATCTGTTGCGGTACTGGGATATGGTCAAGAATGGCCGATATATATTCCGCGCGTGCTCTCTTCGCCAAAATAATCCGGAAAAAATAATGTCGAGAAGGCTAACGGTCGGGAGCGATCGTTAGCCTGCTTGTGCATTGATACTTGAACCTCTCCGCTCTCAAGGGCGGAGATTCTAGGGGAATCATGATGGCTCGGCGCACGGACCGTGAGACCCTGGAGCGATCCTCCGGAGTCTCCCTCCTATCCCATCAGCAACATGCCGAGGTGTTCAACCAGACTACGCCTTAACGTTTGAAAGACACGGCGATACGTGATCCGTTGGGGTACCTGTCCTATGCCCTGGTAGATCGTTGTGACTATAAAAATCTCGTTATATTGAGACAATATAAGGAAATAATTGCTACAATGAAAACCAATTGAAGTTAAAATATTCGATAAATTCTTAGGAGATAAGTTTAATCATAGCCAGGGCCAGGTGATCGCATGGTAAAACGACCCGGAGGAGAGAGAAGGCGCCATCACAGCGGGTATTCGGTGTGGCATGCTGTAGAACGCATCGTATGGCCTCTTGCCATAGGATATTCGTTGTTAGTTGCTGGTGTATTGTGGATTGGATGGGGGATTTTTCCAGACTCACTACGGACCACTCTTTTGTGGATTTGCGGGATGAACTGGTTTGGTAGCATGCTGCTTTTGGGCATTATTCGCGCAGTCGTGTGGGTTCGGTTAGTGCGTCCCCTCCAACACCGGGCGGATTATGATGCCTTAAGTGGTTTATATAGGGCGGATGTGTTTTGGGCACGCGCTGAAGAGATGGTTCAATGGTTGGGATCGCAAGGCCAGCCGTGGGCGTTTGTCTATTTAGATCTGGATGATTTTAAACGGGTGAATGATACCAATGGCCATTTGGTTGGCGATGCTGTGATTCGCACTTTAGGCTCCTTACTGCAAAGCCATGCGCGCCATAGTGATATCACGGGACGATTGGGTGGCGAGGAATTCGGATGGATTTTGCCAGGGGCGAGCCCATCAGAAGCTGTGGCAGCCGCCAACCGGTTATTAATCGCGTTTCGCGAAGCAAACTGCGATGGCTTGACCGGCTGTACATTTTCTGCTGGCGTAGCCGGATGGACGAGCCAAGAAGATTCTGTCAGCATTTGGACCATAGCGCGCCGTGCTGATCATGCCTTGTATCATGCCAAAAGTCATGGCAAAGGACAAGTCCAGATCACAGCCTCTTGAGACATAGCACGGTATCCAGAAGTTATTATCAAATGGAATAGCAAAAAAGAACTAGGCTTAACGAAAGAGATGTCACTTTATGGAAATGGCTGAGATGAATCATTGTTAAATAATTACATCCGACATATGATTAAATAAAGTCAGAAAAAGATAGGAAGCGCTAAAATGGCTAAACCACACGTATTAGTATTGGGAGGGAATTTTTCCGGATTAGGGGCGGCTCAAAAAATTCGCGAATACGCCCGTGATACAGTTGACATTACATTAATTGATCGAAAGAACTATCTTCTTTTTGTTCCCAATATTCCTTCGGAAGTTTTAGATTATGATCGTAATCCCGCGCTGACAATGCATATGGATATTGTTAAGCCTTTAGAAGAGGATGACATTTATTTTATCCAAGGTGAAGTCAAAGGATTCGATGTGGACCGCCAGACGGTGGAATATGTGCCGACTGAACGTCCTGGAGCAGCAGCCGAAACGATTCATTATGATTATGTTGTCTTTGCCTTAGGAAACCGGCTAGCCTATGATGATATTGAAGGATTTGCAGAATATGGACAAACGGTGAGCGATACATTTTATGGCGAAAAATTGCGCCGTTATCTACGGAACGATTATAAAGGTGGCCCTATTGCTATTGGATCAGATTTCTTTCACCAAGGAACCATGACCCAAGATTTAGTACCGATGGCGGCGGCGGCTTGTGAAGGGCCTCCCGTAGAAATGGTATTTTCCATGGCAACGTGGCTTAAAAACCATGGGTTAGGGAATCCTGATAAAATTACCGTGTTTACGCCAGGAGACACTATCGCTGAGGATGCGGGTCTTGGTAATGTTTCTTCCATCTTAAAGTTTGCTGCGGAAGCGGGCGTGCATTACAAGAACAAAGCGCAGGGCATTCGTCGACTGACTAAAGACGGTGTCGAATTACAAGACGGCTCATCGATCGAAGCTGAACTCAAGATTATCTTTCCAGACTGGCAACCCCACGAATTTATGAAAAATACGCCGATCGTTGATGATCAGGGATTTGTGTTAACCGACATGACGATGCGTCATCCGACGTATAAGAATGTTTTTGCGTGTGGTGATGCAGCGGCCGTTGTTGTTCCCAAGTTGGGTTATTTAGCGCACATTACGGGTGATATGGTAGCCAAGCAGATTGCCATGGACATGGGCCGGATGGAACCTGCGAAAGCTAATATTCCACCACATTTCATTGTCAATTGTCTTGGCGATATGGGAGATAAAAAGGCTTTCTTTATTAACTCCGATTCTTGGTATGGCGGAAAAATGGAACAACTGAAAGTCGGTTCAGAAGTTGTCTTTTTATTAAAGGCTCAATATAAAGAAATGTTTTTCCGGACAAAAGGGAAAGTTCCAGATTGGGGTATTCCCTTTGCAAACTTCATGGCTAACAACTTCTAATTCCTATAATCTCTATACACGATACAGGATTACTGACTAAGATAAAGGGACTACTGAAGATAAGCGGTAGTCCTTTCTTCAATATGTAACAAGTATGAATTGAGGCTGCTATGGAGAGAAGTCGAAAGACACCATGGTGATAAAGAATATGCCTGTTGATGCAGATTAAACGAGGAAATACAGATATAAAAAAACCGCCTAAAATACGGCGTTTTGTAAAATGGTGGGCACGACAGGTATCGAACCTGTGACCTCTTGCGTGTGAAGCAAGCGCTCTACCACTGAGCTACGCGCCCTTAGACTTGTATTATATAAAACCGGTTTATGTTCCGTCAACTGGTGGGCCCAGAAGGATTCGAACCTCCGACCAACCGGTTATGAGCCGGCAGCTCTACCACTGAGCTATGGGCCCAAAAAAATGGCTCCCCGAGCAGGACTCGAACCTGCAACCACCCGGTTAACAGCCGGGTGCTCTACCAATTGAGCTATCGAGGAATGCCGACATCAAGTATAATAGCAGCCTTGTCGCACGCCGTCAAGTCCTAGGATTAAGAATTTGCTGGGCAAAAGATCAGCAAAATGCAGAAGGAATGAAGCGACCAATCCAGTATTGTTAAGAAGAAAGACATAAGGAGGCAATGGTTTTTGGCAGGCACAATAACCGTCATAACTGGCGGGATGTTTTCCGGTAAATCCGAGCAGTTAATCCATTATGTGGAACAAGCGATAACAGCTGGTTATGCGACCGTCATTTTTTATCCCCATATGGCTAATCGGCAGAGTGAACGCGATATTCAAAGACGGATCGTCAATACGAGTCTCACTCATGTGCCTGTGTTTGCGGTGGACACACAGGGATTGGGTTTTCATGATATTGTGCAAAAATATCAGGCAGATGTTATTGCTATCGATGAAACGCAATTTTTTTCACGACATATTGTTGACGTGGTGCGTGTTTGGCGACATCAAGGACGGCATGTGGCCATTGCGGGTCTTGATATGGACTCCAATGAAAATCCGTTTGGACCGATGGGGGATCTTCTGTGTGTAGCTGATAACATTATTAAATTGCATGCACAGTGTTCCTTATGCCATAATCCCGCTATGATATCATACCGGCTTAATGACAGTCGAGAACAGGTCATGGTGGGCGAAAGGAATTATACAGCACTGTGCTTGGAATGCTACGATCAGCTGTCCTCTCGTCGAAGCCAAGGAGGGCAGAACGATGGCGCCGTTAGAGAAAAGACTAGCAATCATTCGGGACTGGTGTAAATCGTTTGCGGTCGTCGCGGATGTCGGTGCGGGGCAAGGACGTTTGGCCCGGGCTCTCGCCGAACAGGGACAACAAGTTTATGCTACCGAAAAAACGCTAAAAGGGTGGCAGCAGCTTACCTCTTATACCCGGTCATTTTTTCCCCGCATCACCCCGGTTTTAGGTGATGGAATCGTCCCGTTACTCGCTTTGCCAATATCCATCGATGTCGCCGTGATTGCAGGAATGGGGCCCAGAACTATTCAACACATTCTGCACCAGGACTATGAAAGCCGCGCCATTCCAGCTTTTATCGTACAACCAATGCAGGGTTTGTTTCTTCTTCGTCGGTACTTATTGGAGAATAATTGGTTCATTCAACGCGCTGAACTGGTTAAGGAACACGGAAAGATCTATGGGATGTGGTTGGTCCAAAGAGCAGCCCACAACGATCTTGATGACCGGTCCCCGTTTTTTTGGGTGCCGACAGAATTTCAACATAGTCCTTTATTTCAGAGCTTAGTCAAAGCACGTGTGATCCAGTTAAATCAGTATATCGATCATGCCTCTTTGGATACTCCACAGCTTGAGGCTTGGCAACGCGAAAAGCAGTATTTAACGGGAGTTATATCATGATCTCGAACGAGCAAATTCAGGATTTTGTTGGGCCAGATATTAAGTATTTACCGGCATCCTCGTTCCTTGATGCAGGATACGAGGACGTCGAGTTTAGCCTGAACAAAGCCGGGTTATCGGGGCGTGTTTTGACCCTTAAAATGTGGGAAGACGCTTCCGAAACTGTGCCCACCATCGGATATTTTAGCCGTCTAAGAGCCTTAAAAGAACTCAATATTGGAAAAGCCGTGGGGCCATTAGCCTATATTGAGCCCTATTATAAATTGGTGACATATGTTCCACCTGATCATTTAGAAACAGTTCGAGAAGCGCTATGGCAAGCAGGAGCAGGCCACATTGGCCATTATTCACGGTGTAGTTATGCGTCCAAAGGGACAGGAACATTTTGGCCCGAAGAGGACACCCATCCGTTTTTAGGACAGATTGGCCAATTGAATGCTGAAGAGGAAATGCGGTTAGAAGTGATTGTGCCCAAATGGTACCAAGAGCGCGTCGAAAATGCGTTGTTGGCCGCACATCCCTACGAAGAGGTCGCGTTTGACTGGATTGCCCTGAAAAATCGTTTAGGGCTTGCTCAAGCCTATGAAGATGGTGATGGGGCATGGTGGTTTATGGAAGAGACACCAGAACTCATTCATGCTATTATGCATCGTCGTCCTCCTACAATCCATTGCGAAAAACTGAGCTGGTCCAGCCGTCTAAAATTGGCAGAATATCACATTGTCGTCGACATGAAACAACCTGGCGAGTTATTATACCCGGGATTGCACAAACTATGGGGAGATAAGAAAAGACTGTGGGAATAACGTATCAGGTTTATACGGATGGCGCTTGTGCCAATAATCAAGCGCCTGGTGGGCAGCCCGGTGGCTGGGCGTGTGTTTTTGTTGACGGTCCGTCCTATTTCGGTGCCGAGCCACGAACGACCAACAACCGAATGGAAATGACAGCGGTGATTGAGGCGTTAAAACATACACCGAAAGGCGCTGACGTGACAATTTTTAGCGACTCGGCCTATGTGATTAATGCTTTTAAACAAAATTGGTTTGCGAATTGGGAAAAGCGCGGTTGGAAGAATGCCAAAGGGCAACCCGTTGAAAATCAAGATTTATGGCGCCAGATGCTTGATTTAGTTAAAGATCGACAGGTGAATTGGACTAAAGTCAAAGGTCATGCGGGGAATGAATATAATGAAATGGCCGATCGATTGGCTGTGAAGGCCATGGAAGATCTTCGAAGCAAATTGTGACAACCATCCCATTAACCATCAGTTGACGAACGAACCGTTTGGCGTGATAATAAACATCCAAAGTGCGAGCTAACAAGATGACCGCGGGTGCTAATCCGAAAGGTGGCATCTGAGGAAAGTCCGAGCTGCATAGAGCAGGGTGCTGGATAACGTCCAGTGGGGGCGACCCTAAGGAAAGTGCCACAGAAAACAAACCGCCAAGGTTACTCTTGGTAAGGATGAAACGGTGCGGTAAGAGCGCACCAGAAGTCAGGTGACTGACTTGCTTGGTAAACCCCACCCGCAGCAAGACCGAATAGGGGCAGGATGAGGTTGCTCGCTGACTGTCCGGGTAGGTCGCTGGAGGCGTCAGGTAACTGGCGTCCAAGATAAATGGTCATCCTCGACAGAACTCGGCTTATTAGTTAACTCGCATCGCACCTACCTTCCGGTAGGTGTTTTTTTATATCATTATGCTATTCTGATGCCATAAATAACAGATCAGGAGCCCATTCATGTACTTAACCTTATATCCTGACCCTTATATCGCAAAAGACTCATTGCTAAACGTGCTAGCCTATGCCGTAGGCAATCCCAAACCAGACCATCTTGAGAGGCTAATTGCCGAAGTTTATACCCCCTCTGTCGCTTCATTATATGTATTATGTGAAGGGACCCAGGTGGCAGCAGTGATTGGCATCAAACATCTCCCGGATTTTTCAGGACAAATTCTCCATATCGCCGTAGAAAAAATTTTTCGTCACCAAGGGTGGGGACGATTCCTTATTGCCGAGGTGGTGAAAAGGGAACAATTGAACCGCGTCATGGCGGAAACGGATGGGGATACGGTGGATTTTTACCGTCGCTGCGGATTTGTAATTTCCTCCCTAGGTGAGAAATATCCGGGCGTTGAGCGCTTTCACTGCCTGTGGACGCAATGATGGCGGGGTATGTGGTTACCCGTTCTTTTCATGAACGACGTTCTCTTAGACCATGTTCATGGCAAGATGAAAATATGGCAGGTAAATTTAAGGGGCAATGGCGGATAGTTCAAAGCGGTGCGATCCAGGCGTCCGGTTGGGGACATACTCGAAATTTGGGTTTTTACCGTATCTTAGAAACCAAACACGAGGGACGAAAATCGTACCTGGAGCCAACACACCAATAAGGGATCTGAGATCTAAGGCAAGGAGCTAAGCTCCAAAGCCATAGGGCTCGTTGATTTTTTTCCAAAGATTGTCTGATGTGATACAATAGCAAAAAAATAGGGAGACGAGACCGTATGGCAGTGAAAATATCGGGAGAAGCTCTCCGACTCAGGATTTTCATTGGCGAAGATGCGAGGTGGCATCATAAACCGCTATACCATGCCATTGTGTTGAAAGCACGAGAAATGGGTATGGCGGGAGCCACAGTGATGCGCGCGTTAGAAGGATTTGGTCCGACATCCAGAATTCACACGGTGAACTTATTAGATTTATCCAGTGATATGCCGATTCTGGTGGAGATTGTAGATAGTAAAGAGTATGTAGAAAAGTTTCTCCCCGTTTTAGATACGATGGTGGACGCAGGCCTAATTACTATTGACCCCGTGAAAGTGGTGAAATATACTCACAATCAGACAAACGATCCACACATCGATCGCGATAATTCTCAGTAATTGGTCAATTAAACACCAGGCGATGGATTCCGCCTTGGACCCTAGGTCCAGAACCTCCGTGCATAGTGCGGATAATGACTCCTGCCAGATTTAATGTCCTGGCAGGATTTATTGTTGCCTTTTATCGCTGTCCCCATCTAGGGAGGATGATAGCTTGGTCAATGAATATGTGGCCCAACTCATACAAGTTCTTTTTGTTTTGGGTTTTTCGCCTCTTCTTAAAGGGATTATGGATCGTTACAAAGCGCGGTTGGCTGGACGTTATGGGCCGCCCATTTGGCAGCCTTACCGTGATTTGCGGAAATGGATGCATAAAGAGACCATCCGGACCACCCAAACATCATGGGTCTCAGAATGGGCACCAGTCTTCTACTTTATTGCTCCTCTCATTGTGGCCATGTTGATCCCAGTGCTCACAACATTTCCCTTACCGTTTGCTTGGATGGGAGATATGTTAGCCGGAGGCATGATTTTGGGCGGTGGCGGTATTGCCTTACTCTTTGCCGCACTCGATAGCGGAAGCGTCTATCCCGTTTTGGGTGTGAGCCGGATCCGGTTGATTGCGACATTTACCGAACCCTTAGCCCTCCTCCTCGTATTTATTGCGGCCCAAGCGGCCGGCGCCACAATACCATTTGTGGTCAATCAAACGTTAGGATCGCCACCGTGGGAATTTAGTCCTGCCCATATTCTCATTATCGTGGGATGGTTCCTCTTTTTAATTGCGGAAAGTGGTCATATTCCGGTCGATAATCCATCGACGGCACAAGAGCTTTCCATGATCGATCCCGGACGGACATTTGAATCGAGCGGGTTGGATTTGATGCTCTATGAATGGGGCGGCTGGATGAAATTCACGGTGTTGACCATCATTTTGATGAATGTGTTGGTCTCCCCATTTGGTCTGGCTCGCTCACTGGCCGTATCGTCATTAGCTTTAGCGGTGTTCTGGGTCATGGTGAAACTTATTTTCGCTGCGGGCGTGTTAATCACCATTGAGGTCAGCTTCGCCAAATTGCGGTTAATTCGCAATGTGGACTTTATTACCGCAGCGATTGTCCTCGCGATTATTGGTGCTGTGACAGCCGCATGGTCTTTAGTGTAAAGGAAAGGAGGTAAGGCAAAGATGACCTTAAGCATGTGGCTGCGGTTAACGGCTTCGCTTATGTGGGCTTTTACGGTTATCGTCATGCTTGTCAAAAATAACCGATCGGCGAGGATTTTATATCGTTTGGACGCCCTAGCGCAGGCCTCTCTCTTGGCGTTGTTAGCTGAGAGCTTGCATCAAAATGGGTTATGGTTTTCTGCGGTATTGGTTGTCCTCGTCAAAGTGATCGTCGTGCCTTATGTGATGCATACGGGTTCTTATGCGGTCGAGCGCGATTACAGTGCCCAGAGTCGGTTTGGCATGGCATTTGTCTTAATCATAAGTTTGGCCGTCACGATTTTAGGCTTCTTGCTAGGAGACCAATTCCATGGCGATCATCCCATCACTCAAGGCATTTTGTGGGCCGCATGGTTAGTGGCTTTTGTTCAGATGACGCTTCGCTATGAAATTTGGAGTGAAGCCTGGGGACTGTTAAATTTTGAGGTCATTACCAGTACGCTGGCTATTGTGTTAGTGAGTGCATTTCCCCTGATCCCTGATATCTTGGCTGATGGGGTAGCGATTGGTATGGCATTACTTTTGAGCGTTTATATGGCCTTGATGCGGGCCCAATATGATTCCGTCGACGTCAGAAAAGCGGGGGAATTAAAAGGATGAACGTGTGGATAAACATCTGGCCGCTAGCCATTTTGTTGGGAGCTATCCTCATCGGTTGGGTTCTTCCTGTCAAATATCTACGGACATTTAATGGGCTCGTCATTGTGCTGATGATGGCCTCGTTGTTTATGCCCCTATGGCACCTCTTTCGACCAGTGGACGCTTTAGCTTATTGGTTTGATATTACGGCAACCGTGTTTGGAGCCTTTGCCATTTGGTTTTCCGGTCCCTATATCGCGGTCGAGAGCGGTTTACATGATTGGGATGAGCGCCGTGTCAAAGGATATTACTTAGGTCTTTACACCTTTGTGGGATCATTAATGGCAATGGCGTTATTGGCCAACTACTTGCTGCTTTGGGTAGCGCTAGAGGTGGCCACATTGTCCTCTATCTATTTAGTGCAAACCTCAGGTACACGTACATCGCTTGAAGCGGCCTGGCGGTATCTGGTGGTGACAGAGAGCGGGGGACTAGCTGGTCTGCTCGGAACCATTTTGATTCTCGTGGGAAGCGCGAGAAACTTGGGCACTTGGGGGTTGATGCCTGCTTCAACATCTTTGCCCATCAACTCGACCATGGTCTTGGCCGGCATTATTTTAGCTGCCGTCGGCTATGGGGCCAAAGCAGGATTAGCGCCCTTTCACACATGGTTGCCGGATGCGCACAGTGAAGCCCCGGCTCCTGTATCGGCCCTATTATCCGGAGTTAAGTTAGCTGGGGCTGTCTTAATTCTTGATCGATTGTTTTCGCTTTCATCCGGTGCTGTTCCAGCGGCTTGGCCCCATGATTTGCTATGGATTTTGGGCTTGTTATCATTGATTATCGCGGCTAGTTTTGTTGCCTTTCAAAAAGATCTGAAGCGCCTTTGGGCTTATTCGAGTATCGAGCATATCGGTCTTATTGCCCTAGGCTTGGGGTTTGGGGGATTAGGAGTCTTAGGAGCATTACTGCATGTTTGGACCCATGCCATTAATAAAACGTTGTTGTTTTATAACGCGGGGACTGTCCGGCTCTATTATCATGGCGTGTCGAGCCTACCTGACACGTCCGGATTATTAGAAAGCTCACCGTATACGGGCGGATTATTGGCCTTAGGGGCAACCGGGATTGTGGGCTTGCCGCCCTTCGCTCCTTTTTGGAGTGAATGGCTCATTTTAATGGGGGGAATTGCCCAGGGCCACGTGGTCGTCACCATTGTCGCGATCATTCTCTTGTTAGCCATTTTTGGGGGGATTACCTTAAAAATGCCGCGGTGGCTATTTACCCCAGGTGAATCGCGCAAAAACCGTGTCCATGAATCATGGCGGTTGATTCTTCCCTCCATGACACTCGGGGTTTTGGTCGTGATTGGTGGCATTGCCTTGCCGGGACTGTTACCACACATGTTTCATCATGCGGCCGCCATCTTACGCTATACTTCGCCATCTCGTGTCGTGATGCCAAAGAATTCATGAACAGATCGTGGTGAGAAGGGAGTGAGCTTTAGTGGAACAAATTTGGGGCGAACAAGAAGCGGTAAGATGGCTTGATCAGATTCTTCAGCGCCGACGCGACGGTACCTTATTAGTGTTATTAACTCCAGGTCCGGACGGTATCTTGTGGGGAATTGGGCGTCACCCGGGATCTAAAGAATACGAATGGTGGGGTCTCTCTCATCCGAGGGAGGTTCCTAGGCCTTCTACCGCAGGAATTGGTGAATGGATCCATCTCCAAGAAGACATTTCGCGCGATACCCCGTCGTCGATAACCTGGGTTCCTCCTTCGCATCCCGAGCGGGTTGTCCGTGGTAAAGGGATTTTTACCTATCCCTTGGGACCTGTCCATGGGGACGTGAGTGAAAGCTTGCGTTATGACCTCGCTGTGATGGGCGATGAAATTGTGCACTTGACACTGAAGCACGGCTATAAGCGCCGTCATATTACGACATTGTGTCGCGGGAAAACGGTGCCGCAAGCCTTAGAACTCATTGAACGCATGACAGCCACCTCATCATTTGCCCATCAATGGGCGTTCATGATGGCTGTCGAAAATGCCCAGGGAAAAATTGTCGACGAGGGCACCAAGATTTACCGTTCTGTGGCATTGGAAATGGAGCGGTTGGCGTCTCATCTTGGGGATTTAGCCCTGTTGGCGTCGTCGACAGGATTGCCGGTGGCCCAGATGGATTATCTTCATCTGAAAGAACAAATTCTTCGATGGAACTATAAGCTCTTTGGTGACCGCTATTTGCGTGGGGCCTTAGTCAAAAATGCCTTGAACCAGGTAGCTGATGAGGCGTCAGCATCCATTATTGCCGTGGGCGAACAAGCGCAAGCTATTACCGACAGTTTATTTCATACCCCCTCATTCCTTGACCGCTTAGTGGGGGCAGGAACGATTTCTGAACAGACCGTGCAGTTTATTGCGCCCGTGGGTCCGGTAGGACGGGCCTCGGGTCTTAAAGTAGATGTGCGCTCGCTTTGGGATTATGGGGTCTATGATGAAATTTCTTTTGCTATCCCATCTTCAGACAAAAGGGATGCGTACGCTCGTTTTCTGGTCAAATCGCGAGAAATAACGGCGAGTGTCAATATTATCCGCCGGTTATTGCCAGTAGCTCCAAGACATTCTCACGTTTCCACGGTATTTGAGGAAGGCCCAAGCCAAGGACCTGGGATTGGGATGGTCGAAGCGCCCCGCGGCATGTTGGCTTATGCACTCTGGCTAGATGGCTCTGGCGAAATCATTCGGCATGTTGCCGTGGCGACCCCCTCGGCACGAAATTGGTATGTGGTGCCACCGGCTATGGCGAATGGGAATATTTTACAAGATTTTCCGATTATTGATGCCAGCTTTTTGTTAAGTGTTGCCGGATGGGATCAATAGGGGAGGTGATGACATGTTTTACTGGCGCTGGTTATCCGATTTGCTGCATGGTCCCAAAACCACCACATTTCCGGCACAATCTGATCCCCACATCGTGTCGCGTGGAGAAATTCATATCCAGGGTACACTGAATGACGAAACAGCTCCAATACGTCGTGCCATGGCGATTCGTCATGTCGATGGAGGATCATGTAACGGCTGTGAGTCGGAACTGCAGCTTCTTACCAGTCCGGACTATGATTTTTCTCGGTTTGGTTTTTCCTTCACGCCGTCTCCGCGTCATGCGGACATTTTGGTTGTGACCGGTGTGATTACACGCCCGATGGTTGAGATTCTGCAACACGTATTTGAAGGGATGCCATCTCCTAAACGGGTCGTGGCCTTAGGGCAGTGTGCCATTAACGGACATGTGTTTGCCCATGCGCCAGATGTGCTGGGTTCTTTGAAAAATGTCCTGCCGCTCACCGTCGAAATTACCGGATGTCCGCCCACGCCTGCAGATATTCTCCAAGGACTATTACAGGCTGTGGAAACCTATCCGATTCAACAAGGAGAGAATCAGAATGAACGCAGCGCTTTGGGGTGAACTGTGGATTGTGTTAGGACTTGTCGGCCCCCTATCCGCCGGGCTTATCAGCGTGATCGGCCAAAGTGCGACGCGAGCGCTATTACGAGCGGAAGTCTTGTTGGCGAGTTTGGGGCTTGTGGTGATGGGATGGATGATAAGTCAAAATGCCTTAATCCCAGGCATCGCCAGTTTGCCTACACCCTTTCCGCCCCTTCACTTTGCACCCTTACCTATGGCGGATCTATGGAGCATCTTAAGCGGGGTGTTGTTAGGCGCAACTTGGCTCCTTATTCGGAAGACACTTACAGAAACCCGGATCTTGTGGGCCCTGGTGCCAATGGCCTCCAGTATGGGGTTCTTCTTGCTGGCTGGCGGGGGGCTTAGCTTGCTGCTCGGATTAGAAGCTATTTCTTTAAGCTCCTATTTAGGGCTGGTGACGACACGTCGGTCCCGAAAACTCTGGAACGCGGGGTGGGTTTTACTCATTTTGTCGGAAATGGGAGGTTTGCTACTGCTTTTCGCCATGGGACTGATCATGGTACATCATGGGGCCGCCCTATCGTTTGTCGCTGACAATTTTCGGGTGTTAGCTCATGAAGCGTCCCACATGCCAAGTGCCGTCAAACTGGTCATCATGGTTCTTGTCTTGCTGGCATTTGGAGTTAAAGCTGGGTTATTCCCCGTAATGATTTGGATGCCTCTAGCAGAACCTGAAGCTCCAGGACCGGTGGCCGGGCTTTTCTCGGGGGTGTTTACGGCCCTGGCGGTCTTAGGGATTTTAGCCGTGGAAAATGTGGTCCATCCAGGCATAGGCTGGGGCATTATTTTGCTCATTTTAGGGACGACCGGAGCGTTTGTGGCCGCGTTATATAGTATTGTCTCCCGACATGTTAAACAAATTTTGGCGTATTCCACCTTAGAAATCTTGGGTCTGGTCTTTTCCGCTTTGGGCATTTGGAACATTGCGCAAGCGGCTAATCCCCAGTCCTTGGTTTCGACATTGGCATGGGATGCGGCCATGATCTTGCTGATTATGCATGCTGGAGCAAAGTTTGTCTTGTTTTCGATTACAGAAGAAACCGAACCCATTGCCCATACGATTGATGGATTGGGCGGAATAGCCCATGACCGGCCCAAGTTGAGTTTGGCCGCGGCGGTGGCGGTAGGCACCTTGGCGGCAGTACCTCCTCTGGGAGGATTTGTGGGGGAATGGCTCCTGTTGGAATCCATTTTAAAACCGCTCGGGACCACTTTGGCTCTGCGTAATATTCACTTGCTGTTCTTGCTGGCGGGTATCTTTTTAGCCTTAGCCAGTGCGGTCGGGGTAGGAACGTATATCCGCTGGTTTGGGTTTGTGTTTCTTGGACCTAAACGTCGCGCTCCACGTCTAGTTGAACGACCCGCGCAAAAACTTCGACCGACACAGGTTGTAGGTTATGTCATTGCGCTTTTACCTGTCTTGATTGCAGGGCCCGGGGTTCCTTGGCTGATTCCGTGGTTAAATCTTCAAGGCTCGCAGATTTTTGGCAACAATGGCCAATCTGTGATTGCCCCGCTCCTTATTGATCCCAAGGCTGTACCGCTTTTGGTTCATATCGGAGGAGATTTGGTGAAGGCCCCGGGAGCCCCCGGAACGATATTCTTTCCACAAGGATTTTCGGTGGGCGATCCCTATGTGCTCTTGTTAATGGGCATTGTGTTGGCGGGAATTGTGGCCCTCATTCGTCATTTTATGCGTAAAGGGAAGGCTGTCCGTTTGGTTGAGCCGTGGACAGGGGGGGCTCAGGATTACAATGCCCAAAAGAGTTTTACGGCAGAAGGATTTGTCCATCCCTTGCGATTGGCGTTTCAAGGATTCTTTGGTCTTAAGCGGCAACGCTATGACAAAGGAGGCGTCCGGTTCTATCGTCACACCATTATTTACCGATTAGAAGAACAGGGCTATTTGCCCTTGTTGAAATTGGTTCGGTATATTGCAGGACAAGTGCGAAAGACCCAATCAGGATCGACCCCGGCATATTTGAGCTGGCTGGTGTATGGTGCTATAGTCGCCGTGTTATTGGCCCTTTGGCATCCTGTGCCTTAACGGCGACAACAGATGGGGCCGATCCCGGGCCATTTCGCTTGCTAGAGGTTATTCGTTGATGGGGTCCAGATCCTGCCGGGGGCTTAAATTAAATTCCCGAGCTGCGCGCACTAATTGATCAATGAGGTGTTCCATGGCACTGCGTCCTTCATTCGTGGGCCGGCGAATCAAATGAATGCGCCGCGTCAATTGCAAGTCCTCAATCGGCAAAAAGGTGATATCGGGCATGTTGCGCGCAATCATCCACGACATGACCGAACACCCAATGTTATTGCGTACGAGATCTAAGATGGCCCGAATCGACGATAATTCGGCGGTGACGCGAAGATTGGAAACACCTAGTCCATGGTGAGCCAAGGCTTGGTCCAAAATACTACGGGTTCCAGAACCCTCTTCACGCAGAATGAGGTCGACGGACTCCAGATCCTTAACCGTTACCGCGGTGCGCGTGGCTAAAGGATGGTGACTTGCCACAATCAACCCGAGTTGATCTTGCCATAAATTGGTCACTTTTAGATTTCGGTGTCCCACACGCCCTTCAGCAATGCCAAAATCTACGCGTCCGGTTTCCACCTGACTAATCACTTCGGTACTGTTCGCCATGGTCAAATGAATATGGACTGCGGGATGAGTGCGCCGAAATTGTCCTAACGGTTCGGGTAAGAAGAACTCGGTGACAGTATGGGATGCGGCAACATGGACCCATTGCTCGCCTTCTGCAGTCTGTCTAACTTCTCGGTAGGCCGTTTGCCATAGGGCTTCGATTTGATTGGCATAAGCGAATAAGGTTTCGCCAGCCGGGGTGAGACGCATCCCGCGGTTACCCCGCACGAATAAAGGGGTGCTAAATTCCAGTTCGAGTTGGGCGATTTGGTGGGAGGCTGCAGAGACAGATAAATTCAATAACCGGGCAGCACCCGTAATATGTCCTTCCCGTGCTGTCGCCAAAAATACTAATAACCGATTGTCCAAAGGTCTCTGCCTCCTTTATTTTTGTCGTTAAACCCAGTGCTTTAACTTTCGCTCAATCCGGTACCATGCTGCTGACAATGCGGCCGTCGGATCTTTTATTGTGGTGAGAGTGAGGCGACGAATAAATTGTCCCCAATCTTTTTGATAGGCGTGATGTAAGGCGCGTTCGATTTCAACCCCAGCCCAATACCGTCTTTGATCCCATTTGGAAAATCCTAATTGGGGAAACCAGTCCTCAACAACACTGGCTTCGCTTTGTCGCATTTTTGAAATATTTTGATGGGCTCCCCCTTCGTGTTCCAAATAGGCGATTAATGTCTTGGGGACGAAAATTCCGGGAAATCCCTGACTACTTAACGACAACCACAACAGCCAATCATCAGCACCTGGCGTTTTCAGCTCCCCTGTCCAGTGAATCTGCCTAAAAGCCTGAAGTCGCATAAGGACTTGTGATGGGGTGACGATATGGTTAAACATTTTTAAGTCCTGCAACCTGAGAGACGGAAATTTGGTTTGGTACAATTGATATTTTCTTCCAGACGAAAAGACGATATCGGCATTCGCTACGGCAAAACCCCGATCAAGATGGCGGGACAGCGCATCAATCATGACGGTTAAAAACGTTGGATACCAATAATCATCCTGGTCTAAAAAAGCGAGAAAACCGTCATCAAATACAGAAAGGTTGGCTCCAAAACGCCTCGCGTGAGCCACCCCTTGATTTTTGGGAATATAATGATATTCGGCATGGTAACGATATGCAATGTCTTCCGCCATATAATGTTCCGGAGTTCCGTCTTCTACCACGATGACCTGAATAGGATATGGGACCTTTTCTTGCTGGCGCACACTTTCTAAACATCGACTGAGAAAATCCCTTCCGTACCAGACGGGAATCACTATCGTTACCCCTGTCATGCATTCACCTGCCTGAATTTGTGTCGACATATCTTTGACTTGTACTGTCTGATCGTAAAAGATTGTCGACAAACCTTCAAGCCGAAGGCTCGAGAGTTGTGCTCGAGCCTTTAACTTACGGCCGTCTTTGTGGGCATCGGCGTAGGCTTGGGGGCGCCAGTCAGAGTCAAACGACCCGTGAGGACTCCGCCCGTCGTCTTGACCGCGACCAGGGTCCAAAAAACGGCAAGCAAGACATAAAACAGGTGAGCAAAGAAAGCGATGAGCCCAACATGCATCTGGTCATAGAGCATATCCGTTCCACCAGTAAAAACGCCCAAGGGGAAGGTTAATCCCCACCACCCTAAATTGAAGGGCAATCCTTTGTGTGCATAGTAAATGGTGATGAGAATGCTTAAGGTCAACCACCATAAACCAAAGCCCCACAGAGCAAACGAACCAAGGACGGCGGCACCATCCATAGCGTGCCCTAAAGAGCCAAATAAAATGGGTAAGGATTTTCCTAATCCGATGAGCCCCATAATGCCGGTGCCTAACGTGCCCAAAGAAATCCACGTGGAAATCGCCATTTCCTTAGGGGGCAATTTGTGAACCGCTAAGCGCAAGAATAAAAATCCGAGCATCAAAAATGCTAAGGGAACGCTTAAGGCCCACAACCCTAAACTAATGACCATCAAGGTTTTTTGGGCCGCCACATTGGTGAGATAGGGAAGGAGTAATCCTCCACTGGCTGCGGCCACTTCAGCGGGCACAACGGGCATCAACCATATTCCCGTCAGTTTATCTAAGCGGTGATCGTGAGAAATGAACATCATAAAGGGAACAACAATGCCTGATCCCAGCGCCATTAACACATTGATCACGAGCAAGACCATGGCGATGGTCAGGGCTTCATGTCCAATTAAGCGTTGACCCATATCAATGAATCCGTTAATGACCGTGGTCAAAGCCATCGGGACAGCTCCTAAAAACATCGATTGAATAGGGTCATGCAAAATAGCAATAGATCCCTTCCAATTAAAGATCCAACGCAACAACATGAGTAGTAAAAGGACTCCCACAATCACGGTGTTTAATATCCACAGCCCTGTACCCAAATCCTTGAGCCATAGGGGACCGCCGGGATAAAGGTATGCGCCCAAAGCGGTAATACCTGTCCCCATGCCTACGGTAAACCAGTTTGGCGTGAAATTTTTCACAAAGGCTAACATCTACGATCCCCTCCTTTTGTTTAGGTATATGTTCTTATGTGAAAATCGTAACATGAAGACAACCCATATGGCTTATGGCTTTCTGTCAACTGTTTTCGGAATGTTGAAAACCAGTGTTAAATAAACAAATCCGGCGTCCACCATAATAAGTGGCAAATACAATCCGCTTCACAGCGGCCACAACTGCTGCAAGTATGTTCTGTGCACAACGGTTGTTGGCAATCGCGACATTCATAGTGGGCGATTTCGCCACAGGCACAAACATGTTGCTGCTCATCCATTGTTCCAGGTCTCCTTTTTGGACGTTCGGCTCCGCCCTTGATTTCCTCTAGGTACCGTGACTTAGGTTACCCAAAACCTGGGAGATCTATGTATTGCCGCACAGGGAACAAAAGGGTTTCACTTGTGATAGAGGTAAACACAGAAGACGACCTTCGAAAACGTAAAAAGGCCGTCCAATATCGGTTATGGCGGGTACACGCATAAGCGCCTGCGACAGAACATGGGAGGCAAGTCTGAGGAAGAGCGGCAAGGACATCCCAGGCGTGAATTCGCGTGGCATGTCCTTGGCAGGTTCTATTGATGACTGATTTTTAATGCGGGTGTGTTAAGAGCTCACAAAGATTTATTGGATCAATGTTTCCGCCACTAATGACCACAACCGTTTTGCGGTGATGAAGCCTATCGGGCTTACGTAAGGCATACGCGAGTGTTGCGGCTCCCGAGGGTTCTGCTAACATTTTTTGACGCGTTAACAATAAGGACATGGCCCGGCGGATTTCATCATCATCGACCAGCACAATATCATCGACCAGATGTTCAATAATCGGGTAGGTTAGTTCTCCTAGTGAGATGGTCTTTAATCCATCAGCAATGGTCTCGGTGGACGACAAAATCCGCCGTTGATGATGCTTGCGCGATTCATAGGCTTTGGGAGCGCCTAACGGCTCGACACCAATAATCCGAATATCGGGCCTTTGGCTTTTCACAGCGGTAGCGATTCCTGAGATTAGACCACCGCCCCCAATGGGAACGACGATGATTTCGACTTCCGGCATCTGTTGCAGAATTTCCAAGCCAATTGTACCCTGCCCTGCCATCACCTCAGGGTCATCAAAAGGGGCCACAAAGCTGAGAGAGGTTTCTTGGGCAATGGCTTTAGCCCGTTCAATGCGCTCATGGCTCGTCGTGCCACAAAATTCAATATCTGCGCCATACGCTTTAATGGCCTCAACTTTGGCAGCGGAGGCGGTGGTGGGAACGACAATGCGAGCAGTTAAGCCAAAATAGCGGGCTGCCCAAGCGACTGCCGCGCCATGATTGCCAGATGATCCACTCACGGCCCCTTTGCCGCCCGCCTCGTGAATTAATGCCAGTTTATTAAATGCTCCGCGAATCTTGAACGACCCGGTGCGTTGAAGATTTTCAGCTTTGAGTGCTAAATCACACTGGCTAAGTTCAGATAAACTGTGATTTTTTATGAGCGGCGTCTCGTACACAACGGGTCGAATACGCTCATAGGCTGCATCGATGGCAGACATTTTGAGCGCGATCACGGAACAATCACCCACCAAACCGGATTATCGCGCCTGGGTTGCTGTAATGGCAGCTGATTGAGGTGAACTTTTTGCCGCCGAACTTTTTTGGCTAGTCCGATAGAAAAGGCCCGCGTATCATATTCCGCCTTGGGGATTTGATAATGACGCATGGTTTCCGCAATAAAGGTTTGCAAGTCGCGCTGGGCTTCTGGCCACTTTTCAGCGGGAAGATCGGACCAATAATATCCATTCCACATACTTAAACGTACCGTGATTTTGTTGAGCCATTGGACCGTTTGCGACCGTTCGCCTAGTCTGGTTTGTTCGAGAAACGTGGTCAATGGCGCTTCATTGCTGTCTTTGGGATGCCAAAATATAAGGTCTACAAAAATGCTCCCTGTGCCCGTCGAAAGAGCAGGTTTATTATCATGAATGGTTTGCATCACACTGGTCCTTCCTATTTTCAATTTTTATGGGTGACCGCTTTGACATCAACTTGGGGTTGGTTGATTACGCGAGAATTTTCTGGAACACTATGTGTCAGCCACACATTGCCTCCAATGACGCTCCCCGCGCCAATCACCGTATTCCCTCCTAGGATGGTCGCACCGGAATAGATGACCACCCGATCCCCAATCGTGGGATGCCGTTTTTGCCCGCGAATGATTTGTCCTTGTACATCCCGAGGAAAATTTAATGCGCCCAGAGTCACTCCCTGATATAAGGTGACTTGATCGCCGACTTCCGTGGTTTCGCCAATCACGACCCCGGTTCCATGGTCAATGAAGAAACTCGAACCAATTTGCGCTCCGGGATGAATGTCGATCCCGGTTTGGCTATGAGCAATCTCCGTCATGAGCCGGGGCAGTAATGGCACGTCTAGTCGGAAGAGCTCATGCGCTAACCTGTATACCATAATGGCATAAAACCCGGGATAAGTGGATATGACTTCGGATCGATTGCGTGCTGCCGGATCTCCTTGGTAAGCGGCATCAGCGTCCATATACAAAAGAGCCTGAATGTCTGGAAGTCGTTTGCCAAATTCAATGGCGGTGTGAAAGGCTCGACATAATCCCTGGCAGGGATCTCCCGTGCAGTCATGAGGATCAACCCGGTGAATTTGATGAGCTAAATCCCAAATAATTCGTCCCAATAATTCGATACGGGCGGCGGTTCCCTGGGCTTCAACGGCTTCTTCCCAAGGATGCTCAAAAGGAAATAACAGGCTTTCGAGTCGCCAAATGAGTTGTTCTGTGGCACGACGTGTGGTGGGAGTCTTGGGCCCAGCATTCGTCAATGTCGCTTCATCATAGCGCTCTAGACTGCGAACAATTTGGGACAGTCCCTCAATGCTAAATTCAGGGATTGACATGAGTTCCTCCTTGGTGGTGATGCGTTTGGCCTAGTATTTGCCATAAGGTGGCGATTGTTTCCGCACCCTTATCAAAGTTTTCGAGATGAAAATGTTCATTGGGCGCATGAAAATTTTCATCAGGCAATGCAAAACCCAATAACACCGTAGGGATGTTAAGGACTTGGTCAAAGGTTACCACAACCGGAATTGAGCCTCCCATGCGAATAAAGGCCGCATCTTGATGATAGACCGCACGAATAGCTTGGACCGCTGCTTGCGTGGCAAAGTGATCTAACGGAGTGACCGTGCCCGGATCCCCCTCACCGCGATCAATACGCAATTTGACGGTGGGAGGACACTGGTCCGTGATAAACTGGTTGACCTGATTCAAAATCTTTTGAGGATCTTGGTGGGGGACTAATCGGCATGATATTTTCGCGTGGGCACTTTGGGGAATGATTGTTTTGCGCCCTTCGCCAATAAAGCCCGCCCACATTCCATTGACTTCGAGCGTCGGTCTCGTCCAAATTCGCTCTAATGTGGTGTAGCCTGCTTCACCATATAATGCGGGAGATCCCGTTGATTGGCGAAACTCTTCCTCATCAAAAGGCAAGGCAGCAAAATTTTTTCGTTCTTCCTCGCTAAGACCGTCTACATCATCATAAAAGCCTGGGACCGTGACACGCCCTTCATCGTCGTGCAAGCTGGCGATAATTTGGGCCAGAACATGCGCAGGATTGGCGACGGCGCCACCAAAGACACCCGAGTGCAAGTCTTGATAGGGGCCCTCTACATGAATTTCTAAAGCGGCGAGACCGCGCAAGCCATAGCACACAGCGGGAACACCGGCAGCAAACATCGGCGTGTCTGAAATGACGGCCAGATCAGCTCGTAGCTCCTCTTGATGGGTTTGGATGTAGTGCTCCAAGTGCACACTGCCAATTTCTTCTTCGCCTTCGAATAAAAATTTGAGATTTACGGGCAGAGTTCCTGTTTTTAACCAGGCTTCGGCGGCGATGACTTGCATATAGACTTGCCCCTTGTCATCACTGGAACCCCGGGCATATAAAATGTTATCGATGATGGTGGGAGAAAACGGCGGATTCGTCCATTGGTCCAAGGGATCGACAGGCTGGACATCATAATGTCCGTAAACGAGTACCGTGGGTCGATGAGGATCAGTTATGACTTCTCCAAAGACAATAGGGTGACCCGGGGTTTCCTCAATGCGCACATGGGGAACACCTGCCGCTTGAAGACGGTGAGCGAGCCACGTGGCGGCCCTATGAACGTCCTCTTTGTGAGTGGACAAGGCCGAGATACTGGGAATCTGCAAAAACTGAATCAGTTCCTTGCGGTATTGTTCATGGTGGTTTTGTAAATATGCGAGAACTGTATCGATTTCACCTGACGCCATGTAATCCTCTCCTGTACGTGTGGTGTAACGCCTTGATTGTCTTTATTATCATAGCGAAAATTCCTCATCGCGGCGATGGAACTTTCCGTCTACAGTTCTAAAGATGGGGATTAGGTGGTTCGATGTCCTTTTAACTCACAAGACTGAAGACGGCGAGTCCGACAAACAATGATATGACAGAACCTAATAAGAATTGACGGCGACGGGGCATAACCATCTGTCCCATAATCTGAGGATCGCGGGCAATAAGACCCAGCATCGCTAATGTGATCGGCATCCAAAGAGCACCTAATGCTTGCGACCATAAAGCCAATGATGCCGTGGGCAAATGCGGTGATAACACAACAGCTGCGGTGACAGAGAGTGTCGCAATGTGCAAAATCGAAAATCGACCTTGAGTGGGACTTGTATTGGGCTCTAAGAGTTTTTGGGAAAATGCTTCTTGCACCATCCATGCCGATGACACCGAAATGGTGGATGCGGCGAGAAATCCCGCATCAAATAGTCCTACAGCGAAGAGTCCAGCCACCGTTGTGCCCCCATAATGTTGAAGCCACAAGAGGGGATTGCGCCCAGATACAGCTACAGGGGCCGCTAAAGCTCCAATGAGGATCACAACGGTCGCTATGAACACTTGAGCGAGGATTCCCGTTCGAATGTCCTTCTGTCCTGAGGATAAGTTTTTTACATTGCCAGCCCACACGGCGTTTTGCTGCCAAAAAATCATCCATGGGGTGATGGCATTTCCGGCCAAGGACAGTAATAGAAAAGGAATATGATGATTAAACCCACCGGATAATGCTTTATGCCATGTGTGAATACTGGGGTGTAACAGGAAAAGAGCGGGAATAAAGGCGAGATTAGCGACCGCTAACATTAATAAGAGATGTTCCATCTGGCGCACATGTCGAAACAAGGTGACGGCGAGGACAACAAGAAAGGATGCGATGAGTCCTCTATTCCAGGGAACACCCCAAAAATCCAAGGCGGATGTCATGCCGATAAACTCTGTGATTAAAATCATCATGTTTAAAAGATGAAGAATGATGGCATTGAATTTAGCGGTCCCGCTACCAAATTTATGCGCAATGATTTGACTATAGGGAAGATGTGTGGCTAATGCCACCTTTAACGCCAGATCTTGGATGAGAAAAGTAATAGGAGCCATGATAAAAAGTGCCAGCACAAACCATGGTAAATGATTATGCGATCCTGTAACCAGGTAGGATAACATGCCTCCCGCATCGTTGTCGGCTACCATTCCTAAAACGCCTGGCCCAAGAGCTAAAAACCAAAGCAATATGCGGCGAATGAAAAAGTGAGATGTTGCTGATTTCCCCGTCGTCATGGTACAGGAGGGCTGGTAACCCCAAAAGCGGTGGACACTTGATGGGGAAGATCACTGTGCTGATATGCGTGAGTATCCATATTCAGGGAATCAGGGATCAGGTTGAAAGACAATAAGACTCCCTCTTTCTTGATAAGATGCTTTAACTCACACGAATATCATAACGAACCGTGAGCGTCGTGACGAGAACAATGAGGTCATGATTTGTACGCTTTAAGCATGAGGTATTACCCAACAAATGTGCAGAATGCTAAGAGAACAAAGATGAAAATGGTGCCAGTCAAAATGATTTGGCGCTGACGGTGCATGACCATGGTGCCCATGAGACGGCGATCGGAGGCAATGATCCCAAGCATCAGTAAACTAATAGGCATCCACAAGGCACCCAAAGCTTGAGCCCATAAGGCAATCCGAGCGGCCGATAAATGGGGTAACAACACAACCAGAGCCGCAACAGACACCGTCGCAATGTGTAGCGCGGCATAGGGACCTTGTGTCGGACTTTGACTCCGGTCATGCAATTTATCAGCAAAGGCTTCTTGCACCATCCACGCGGAGGAGATGGAAATTGTGGATGCGGCCAAAAATCCTGCATCAAAAAGTCCGATCGCAAATAAAGCAGCGGCGGTGGTGCCCCCATAATGTTGTAGCCATAATAAAGGATTCCTGCCCGTGACGGCGGCATGGGCTGCAAAGGCGCCAATGAGCATCACGACGGTCGCCATGAACACTTGCACGATAATGCCCAAGCGAATATCTTTGCGACCAGAGGTTAAGTTTTGAACATTACCTGCCCAGACCGCGTTTTGTTGCCAAAAGATCATCCAAGGGGCAATGGCATTGCCGGCCAAGGATAACAAAAGAAACGCCGTTTCCCCGGTAAATGAACCCGAAAACGCACTACGCCAACTATGCACACTGGGATGCAGCGTCATCAAGGACGGAATAAATGCGAGATTTGCGACAGCTAAGATTAGTAACAGCCGTTCCATTTGCCGGTATCGTCGAAAAGACGTCACACCAAGGACTAATATTAAAGATACAATGAGACCTAAGGTCCATGGCACACCGAGCAGGGTGAGTGCCGAGGTCATGCCGATAAATTCGGTGACTAAAATCATCATATTCAGGCCATGCAGCACTAGCGCATTGAATTTGGCGATTGTCTGGCCAAATTTACGCGAAATGATTTGACTATAGGGCAGTCGCGTGGCGAGCGCCACACGAAGGGCCAATTCTTGAATGACATAAGTGAGTGGGGCCATGACAAAAAGCGCTGGCAAAAACCACTGCAAATGATCTTGTGAACCGGTAACGAGATATGACAACATTCCTCCGGCATCATTGTCGGCTACCATGCCAATGACACCGGGACCAATAGCCAAAATCCAGAGGAAGAGGCGGCGAAGGATCAGGGCTCGTTTTCGCGCATTGAATGTCGTCATGTATGGTCTTTGCATTCTATCACGCTCCTCAAGCGAATCATGGTCATGATATGTGAAGCGGATTCGAAGGGTGTGAGCCCCTTCTTCCGTTAATGTTTTCCTGAATCCCAGAAAAATTTCGTAGAATAAGCATTAAAGGGGGAAGATGCATGAATGCAGGCTGGCTAGAAGTGATTGTTGGGGTCATCGGCGTGGGACTTGGCGCGGCGGGAAAAATGGCGCGATCATCCGTTGTGATTGCCGTGGGATTGATTTTGATGGGCATTGCCCATATCGTGAGTGCAACCTGGTCACATTTTTTGGGAGATATTGGAGCGTTTCTCATTTTATTAGGGCTCGGAATGTCTATTGCGATGGTGATTCGTCAATGGCGCAAAAAATAGATCCCTATCAAGGGGGATGAATCCATGAACTGCACAATAGCCAGATAAAGGCGGTGAAGGCCATGTTAGATGAGGAAAAAGTCTTTAAAGATCCGGTTCATGGCTATATTTATGTGAATGATCCCTTGATTTGGGATTTGATTAATACCAAAGAAATGCAACGGCTAAGGCGCATTCGGCAATTGGGCACATCCTATGTTACCTATCCCGGGGGTGAACATAGTCGGTTTTCGCATTCCTTAGGGGTCTATGAGGTGATTAGACAAATTATCCAATCCTTTGCCCGCAATGCCTATGAGTGGCCATCTGAGTATAATCAGCTTGTTATGGTGGCGGGACTTTTGCATGACATTGGACATGCCCCGTTTTCTCACGCCTTAGAAAAAGTGATTGGCTTACGGCATGAAATGTGGGGCGAGCGCATTATTCTTGAACCGACAACCGAAGTTCATCAAGTATTAGCACAAATCGACCCAGAGCTGCCTTCTCAGGTGGCTTCTGTCATTAATAAGACACATCCTCAAAAGTTGGTCGTGTCGTTGGTCAGTGGTCAGCTAGATGCGGACCGTTTAGACTATTTGATGCGGGATTCCATTTTTACAGGGGTCGATTATGGCAAGTTTGATTTAGCCCGCATTATTCGTGTGATGCGGCCTTTAGGCGGCAGAATTGTGGTCAAGCGTTCGGGATTACATACGGTTGAAGCCTATTTGCTTGCCCGATATTTTATGTATTGGCAAGTCTATTTCCATCCCGTGTCACGTTCAGCTGAGGTGATTTTGAAAGCCATTTTAAAGCGGGTTAAAGATCTGGTTGCAGGTGGTCAAGAACCGCCCATGCCTCATCCCGCTTTAGCTGAATTGTTTACGCAATCCCTTCGTTTAGACAGCTATTTTGCCTTAGATGATACCGTATTGTTTAATGCTTTCAATGTTTGGCAGGACAGTTCGGATCCCATTTTGAAAGACCTATGCCGACGATTTCTAAACCGTCATCTTTTTACGTACATGGAATATCCTGACCATGATATGGACACCTATCAGAAACTGAGGGTTCAAGTGCAATCACATGGCTATGATCCTGCATATTATTTGGCGGTCGACGAAACGGGTACAGTTTACTATGATTATTATTTAGGAGCCGAAAATAGTGAGGATAAAGACAGTGCCCTGTTTTTATGGGATGATGACGAAAAGATACTGATTGAAATGTCGAGACTCTCTAAGCCGGTTAATGCCATTGCCAGGGAAAAACAAGTGATAAGGCGATTATATTTTCCGCACGATGTCCGTTGACAGTTTTAAGGTGGGGGACGACGTGAATCCGCCTATTCAATAGGGGTGAATATCATCGAAGAGTTAACACCAATTTCTCCAGAACAATTTTTTCAAGTTGGACTCTATGTGGGAACTATTCTTCGCGCTGAACTGAATCCCAAAGCAAAAAAACCTGCATATCATATCACTGTTGATTTTGGTCCTCTCGGAATAAAAGAGTCTTCTGCCCAACTTACCGTGCGGTATCATCCTGGCGATTTGGTAGGAAGACAAGTCATTGCCGTCTTGAATCTCCCTCCTAAAAAGGTGGCGGGGGTCAGGTCCGAAGTGCTCATTTTAGGCGCTATGCTCAGTGACACGGATGTCATCTTATTAAATGTCGATTGTCCGGTTCCTAATGGCACACGCATTGGGTAACAGACGAGAAAGGACGAAAGCCTGATGAAAATCGGTTTAATTGTGCCGCCTGATACCCCCGTTACGGGGGGGAATTTTGTGTCGGCTGAACGCCTGCAACGTGGTCTCAACCACTTAGGTCTTAACGCACACGTCGAACGTTATCATCCCCATCTGGGGACTATGACGTGTATCATGCCTGGAATGCGGTGCAAGTGGGACAACGATTACTCCACCAGGGCATTGACCCTGAAAAAATCGTGGTCACGTGGACCGGAACCGACTTATGGGGAGATTGGGCGAAAGATCCCGGGCCGATTCGCCACACCCTGTCATCCTTGCACCATCAGGTGGTGTTTACGCCCAATGCCCGTAAACGGTTGTTGGCGGATGCTCCCGCGTGGGAGCACCGCGTGCAGGTGAT
Organism: Sulfobacillus thermosulfidooxidans DSM 9293; assembly: GCF_900176145.1. Lineage (NCBI taxonomy): Bacteria > Bacillati > Bacillota > Clostridia > Eubacteriales > Clostridiales Family XVII. Incertae Sedis > Sulfobacillus > Sulfobacillus thermosulfidooxidans. The sequence goes on along the minus strand of NZ_FWWY01000001.1, from coordinate 525,015 downwards.
CCCGCCGTCGGTGGATGAAACGATGTTCTGCCCCGCGGATTCGTCTCAAACGCGGGATTGGCCCCCCTTAGTCGTGATGGCTGGCGGGATTCGCCCGGTGAAACGCAGTGCCTGGGCGATCGACCTCGTACAATCCGCCCGTAAGACCCTGGGGATCGATTTTCAGCTCGCCATATTAGGACCGGTGCGTGATGGGGAAGAATGGGAACGGGTAGTGCAAGCCGCCCAGGATAAACCGTGGGTGCAGGTGATGGGCGAAGTGCCGAAGGAGCAGATGGGGACATGGTACCAACGGGCCACCATTGTTTTGAATACGAGTCGGATCGAAGGCGTCTCTAACGCGCTCATGGAGGCCATGAGTTGTGGTGCTTTGATCGTCGCCAGCAATATTCATGGGAACCGGTATCTCATCGAGGATGGGAAAACGGGGTTGTTGTTCGACACCCCGGAAGAATTGATTGCGGCGTTCCGTTTGACCCTCGATCATCCCCAAGAGGCCGATGAGATGCGGAAAAATGCGCGTCTGCGGATTTTATCGAGGCATTTGCCCTCTCACGAGGCCCAGGCTTATGCTCTGATCTATCGTCAAATGGCTTGGTCACTGTGTTCGAAAGGATGCGGAGTATGACGTTATATGGCTTAATACGATTTGATATTGAAGATTTTGTGACTGAGGAATCGGACGAAGCCTTGGAGTTTGTGTTGGACGTCATGGATGAATATCAAATGCCCGCCAGTTACGGCATTGTCGGCAAAAAAGCACAAAGTCTGTTTGCGCATCATCAAATGAAAACTTTAGAGCGATTGGCACAAAAAAATAGCGTGGGATTTCACTCAACGAGTCACAGCGAACATCCTACCATTGCCGAGGAAATGGCCGAACTCGATTACGAGGACGGCGTGGCCCGATTCATTGCCCGGGAAAAAGTGGGAATTGATATGGTCAAGGACCTTATCAAGTCTCCCGTATATTTCACACAACCCGGCGGTAATTGGGTTCCTCAAGCTGTGGATGCATTGTCTTTGCTAAACATGCCGATTTTTTTTAGTGACAGCTGGAATAGTTACTTAGATACGGCAAGACAACCCATGTGGATAGAAGATATTGTCCACTGGTCGTTGCCGGTCCTAAATCCTAAGCCTTTTGCGATGAAGTTACCGGACAATTTGGATGAGGCGATCCAGTTAATCGAACAGGCGCCACAGGACTTGGCGCCACAAGACGCGTTTATGGTTATGGTTCATCCTACCGAACTGGTGACTACGAAGTTTTGGGATGCGGTGAATTTTGAATTGGGGGCGACCAATGCTACTTTGCGAAAAGCCCCTCTACGCTGTATCCAGGACCGTCATGAAGCCTATGAAGGATTCCGGCAATATATTCGCCATATTCGCCAAATTGCTGGCATCGAATGGATTGATATTGCATCATTAAGCGGCCGTATTCAACCGCTTACACCCCCGGCATTGTCTGATCCTCAAACCCTTTTAACGATCATCACGCGTTATGGATTGGGTCCTGCCATCATTCATGATCAAAGTTACAGCGCCGCGGACATGGTTGTGGCCTTAGCCCTATTGATGACGGGGGCAACTCCTGGGCAGAGGTTGCCACACGTGAAAGCTCCCGCGCAATGGGGATCTCAAAGACTATTTAATGGACAAGAAATGAGTCTGCTAGGCGAGAAACTGCTCCGACAAAGTGCCCATGAAATTGTGGATCAGGTTCTCGAAACGGGGAGACTCCCTGCCCTGGTGCGGACGGCAAGAGATTTAGCGATTGAAGAGTGGGCCGCCTCGGCAATTTACCACTTCAGTACCCCAGTCGGGGCCGTATCGTTGCCCTTAACCTTTTTAGATTACGTGAAAGAGCCCAAGGACCTTCATTGGGATTGGCCGATCTTTCCACCTGATTTTCATCCTTATCCGTTATGGCAAGAAACCAGACGCTTAGCCTGGTCATTGAAATGGGCGCAGTATCAATCATGATATGATAGAGCATTGTGAAAGAGAATGCGAGAACTCAGGAGAGAACTTAGGAGGATATTATTGTGCATGCCATTCGAATACATCAGCCAGGTGACCCGTCCGTCTTAGTGTATGAAGACGTTGCGAATCCAGAACCGGGTCCTGGGGAAGTGCGGGTCCGCTTACGTGCAGCGGGAGTTAATCACCGCGACATCTGGGTTCGCCAAGGAGCCTTTGGTGCCTTTCCCGAGCCTTTGATTCCCGGATCAGATGGAGCCGGTGAGATTGATGCATTAGGTCCCGGGGCCCGTGATTATGCCGTCGGTCAAAAAGTGGTGATTAATCCGGGGCTTAGTTGTGGCCGGTGTGTCTATTGCCTTTCCGGTCAGCAAAATAGTTGCCCGCATTACCGTATCCTGGATGGAACGTATGCCGAACAAATTGTGGTGCCGGTGCAAAATGTGGTACCGATGCCTAGTGGCTTGACATTTATTGAGGCGGCGTCGATCGGTATTCCCTTTGTTACGGCGGAAGACTTTTTGACCCGTGCACAAGCGACACCGGGACAAACTATTGTGATCTGGGGAGCCAATGGGGGTTTAGGGCTTGCGACCCTTCAACTGGCTCGTTTACGTGCCATGCGGGTAATCGCTGTGGTTCGTTCTCAGACATTTGTGGAACGCTTAAAACAACTGGGCGCTTCCGATGTTATCGTTTGGGACGGGTCCCTTCCCATTAGTCCTGAGGTGTTAACCATGACCCATTCGAAAGGCGCTGACATTGTCGTCGATTCCTTAGGACAAGCAAGCTTTTCGCAGTCTTTAGAGATGGTGCGGCGGGGTGGTACGGTGATTTCTGTCGGGAGCACGAGTGGAGGTAAGGTGCAAATCGAACTCGGCCAACTTTTCCGGCGGAGACTTACGGTTTTGGGAGCGTACATGGGATCTTCAGCGATTTTACCGCGGATTCTTCCGCTTTTTGCGCGCGGGGCATTGATTCCCGTAATCGATCAAACCTTTGCGTTAGCGGATGCGAGCGAAGCGCACCGAAGGATGGAGTCGCACGGTTTGTTTGGGAAAATTGTCCTAGACATTTAACCCGAGGGATAAATCAAGAAAGGGACCTCCTCAAATTAGGAGGAGGCCCATGAATTCCATATAAGAGATCGGTTGGCGATTACCGCCGTCCGGCCATTTGCTGTTCGGCCATTTCGATCATCTTGCGCACCATGTGGCCTCCTACTGCACCACATTGCCGAGAGGGAATGTCTCCCCAATAACCGTCTTCGACTCCTTGCAAGCCGAGTTCCCGGGCCACTTCGTACTTAAATTGATCCAACGCCCTGGCGGCGCCTTGCACGAGTGCGCGGTTACCAGTGTTGCTTCCACGCGCCATTTTTTCACCTCCGTCTCTCTAACATGGAGGTATTATTACCGGGCATTGGTCTCTTTACCCGTTTTTCTCTCGAATTGGGCATGCCAATTTTAGGTAGAAAAAAACCAGCCCAGAAGAACTGGGCTGGATATAAGGTCTATCGTCTGGTTATTTTGTCGGCAAAAATTTGCTGCCTAAACTCACCGCAAACTGCATCAACTTTTGAACCTCTTTATCCTTCATGAGCCGCATCAAACCGCCGAGACCGCCAAGATGGGCAGATTTTGTTTCTGCCTCTTGCGATGCTTCCTTGACTTTTTTGAGAATGTCTGCGATATCGAATTTATTAGCTGTGTTGACAGCACTTGCAATATAGTCATTCCACGGCAAGGCTGCCAAACTGGGGAAAGCGAGCAATACCTGCTGCAGTGACTTTAAGAGGCCGGTTTTGCGCAACAATACAGCGGTTTCAAGCAACTCAGGCAAGGTATCTAAAAATTCGCGATCTAACATTATACCTGATATCTTGATAAAGTCACTGGTGAATTCCGCTGTAATATCACTGTTTCGCAATAATCTGGCCAACCGTAAAGCATCGGCTAAAACTGCTGTGGTATCGGGATCACTGGCTTCCGCAGCTAATAACGCTAAATTGTCCGGGCGAATTTGCTTCACGTTTTCAACCAAATTGCTCGAATTCAGGTACTCTAACACGCTTTGAATGACGGGTCCGAGATTCAGCAAGGGCGCAAGCCCTTGATAATAGGTGACCACGTCCATTACACGATCTAACAGGCCGCTCTTTTGAAGCTGAACAAGAAGATCGATGTAGACGGGCAGTACCTTAAGCAAATCTGGGTTGTTTAAAATCGGTGCGGTTTGATTGACAAACTCCGTGACTTGTCCCAAAAAGTCTTGAGGAGCTTCTTGGGTCACATAACGCAAGAGCGCAATCATCGCACTGAGAGCTCGTGTCTTACTCGCTTCTTCGCCTAAGGACAAGACTCCCTTAAAATCAACTTGACTCACATC